>CABZGR010000009.1 GCA_902525295.1 uncultured Pelagibacteraceae bacterium | reverse complement strand
AAAATTTTGGTATTTCAGCAATTCATTTAGAAGATCAGATTGAACAGAAAAGGTGTGGCCATCTGGACAATAAAGAATTGATATCAAAAGAGGATATGACAAAAAAAATCAAAGAATGTGTAGAGGCAAGATCAGACAAAAATTTTAAAATCATTGCACGTTCTGATGCTAAAAGCGTAGAAGGTATTGAAAAAATGATTGATCGTTGCAAATCTTATATTGATGCTGGAGCAGAAATTGTTTTTCCAGAAGCATTAAAAGATGAAACTGAGTTCGAAAAAGTTAGAAAATCACTAAATTGTTATCTTTTAGCTAATATGACTGAGTTTGGTAAATCGAAGTTGCTAGATTTTAAACGATTAGAAGAACTTGGATACAATATTGTAATTTATCCAGTCACTACTCAAAGATTAGCGATGAAAAGTGTTGAAGACGGTCTACGTGCCATTTTTGCAGATGGACATCAAAATAATATTTTAGATAAGATGCAAACTAGAAAAAGATTATATGATATAGTTGAGTATGAAAAATATAATTCTTTGGATGAAAAAATATATAATTTTAGTACAGAGGGACATGAATAATGAGTGAAGAAGTTAAAAAAGGTTTATTAGGAATTGTTGTTGATGAAACAGAAGTTTCTAAAGTTATGCCTGAAATTAACTCATTAACTTATAGGGGTTATGCTGTTCAAGACTTATGTGAATTTTGTAGATTTGAAGAAGCAGCATATCTAATTTTAAAAGGTGACTTGCCAAATAGCATTGAGCTTAGACAATTTGAGAAAATTGAAAGAGGACATAGAGATTTATCAAAAAATCTTTACGAAATAATTAAACATATGCCAAAAAAATCTCATCCTATGGATGTTGCTAGAACAGCGGTGAGTGTTATGGGATTGGAAGACAAAGAAACAACAGATAATTCCCAGGAAGCAAATACTAGAAAAGCTTTAAGAATTTTAGCTAAAACTCCAACAGCTTTAGCAGCTTTTTACAGAATAAGAAAAGGTAAAAAAATTATTAAACCAAAAAAAGAACTGACTTTCGCAGAAAACTTTTTCTATATGTGTTTTGGAAAGATTCCTCAAAAGGAAATTGTGAAAGCATTTGATGTATCTTTAATTTTATATGCAGAACATAGTTTTAATGTTTCAACTTTTACTGCTAGAACAATAACTAGTAGTTTATCTGACATACATGGAGCAATAACAGGGGCTATAGCGAGTTTGAAAGGACCATTGCATGGTGGAGCTAATGAAGAAGTTATGCATATGATGAATAAAATCAAAAAACCTGAGAATGCTTTAAAATGGATCAATAATGCATTAAAGAAAAAAGAGGTTGTGATGGGTTTTGGACATAGAGTTTATAAAAGTGGTGACTCAAGAGTTCCAACCATGAAAGCATATTTCAAAAAAGTTGCTAAACTAAAAAAAGATAAAAAGTTTTTAAAGATTTACGATATCGTTGAAAAAGTAATGATTAGAAAAAAAAATATTCATCCAAATGTAGATTATCCGACAGGACCGACTTATCATTTAATGGGTTTTGATACCGATTTCTTTACACCCATATTTGTAATTTCAAGGATTACTGGTTGGTCTGCTCATATAATGGAACAACATTCATCTAATAAATTAATTAGACCATTAGCTAAATACAAAGGTAGCAAATATCGAAAAGTCATGCTTTTAAATCAAAGATAGCTATATATAGGTTAGTTAATTTTTTTAATACCACTTGTAGTTTTTACTTTTCAATTAATAGTTGTATAAATCACTTTATGAAAATTAAGTTAAATATTATTTGCTCTTTCTTAATATTGCCTGTTTTGATTGGATGCTCAAATAAATCAATCACAAATATTTCAGATGATTTTCGCCAAGTTGATTTATTAAATAAAAATAAACAAGTTGTAAAAACTTACTATCAATCGTTTAACAAAAAGGTCTATGATTGGCTCGAAGTTAGTTGTGATTTTATTAATAAAGAAATTAAAATAGTTCAAAGTTGTGAACTAACTGAATTATCAAAATCATTTATAAAAAATCATGAAAGTGAAAAAACTTCAGAAAAATCTAGTGCAGATATTACATCAAATACAAGCGTTGCCACAAATGAGAGAAATTCAAATACAAATGTTAACAATAACCAAGTGCCTTCAAATAATCCAACTAATCCTCCTAGTAATAATCCAATTGCAAATCCTAATCCGACACCCAATGCTAATGATCCATGGCACAATTAGCCATATATAATAAAAGTAATCTCAGAAATTAATGTTTTTAAATCAAAGATAATTACTTTGATAATAACTTTCCTAATATTCTAATATCTTTAACCTTTTCCAAATTCCTTACTGTTTCAATAATTTTTTTAGATTTAGATAAAGGCCATTTGGCAAATTCTGAACAACCAAGAAACTTATCTGCAACTTCATCATAAGTCATTGGTATTGCAGGACTACCTTTTCCAAAATCACCTCTTCCAGATATTTTTTTTCCATTTTTTAAAAAGATATCTATTATAGTTGTCATCTTATCGTAACCTGCTGCTTCAGCTATTTTGTTTTTATAAAAGTTCACTTTTTTGAGCATTTGCTGAACATCTGATTTATTTATCCTTTTGTCTTGATATTCAGGAATGTATGCTCTTCTATCAATTAAAAGTATTGCCATAGAATACTCCATACTAAATTTTGCTTGAAACTCATTTTTTGGTCGATGATGGATTAAAGCATTTTGCATGTTATGGTTTGTGCCTACATCTACTTTAACTACTTGCTCAGGCTTAATGTCGTACTTTTTAATTAAATCTAACATCTTTGTCATCCCAGGATGAGTTAAAGAACCACAAGGATGCGGTTTAATAGAAATGCCTGGAGATTTAAATGTCCATGGTCTTCCTAGTTTACCTTTTAATGCGTTAATATCGTATCCACCTCCATGGGCTTGAAAGAAACCTCTAGGAGATTCTAAAATTTTATCAGTTGAAGACCACCCATATCTGACTAAATCACAAGCTACCACTCCACTCTCTGCCGCTCTACCTGCGTGCAGTGGTTTTGTCATTGTTCCAAAATTTTCTCTTAATCCAGCGCTAAGAGATGCCGCAATCCCCAAAGATCTTAAAATTTTGTTGTGATCATATTTTCTAATTTTAGCTGCAGCAGAAGCTGAAGCAAAAGTACCACAGGTTGCTGTTGAGTGAAAACCATGTTGATAATGACGCGGAGACATGGCCTCAGATATTTTGCATTCCACATCTACTCCAATTAAATATGAGTTTAAAAAATCTTTTCCATTAATTTTATTAACTTCACCCTCAGCAAAAGCGCTTGGTAAGCAAGGTGCTGTAGGATGTGTTAATAACCCATAAACCCTATCTTTTGCTACAGCTAACTGTGTATCATCGTAATCGTCAGAATGTATTCCTACACCATTTGCCAAAGCTGCAAAATGTGTTGGAACCTTCATTTTTGAACCAATAACTGTCGCATTCCCTTTTGCTGAACTTTTTTTGATATGTGCAAATAAGTAATTACCTGTTCTTGCAACAGAACCTGATAAAGCTAAACCAAAACCATCCAAAATGTGTTTTTTTGCTAACTCAACTACTTCTTTTGGAATATTTTTAAATTTTGTTTTGTGAACAAAGTTAGCAACGTATTTTGTTAAGTCCTTTCCTCTTTTAGATTTAATATTTGGTGTAAAAGCTTTGGTCATTATTTTCCTTTCATTATTAGATTTTTAATTGGTCTGTAAAATAAACTTAAAAAAGTTAATGTAAAAAATACAAGTACTATTGGCCTTGTAAAAAACATAAATATATTTTGGTCAAATATTATGATTGATTGAGCTAATGAATTTTCCACTAATTCACCTAATACAATTCCCATAATTATTGGTGCTGGAGAAAATCCTGACCGTCTTAAGAAAAATCCAACAACACCTGAAATTAGCATTATGTAAACATCTACCATAGACTGGGATAATCCATAAGATCCAACAAGACAAAATACAAATACAGATGGCCATAAATAACCTCTTGGTATTAAAGAAATTCTTGAGAATATTTTAGCTCCAAGTAAACCAAAAATTAAAAAGATAAAGTTTGCTAAAAGCATGCCATAAAAAATTGTGTAAAGCAGATCAGGTTGCTGTTCAAACAAATATGGTCCAGCTCTTAATCCATGAATTTGAAATCCTCCAAGAATTACTGCTGTAGTTGCTGAACCTGGAATACCTAAAGCAAGAGTTGGTATCATTGCACCACCGGTAGCAGCATTATTAGCTGACTCTGGAGCTGCAACACCTTCTATTTCTCCTTTTCCAAAGTTATCTTTATTTTTTGACCATCTTCTTGCCTCGTTATAACCAATCATTGCGCTAACTGTTCCGCCTTCAGCTGGAAGAATGCCTATAAAAGTTCCTATACCGGATGATCTTAAAATTGTTTTAACACAACTCTTAAATTCTGAAATTGAAGGAAGTTTTATTGCTGAAAACTTAATTCTTTCTAAAAGTAATTCACTTTTTGATGCTTGGACTAATATCTCAGACATTGCAAATAAACCAATTAATACAGGAACAAAGCTTATCCCTTCAAAAAGTTCAGCAACCCCAAATGTAAATCTTGAAATACCAGTTGTAAGGTGAACTCCAATTGTCGCAACAAATAAACCTATCAAACCTCCTATAAGATTTTTAACAGGAGATTTTGAGCTTATAGAGGCTAACATTGATAATCCAAATATTGCCAATGCAAAATATTCTGGAGGTCCAAATTTATATGCAATTCTTGCAAGTGTTGGTGCAAAAATAATGAGGACAATCAAAGAAATAATTCCACCAACCACGCTAGATACTGCAGCCATGCCTAAAGCTTTACCTGCCTGGCCCTTCTGAGCCATTGGAAAACCATCAAAAGCTGTTGCAGCAGCAGGTGGGGCGCCAGGTGCATTAATTAATATAGCTGTGATTGATCCTCCAAAAGTACCACCACAATATAATGCAGCCATAGCTGCAATCGCTTGACTGGGTTCTAAATATATTGTGAACGGTAATAACAATGCAATAGCCATTCCTGAACTTAATCCAGGAAGAGCACCTATCAATACTCCAACAATTGTAGATCCTAGTATTAAACCAAATGTTGTTGGATTTAAAATTAAAGAGATATTTGATAAAATTTCCATTAATAAAAATTCCTAATTATAAATTCCTCTAATATCCCTTGAGGAAATTTTAATTGAAGTACAAGTGTAAAAAAAACAAAAACAAATACTGATATAGTTAAAGAATAAAAAAAGATTTTTATATAATCTTTCCTTTGCCATAACATAGGTGTAACTATAGTGAACAAAAATATAGAAATTAAAAATCCAAGTTTATCTGCTATTAAAACTATAAATAATGTATAAGCAAATGTCACAAAAGCATTTCTTCGAATTAATTCTTTTTTATCAGACTTTAAATTTTTATTCTGAATTAATTGAAATATAGATAAAAAAATTATTAAAGAAAAAATTAATCTTGGCATCATTGTAGGTTGCATTCCCTGAGCTAAAATTTCAGGAACTTCATCAAATGTGAATGTGTATGCAAATAATGCGACTGATATAATTATAATAATACTTAGAATTTTTATATCTTTTATCATTTTGATTTAAATGGGGGTTGTATAACCCCCATTAAGTAATTGAAATTATTTAGCTAAACCTAAACTTACTAAAGCAGCTCTTGCTTCTTTGTAAATAGATTTAATTTCAGCATCCCAAGCTTTAGCTCCTGCAACACTTGATGCATCCAAACCAGCACCTTGTAAATAGTTTTGGTAAACTGGATGTTTCATTGCTTTAAGGAATCCTTTTTCAAGAGTATCAATAGTTTTTTGTGGTGTACCTTTAAGCACAACAACGCCTCTAACTGTAGCAAAAGACGCATTAATACCTTTTTCTTTAAGAGTTGGTGTATCTGGTAATGCAGACATTCTTTCATCTGCCATTACTGCTAGTACTCTCAATTCGCCTGCATCTAATTGATCTTTTCCTTCATCAAGGTTTAATCCAGCAGCTTCGATTTGATTTCCTACTAAACTAGTCATTATCGCTCCACCGCCTTCGAATGGTACAAAAGCAATTTTTGTTTTTGCTTCCCTTGCGAATATTAATCCTGAAATATGATCAACACTTCCTACGTTAGTACCACCATATTTAATTGGTTTTTTTTGACCAGCTTTAATTAAATCTTCAATTGTTTTGTAAGGACTTTTTGCATTTACAAATATTACAATTGGGTCAACTGTAGTTCTTGCAACACCAACAAAATCATCAATTGTCAGCTCCGCTTGCCCTCTAGCCATTCTAAATAAATGAGTTGGCGTAATAGCTAGTACTGTATGACCATCTCTAGGCTTCGATTTTACATAAGCCATAGCCTTGTTACCTGCATCACCTCTTTTTGGAGTGATGTAAGCATTATTTTTAAGATTTTTTCTTGTTCTAATTAACAACATTCTTGCAGTTGTATCAGTTCCTCCACCTAAACCGGCGTGAGTAACAACTTCAATTGGTTTAGATGGAAAACCATGACCGTCAGCAACGGCAACATTTCCCAAACCTATGAATGATGTAACTACTAAAATAGCGCTAAGTAACAAATTTAACGTTTTTTTCATTGTTTTCCTCTCGTAAAGTTAAAATTTATATAATCAAAGTGAAATTGCTAATACAAGGATCATTTGACCACACCCAAATAAGATTATTAAATAAAAGTAACTAAATATTTGATTTTAACTTCTCTTTATATAATGAGATACCCTTTTCGACCTTATTCTTATATGATTTCTTAAAACCTTCTAATTGCCAGCCTGAAAGTCTATTCTCTAGCTCTTTTAAGTTATTGCTCTTCCAATCATCAGTTGTTTCAGGATCTTTCCAGATTTTTTTCTCTTCATCAGATCTGCCACATCCATAACAGAGACCTGATACTGGATCAGTTTTACAAATACTTATACAGGGACTTACTATCACTTAATCCTAGGAGAAAGCGTCTATCCAGTTACCTTGTGTAGATGCTTTTGAATATTCAGTGGCTCTACCTTCAAAGAAGTTCATATGCTCTACTGCATTTAACATAGTGTCTAACCATGTTAATGGGTTCTTCTGAACATCATATATTGGCTCAAGACCTAACTGAGTTAATCTTCTATTACCAATGAACCTTATATAATCTTTAACTTCTTGAGCAGTTAAACCTTGCATTGGACCCATTTCAAAAGCCAGATCAATAAATGCATCTTCATGTTCAATTATAGTTCTGCAAGCTTCATAAAGTTCTTTTTTAAGTTTTGGTGTCCAAATTTCAGGGTTCTCTTTAATGAACTCTTTAAAAATTCTAATCATAGAATTACAATGAAGAGTTTCGTCTCTTACTGACCAAGTAACTATCTGACCCATTCCTTTAAGTTTGTTGTGTCTTGGAAAGTTTAATAAAATTGCAAAACTTGCAAATAACTGAAGACCTTCTGTAAAGGCACTAAATACTGCAACAGTTTTTGCGATATCTTCTTTTGAGTTTACATTAAAGTTTTGCATGTAATCATATTTATCTTTCATCTCTTTGTATTTCATGAAAGCAGAATATTCAGACTCTGGCATTCCAATGGTATCTAATAGATGTGAATAAGCTGCTACATGGACTGTCTCCATAGAAGCAAATGCTGTCATCATCATTAAAACTTCTGTAGGTTTAAATACGGTTGTGTAATGTCTTAAATAACAGTTGTTAACTTCAACATCTGCTTGAGTAAAAAATCTAAAAATTTGTGTTAATAAGTTTTTTTCTGACTCAGAAAGATTTTTTTGCCAATCTCTGACATCATCACCAAGTGGAACTTCCTCTGGCAACCAATGAATTCTTTGTTGGGTTAGCCACGCATCATAACACCATGGATATCTGAATGGTTTATAAACTGGGTTCTCAACTAATAGACCCATTTTTTTTGGTTCTACAATTTTTTGTTTCGTATTTTTTAAACTTTCTACTGACATGATAAACACTCCTCGTATTCTGGTTGTTGATTTTCTTGTTTCTTAGATTTGTAAACGTTTGCAGTTACATCTGTAGAATTTGCATCGTTTACATTTTCCGCTCTTTGTATTGATTTAGATCTGCAGTAATAAAGGCTCTTCAATCCTTTTTTCCAAGCTTGGAAATGAATTTGGTGTAAGTCCCTTTTATGAATATCTGCAGGTATAAATATATTTATTGATTGTGCTTGTGAAATATGAGGTGTTCTATCTGCGCCTAATTCCACAATCCATTTCTGGTCTAGTTCAAATGCAGTTTTAAATACGTCTTTTTCTTGTTGTGTTAGAAAATCAAGATGAGAAACTGAACCTTGATTAGTTGTAATACTTGACCATGTTTCATCATCATTTTTACCATGTTTCTCCAATAATTTACTTAAATATTTGTTTCTAACATTAAATGATCCAGACAAAGTTTTGTGTGTGTAGCTATTTGCTGCAATTGGTTCTACACCTGGAGATGTTCCTCCACAAATAATTGAAATCGAAGCAGTAGGAGCTATTGCAGTTTTATTTGAAAATCTTTCATTAATTCCATAATCGGCAGCATCTGGACATGCACCTCTTTCATCGGCTAAATCTTTTGAAGCTTGATCAACTTGTTTTTGAATACTTTCGAATATTTTTTTATTCCAAACTTTACTCATCACAGACTCAAAAGGAATCATTTTTTGTTGAAAGAATGAATGAAGTCCCATAACACCTAGACCAACACTTCTTTCTTTTAATGCTGAATAAACTGCGTCGCTGAATGACTCGGGGGCTTTTTCAGTAAAGTCCGTTAACACATTATCTAAAAATCTCATTACGTCTGGAACAAAGTTTTTATCATCCTTCCATTCATCATAAGTTTCTAAATTTAAAGATGATAAACAACATACTGCTGTTCTATCTCTACCCTCTTTATCAATTCCTGTTGGTAAAGTTATTTCGCTACACAAGTTGGATGTCTTAACAGTCAAACCAGCTAGCTTATGATGTTGAGGTATCATTCTATTAACTGTATCAATGAAAACAATATAAGGTTCTCCAGTTTCAATTCTAGCAGTTAATAATCTAATCCATAAATTTCTTGCAGAGACAGTTGCTTGTACTGATTGATCTTTTGGACTTTTTAGTGCCCATTGTTCGTCTAACTCAACAGCTCTCATAAATGCATCTGAAACTAAAACACCGTGGTGTAAATTTAATGATCTTCTATTCGGATCACCACCTGTTGGTCTTCTCATTTCGATAAATTCTTCTATCTCTGGATGATCAATTGGAAGATAACAAGCTGCTGATCCTCTTCTTAAAGAACCTTGACTGATCGCCATTGTCAAAGAGTCCATAACCTTAATGAAAGGAATAATTCCTGAAGTTTTTCCAACTCTTCCAATTTTTTCTCCAATGGATCTTAAGTTGCCCCAATAACTTCCAATACCTCCGCCTTTAGCTGCTAACCAAACATTTTCACTCCATAGATCTAATATTCCAGTTAAGCTATCCCCTGCTTCATTTAAGAAACAAGAAATTGGTAAACCTCTTTTTGTTCCACCATTTGATAGAACTGGTGTTGCTGGCATAAACCATAAATTACTTATGTAGTTGTAAAGTCTTTGCGCGTGCAAGTTGTCATCTGCATAATGACTTGCAACTCTTGCAAATAAATCTTGGAAAGACTCGTTTTCTCCAAGGTATCTGTCGCTTAAAGTTGCTCTTCCAAAATCTGTTAAATTATTATCTCTTGATCTATCAATTTTAATAGTTATTCCCTTAGAATTTTGAAACAACTCTGTGTTGTTATTTAGTGAAAATAAGTCTGGTCTTTTGTCATTATTGTTGATTTTTTCCGCTGGTTTATAATCAGAGACAGCCTTCCTGATTGCCTGAGACAATATTTTGTTCATTAAACTCCCTTTTTATCTTTATACTAAAAAATCTAGTAAATAACTAGATATAGTGTGTAGATTTACCTGATATACTATATAAATTGTAAATCAATAGAACATTTATAGAACTTATTAAATATTTATCAATAAAAATTTTAAAAAAATGTACATATATCCACATGAATAATTCGGGAAAAATTGATCCCTATGGCTTTCGGGAATATGACGCACGATGGGTATACAAAAAAGACATAGATGATGATGGAATCGTTCAACTTGGTAAAGGTCTTGGAACTCAAATAATTAATCATACAAAGAAAAACAACCCTAGAATTATAGTTGGCCAAGATTACAGATCTTACAGCGAACATATCAAAGAAAAATTAAAAGAGGGTTTAGTTTCAACTGGGTGCAAAATCGAAGATATAGGATTATCTTTATCCCCAATGGTTTACTTCGCACAATTTAATTTAGACTCAGATGCAATAGCAATGGTTACAGCTAGTCATAATGAAAATGGTTGGACAGGTGTAAAAATGGGTATCAAAAAAGGACTTACTCATGCACCTGAAGAAATGAAAGAACTAAAAGATATTACTCTCAATCAAAAATTTATTAATGGTGAAGGTAATATAAAAAAAATTGATGATTTTCAGAATGTTTATAAAAATGATTTGATAACAAAAAACCCATTAAATAAAAAAATTAAAGCAGTAGTTGCTTGTGGTAATGGAACAGCAGGAATATTTGCACCAGAAATTTTAAGAAGTATTGGGTGCGAAGTAATTGAACTTGATTGTGAACTTGATTGGACTTTTCCAAAATATAATCCAAATCCTGAAGATTTAGAAATGTTACATGCAATTTCTTCAGCAGTTAAAGAAAATAAAGCTGATATTGGATTTGGTTTTGATGGAGATGGAGATAGAGTTGGGGTTATTGATGATAAAGGTAATGAAATCTTTTCAGATAAAATAGGGCTATTAATAGCTAGAAATCTTTCAAAAGATCATAAAAATAGTAAATTTGTTGTTGATGTAAAATCGACAGGACTTTATTCGAATGACAGAATATTAAATGAGAATAAATGTGAAACAATTTATTGGAAAACTGGTCATTCTCATATCAAAAGAAAAGTAAATACCGATAACGCTTTAGCAGGATTTGAAAAAAGTGGTCATTTCTTTTTTAATAAACCTTTGGGATATGGCTATGATGATGGAATTAATTCAGCAATACAGGTCTGTAAGTTGCTCGATAAAAATAACAAAAAAATGAGTGAAATACTTGGTGAATTACCAACAACTTATCAAAGCCCGACTATGGCTCCTTATTGTAAAGATAGTGAAAAATATGATGTGGTTGAGAATTTAGTTAAAGAAATAACAAATATTAAAGAAAATAAAACTAAAGTAGATGATCAAGAAATTAGAGAAATATTAACTGTTAATGGAGTAAGATTTTCTTTTGATGATGGATCTTGGGGATTAATAAGAGCATCTTCTAATAAACCCTCTTTAGTTGTAGTTACTGAAAGTCCAACCTCTGAAGATAGAAAAAAGAAGATTTTTGACTTTATTGATAATCTGCTTCAACAAACTGGTAAGGTTGGGGATTACGATCAAAAAATTTAAAATTCAACTATAAAGAGTTAAGAAAAAATTAGAGAATCGATTAATATGTAATTGAGGTGGCGGAGGGAGACTGAAACCACCTCGTCTCCTAAGTCACTAAAAATCTATATAAAAACAAAGTTCCAATAACATATAGAAAAACACCAAATAATCTCTGTGTTTTAACTCTATCTAGATCTTGAACTGTTTTTGCTCCGATCCTTGCCATGAATGTTGTTATAGGAACAAATATTATAAATGCAGGTATATTAATAAACCCTATGCTTAATGGTATATCTGCTTTTAACATCATGCCAGATGTAAAAAATCCGATTGATCCAAATAAGGCTATTATAAATCCAATCGCTGCAGAACTTCCTATTGCTAAGTTAATAGGATAACCAAAGTATCTTAGTATAGGAACATTCATCATAGCTCCTGTTATGCCCATAGGAGCAGATATTAATCCTGACAAAAATCCAAATATTATTCTAGGGAAAATATTAAATTTTTTCTTAATTTTTTTTTTCTTTTCACTTTGTAACAACAAGTAAGCACCAAAAAAGTAAACAACAGCTGAAAAAAAGAATAACAAAGTTTTAGTATTCATCAATGCTGCCATCAATGTTCCAGAGAAAACTCCAATTATTACAAATGTTCCATAATTTTTAATAATATTAAAATCAACAGCATTATATTTTCTGTGAGTTAATACTGAAGCTGTAGCTGTTAAAATTGTTATTGAGAAAGCTGTACCTACAGACAAATGCATTAAATAATCTTTATCTACACTAAATGCTTCAAACACAAAAAATAAAAATGGAACTGAAATTAATCCTCCACCGATACCAAAAAAACCTGCAAAAAAACCAACCGGAACAGCGGCTGCCATCATTAAAAAAATAAAATAAATATTATTAATCTCTAAAAGAGTATTATTCAATTTGACCTGCCGATATACTTTGTGGATTAAATTTTACTTTATCCATTATGTGATCAATTTTTTTAACATCGGCATCTCTTACACACATATTTTCACTTAAATATCTTTTCCAAAAACTAGAACCTGTTTGTCCATGAAATAAACCAAGAGTATGTCTCATGATTTGATTTAATCTTGTACCCTTTTTAATTTCTTCTTTTACATACTCAATTAGTTTCTCAACAACTTCTTGTCTTGTCAAAACTTCAGTATTATTAAAAATTTGGCTTTCAATATCTGCTAATATGTAAGGGGAATGATAAATTGACCTTCCAATCATAACACCATCTACATTATCTAAATGTTCTTTGATTTGATCAGTAGATGTTATGCCACCATTAATTATTATTTCTAAATCTTGAAAATCTTTTTTTAATCTATTTACGTATTCATATTTCAAAGGTGGAATGTTTAAATTTTGTTTAGGTGTAAATTTTCCCAACATTGCTTTTCTGGCATGGATTATAAAAGTTTTAACACCTGTTTCTTTTAAAATATTCACAAAATTATATAAATTTTCGTATTGATCAACATTGTCATATCCGATTCTAGTTTTAACTGTTACAGGAAGTGATGTTTTTGAAATCATTTCATTTAGACAATCAGCAACAAGATTAGGTTCTTGAATTAAACAAGCCCCAAATCTATTTTTCTGAACTTTTTTACTTGGACAGCCTAAATTTAAATTTATTTCATCGTAGCCAAATTCTTCACCTAAATATGCGGCATTTCCTAATAGTTTCGGAGAAGAACCTCCTAACTGCAAAGCAACAGGTTTTTCTCTCATATCAAACTCTAATAGTTTCTTTTTATCTCCTCTATCAATAGCTTCCGAAACAATCATTTCAGTGTAGAGAAGAACATTTTTACTAATCAGTCTTAAGAAAAATCTTTCATGTTTGTCTGTGCAGTCCATCATTGGAGCAACAGAAACAGTTCTATTTAATCTAAACATATTTTTTGAGTTTACTTGATATATTAATTTTTTTTTCGTTTACATACTCTTGATGATTTTGCTCAATTTTCCCAAGTTCATATTTGTAATTAACCATTATTCCAAATGACCTTTTAAATCCTACATCAGAAACGTTAGCATTAATTACAATATCGTCAATTTCAGCTCCATTTTTTAAATGAAACCTACAAACATCATTAATGGGAAAACCTAGATCATTTTTTTGTACAGCCAAGTAATTTAAAGCAAGTTTTGTAAGTAAATCTTTATTATCAATAAATTTTCTATCTCCAATTTTAAGATCTAATGATTTTAAAAACTCAACTTTTACAAAATTATCTTTTTGAACTATTTCACTAATTTTCTCATTTTCTGAAGATTTTACCCAATCTGCAAAGCCTTGCATGGGTGATAAGGTGCCAAAATTTTTAACATCAGGTAACTCTTCTTGCAACTCATATACCACTCTCTTGATTAAGAAGTTACCAAGCGTAACTCTTGAAAGACCCTCTTGACAGTTGCTAATTGAATAAAATGTAGCTGTATCATAATTTTCGTTTTTTCCATCATTAGGTCTTGTCAATTCTTGAATAGATTTTGCTAAACCTTTCGTTAGTGCAATCTCAACAAAAATTATTGGTTCATCTTCTAATGCTGGATGAAAATAAGCAAAAAATCTTCTATTTTCTCCTAATCTTATTTTTAATTCATTCATGTCTTTCATTGAATGAACTTTTTCATATTTTAATAATTTTTCTAATATTGCAGCTTTTGTATCCCAAGTAATTTTTCTTAATTTTAAAAATCCAGGATTGAACCAGTTTTTAAATATATCAATCAAATCGTAATCTAGTTCTTTTAATTCAGGATTTTTAATTAAAAACATTTGTAAATCTTCTCTTAAAGAAACAATCTCCGCTGTTCCATTAGGTGCCATGTTTAATCTAACAAACAATTCTTTTCTAGTTCCTGATGTAATTCTTGATAAATTTAAAATTGACCTACTATTTTTATTTTCTGTATAATCTTTTATAGCATTATCAATATTAGCTGTATCAGGTTTATATTTTTCATTTACTTGTAGTAAAAATTTTAATTTATCTTCATGAGATAAGTTATGATATCTAAAAAGAATATCTCTTGCTAATGTAATTCCAAATGCTGCACCTTTAGATGACAACAGGTCATCACATAACTCGATCAAATCTCTTTTTTTTGAGAATTTTTTTAAAGATTTTTTCTCTAAAATTTTTTGACCAGCATCAGCTATTGTCTCGAATATTCTTTTTATATTTAACATGGTGTTTTTTATATATTAAAAACCTAAACTTTTACCCATTATTTTGTCAGGTAACCAAGTCACAATCTCAGGAAAAATACATAAAATAAGTATAGCTAAAGCCATAATTATCATAAATGGAATAGATCCCTTTAAAATTTCTGACAAACTAACATCAGGTGTAATACCCTTAATTATATAAAGGTTTAATCCAACGGGTGGGGTAATGAGACCAATTTCCATATTAATTGTAAATACAATTGCAAACCAGTACGGATCAAATCCTAGTTGAGTTATAACTGGCAATAATATTGCTGAAGTCATAACAATCACGGCAACTGGAGGTAAAAAGAATCCTGCAATCAACAGAAATATATTTATTAAAATAAATACCACCCATTTATTAGAGCTCATCTCTACCATACTTTGGGCTAAGGATTGAGTTACGTAAAGTTGTGATAATGTAAATGCAAAAAGATAAGAAGCTGCGATGATAAACATTATCATCACACTTTCTTTCATAGAAACTTTAACAATATTCCATATTTTTTTTGGTTGGTAAATTTTGTATACAACTGCAATCAAAACAAAAACTAAAAAAGCTCCAACCCCTGAAGCTTCTGATGGAGTAGCAACACCACCATATAAAACATATAAGACACCAGCAATGATTGCTAAGAAAGGAAGTATTCTTGGTAAAACTTCAATTTTTTCTTTGAAAGTTGGAGGTGTTCTATTTTTTAAAGCTTTAGCTGAGTCTTTATCTATAAAGTAACTGTGTATCAATGCCCAGATAGCAAACATACCTGCAAGCATAAATCCTGGTATCAATCCGCTTAAAAATAATCTTCCAATCGATGTTCCAGTTGCAATACCATAAACAATTAACACAATGCTTGGAGGTATTAAAACTCCTAATGTTCCTCCCGCTGCTATGGTCCCTGTTGCAATTTGATCTGAGTATCCTCTTTTTCTCATTTCAGGAATTCCCATAGTACCAATTGCAGCACAGGTTGCAGGACTTGATCCACTAAGTGCAGCAAAGATTGAGCAAGCTCCTATATTAGAGATAACTAGTCCTCCAGGTACTCTCCATAACCATCTGTCTAATCCTGTATATAAATCTTTTCCTGCTGGAGAATTAGCAACTGCCATTCCCATTAATATAAACATTGGTATTGAAAGCAGGACAAACGAATTTAATCCTGCATAGAAAGTTTCAGCAAAGACATCTAACATTTGAAAACCTTCAAAAGCAACTAAAAGAGCGATTGATACAAAGCTTAAACCAAAAGCAATTGGTATTCCGGAAAATAATACTATCAAAGTAAAAACGGCAACGATTATTGCAATTATTAATGGATCCATTAGCTAGCATCCCTTTCGTCTGTAAGCTTAATTATTTCTGCTATATATTGTAAAATCATTAACGCAGCCCCTATCATCATTGAAGAATATGGTACCCACAAAGGAGGGTCCCAAACAGTTCCTGTTGAATAATTTTTAGTGAACGCTTCCTCAACCATTAAAAAACCAAAATAAAATAAAATTAGGAAGAATAATAAACTGACTAATGAAGTAAAAATTTTAAGTCTTAAAATATTTTTTTTTGATAGAAAATCATAAATCCATTCCATGCTGACATGAGCTTTTTCACTTAAAACATATGCACTACCTATAAATGTTGAAGCAACTAGAAGCATTGTAACTAGCTCTGTTTGCCAAGTTATTGCTCTTTGAAAAAAGTATCTTTCAAAAACTAATTCAACAATAACAAGAATTGATAAGAGTAAAGCTAAAACAGCAAAAGCTCCGCAAGCTCTTGCAACATAATCACAGAATTTTAAGTACTTTTCTTTCATAAAAAAACCCCTACTTATAGAGAATAAATAGGGGTTCTTTATATATTATTTTATTTAACTGCTAAAGCCATTTCCATTAGCTTATCGCCACCTGGAACTTTTTCAGCAAAAGCTTTGTGAGATGATTTTATTGCAATATCAACCCATGCAGCATGATCATCGGCATCCATATACACTAATTTAACACCTGCAGCTTTGTATGCTTCCTCAAACTTTTTATCTAAGTTCTCTACTTGAGCTGTCATATATTTTTCAGCAACTTTTCCTGCTTTCATCAAAGCCACTTGTTGGCTAGAATTTAAAGCATTGTAGCTTTTCTTAGACATTAAAATTGGCTCATACATAAACCATAAACCAAATTTCCCTGGAGGAGTTGCACATTTTACTTGTTCGTAAATTTTGTAACTTACAAAACTTCCTGAACTAGTATTTGCACCTGTTAATACACCAGTTTGTAATCCAGTATAAATTTCAGATGATGGCATACTTTGAATACCTGCACCAGCAGCCTCTAACATTTGGTTGAAAGCTTTTCCTGCAGCTCTCATGACTTGTCCTTTAGCATCACTTGGATTCTTGATACATTTAGTTTTTGATGCAAAACCACCACCTAACCATGCATCAGATAGTACTACAACACCAGCATCACTGATTATTTTTTTAATCTCTGTCATCATTGGACCTTTATTAAATCTCAATGCATGCTCATGATTTTTTACAGTTCCTGGCATCAATGTAGCATCAAATTCTGGATGGAATTTTGATGCATAAGCTAATGGGAAAGCAGAAATATCTAATTGACCTGTAGTCATAGGTTTCCACTGTTCTTTTGGCTTATAAAGTGACTTAGCTGGATAAATTCTAATTTCTAAATCAACGTTTGCTTTTTTTACTTCATCAGCAATAATTTGTACCATTTCATGACGTGGGTCAAAAGAGCCATCGGCTCTTGGTGTTCCTGGCCATTGGTGACTTGCTTTTAATGTAACTGCGTATGCAGATCCTACTATTGAAAAAGCTATAATTATTGAAGACAAATATAATGTTATTTTTCTTAACATAGTTTTCCCCTTTTTATTTATAATGTTGATATTAAATTGAACTTGAGAGTAAGAGTCAATATAAGGAAATGACATACTTATTATTATGGATGGTCCTTTAAAAAATTTATTAGTTGTTGATCTTACTAGGGTTTTAGTAGGTCCATATTGTACAATGATTTTATCTGATCTCGGTGCACGTGTAATTAAAATAGAAGCGCCAGAAATTGGTGACGATTCAAGAAAGTTTGGACCTTTTGTAAAAGACTATTCAGCATATTTTATGTCACTGAATAGAGGAAAAGAAAGTATTGCTCTAAATCTAAAAAATGAAGATGATAAAAAAATCTTTGATAAAATTTTAGCAAAGGCAGATATTTTAGTAGAAAATTTTAAACCAGGTACTTTAGAAAAATGGGGATATGGTTGGAAAGATGTAAGCAAAAAATATCCAAAATTAATATATGCATCTGCATCTGGTTTCGGTCAAACCGGACCTTTAAAAGAATTACCAGCTTATGACATGGTCGTTCAAGGAATGGGTGGACTGATGAGTGTTACAGGTCATTCAAATAGTGAACCAACAAGAGTTGGAACATCAATTGGGGATATTACAGCAGGCCTTTTTACTGCAATCGGAATTAATGCAGCTTTGTATGATAGACAAAAAACAGGTAAGGGAATGTTTATAGATGTTTCAATGTTAGACTGCCAAATTGCGATTTTAGAAAATGCAATTGCAAGATATTTATCTAAAAATGAAATTCCTAAACCGATGGGATCTAGACATCCTTCAATCGCTCCGTTTGAGGCATTTAAAACAAAAGATAGTTATATAATCATTGCTGCAGGTAACGATAAATTATATGAAAAACTTTGTGAAGTATTAGGAATACCTGAAATGGTCAGTGATAAAAGATTTAGTACTAATTCTCTTAGATGTGAAAATATGAATGGACTAAAATCAATTTTTGAAGATAAACTTTCTTCAAAAAATACTTCTGAGTGGGTAAGTGAAATGGAAAAATTAAAGATACCTTGTGGACCAATATTTAATATTAAAGAAGCGGTAGAAAATCCTCAAGTCGAAGCAAGAAACATGATTGTTAAAGCCTATCATAAAGTGGTTGGTGATTTTAGATTAGCAGGCAATCCTATAAAAATGTCTTCATACGAAGATAAAAGTACTAGAGGGGACATTCCTGATCTTGATGAACACAGGGAAAAAATATTAAAAGAGTTTTCTTAATTAAGAATTATTTTCTTCGTCGCTTAAGTTATCTGAAACTTGTTCTTCTGCTTCTGAAACTTGATCTAGTGAAACATCATCATTTTCTTCAGCCTCACTTGGAGCTTCTACATTAACATCAGGTTGAGCTGATGGTGATAATTCAGCAAGATCTTCTTTTGAAACCTGAATTTTTTCAGGAATTTTTCTAGCTCTTTTAGAAGGAAGAATTGGCACACCACTTTTTGAGATTTCACCTTTGTACAAATTCTCAAAATCATCACCAATATCTTCATCTTCTTCAGCAGTATCATCAATTTGTTCTACATGTTTTCTAAGTTTGTAAACTGCGGCTTCAGTTAAATCTGGAACTTTAATTGTTTCTTCAGCTATCTCTCTTAAAGCAATAACTGTATGTTTGTCGTTATCTCTATCTAATGTAGGTTCAATTCCTGAATTCAGTTGAGTAGCTCTTTCTTTAGCAACCAACACTAATTCATAAGGGCTATCTACTTTATCTATACAGTCTTCAACGGTAACTCTTGCCATGGGCGATTAAATATACTCCAAGATCAACAAAATCAAGTGTTTTATACTAATATTGGATTTAATTTTTTTCTTACTAAAAAAAGAAGGATAAAAGAAATAAGTATATAAAGTGCAGATATTATAGCAATATTCTCAATTGAAAATCCAAAATCAATTAAAATGCCAAAAAGAGCAGTTCCGAAAGCAGTTGAAAAAACCATAAGAGCAGTGGTCAAAGCTTTAATAGATCCAATATGCTTTACGCCATAAACTTCAGCCCAAGTAGAAGACCCCAAAACGTTTGCCAAACCATTTGATATTCCAATTAAACCTAAAAATATAAATGCAGTAAATTGTGCATCAAAATAAATAATTACAAAAGTCGATAGAAATAAAGGAATATTCATAAAAATTAAAAGTTTTCGACTTGTGAATTTATCAATTAAAAAACCAGATATTAAAAGTGTAATTACTGAAAATACTGAATAAGACATAAAAGACTGAGCAATTACAAATGGTCCCCAGTTTTTAGACTCAGTAATAAATGACTGATAAACAAATACACCAGTTGCAATCCAAGGCATGGCCAGCATATTCATGCTTACTATATAAAATTTATAATCTTTTATTACTTCAATTCTTTTCCATTGCTTAATATTTTCCTCTTTAAATTCTTCTCCTTCAGTGCTTTCTCTCGTATCAAGTTTAACTGTTCGAACTAAGAAGAATGATGCAATTGGTAAAAATATTAAAATTAAAACAGAAATTACAGTCCAAATATTTTGCCAAGTTGTTAATGACAACAAAAATACCATTAAAACAGGTAAAATAAATTCAGCACTTGATAAACCAAACCAACAAATACTTAATGCCCTACCCCTTGATTTTGTAAAATATCTTGAAACTGTTGTTGTTGCAGTATGAGACATCATTCCTTGTCCTGAAAATCTCATTAAGAAAATTGCAATGAATAAAAAAACTATTGATGAAATTTTTGAAAAGAAAAAACAAGAAAAAGATAAAAGTAATGTTACATAGATTGCAAATCGGAAAATATTTATATCGTCAATTTTCTTTCCAACCCATATTAGTAGTAAACTACTGCATAATGTTGCAGATGCATATATTGAGCCAAATTGTCCATGAGTTATCGATAGTGTCTCTCTTATACTTGTATTGAATATTCCAAGAAAAAAACTCTGTCCAAAGCTTGAAAAAAATGTAAATATAAATCCAAATACAATTACTTTTAAACTTAAATTTTTAAACATAATAAATTATGACTTCTAAAGTTGCTTTCATAGGTCTTGGTGTAATGGGTTATCCAATGGCAGGATATATATCAAAAGCAGGACATAATGTAACTGTTTTTAACAGAACAAAATCAAAAGCAGAAAAGTGGATTGGTGAATACAAAGGTAATATGGCTGATACACCATCTGAAGCTGCTAAAGATGCTGATTTTATTTTTACGTGTGTTGGAAATGATGATGATTTGAGACAAGTCTCTTTAGGTGATAATGGGTTATTTCATAATGCTAAAGAAGGATGCGTATATATAGATAATTCAACAGTGTCTGCTGAAATTTCTAGAGAACTTTATAAGGCTGCAAAAGATAAAGGATTTGGTTTTTTAGATGCTCCTATATCAGGAGGACAGTCAGGTGCTGAAGGTGGAATTTTAACTGTCATGGTTGGTGGAGATGGTAGTGATTTTAAAAAAGCAGAGCCAATAATTGATTGTTATAGTAAAAAAGTAACTTTAATCGGACCATCAGGCAGTGGACAATTAACAAAAATGGTTAATCAAATGTGTATAGGAGGTTTGGTTCAAGGATTGTCAGAAGCAGTAAATTTTGGAATTAATGCAGGTTTAGATATGGATAAAGTTATGGAAACTATTTCAAAAGGTGCAGCTCAGTCATGGCAAATGGAAAATAGATATAAAACTATGGTAGCAGATAAATTTGATTATGGATTTGCTGTAGATTGGATGAGAAAAGATTTAAAAATTTGTATTGAAGAAGCAAAAAGAAATGGTTCACCAGTTCCCGTAACTGAAATTGTTGATGGTTATTATGCTGAGGTTCAAAAAATGGGTGGAAACCGTTGGGATAGCTCAAGTTTAATAGCTAGATTAAAAAAGAAAAAATAATTGTGTCTACCACTGTTCCCTACTACGAGGATTTTTCCGAAATAAAAAAGAAAATTTGGTTAATGCTAACTGATGCGGTAACTAATAGATCGTCTCCTTTTAGAATACCTATTTTTTCATGTGGAAGTGATAACGATATCGAAAGTAGAATTGTTGTTCTTAGAAAATCAGATGAACAAAATAATTTAGTGCAATTCCACAGTGATATTAGATCTGATAAAATTAAAATCTTAGAAAAAAACCCAAATTCATCGATGTTATTTTATGATAAAGATGAAAAAATTCAGGTTAGATTAAAAGTTGAAGCAATTATAAATCACAATAATGATATAACAAAACAATCTTGGGAAAAAACTCAACACATAAGTCGTAAATGTTACTTAGTAGATAATGGACCAGGTACAGAGTCTGATATTCCAACATCTGGTTTAAAGCCTGAATTAGATAATTTTGATTACACAAAAGAACAAAGCGAAAAAGGATATAAAAACTTTACTGTTATACAGTGTAAAATTAAATCTATTGAGTGGTTATATTTAGCTGCAAAAGGTCATCGAAGAGCTAGATTTGACATTAATAATAGTAAAGATACTTGGTTGGTACCATAATGAAAAAATATGAAGCTATGGTTTTGTCATGTATGGATCCAAGGTTTCAGCCAAAAGTTTTTAATTATTTAAAAAAAAAGAAATTAACTGGAAAATATAGCTCATTTACTATTGCTGGATCAGCAATTGGTGTAACTTCTAAAAAATTTAAAAAATGGCAATCAACCTTTTTGGATAATTTATCAACTTCAATAAAGTTGCATAATATAAGTAAATTAATAGTAATTAATCACGAAGATTGTGGTGCAGCTAAAATAGTGAATGGAAAGAAAGAATTTAATTCAACTATTGAAAAGAAAATTCACAAGGATTCTTTTAAAAAAATCAAATCAATCATAAATAGAAAGTTTCCAGAGTTAAAAATAAATTTTAAAATTTTGTCGCTAAAAGATTAATCTTTCAAAGTCCTTTAATTATTATATTCGTCCCCTCAGCATTATCTAATCTTATTTGTTTTATTGGTTTATATTCTTCTGAATTATACCATTCAAGAGCTCTCTCATAGCTTGGAAATTTTAGAATAATTATTCTTGGAAAATTTGTTTCACCATCAAATATTTGATACTCACCATTTCTTACCAAAAATTCTCCATCAAATTTTTTTACAATTGGATTAACTTTTTCAATGTACTCTTTATAATTTTCTGGATTAGTTACTCTTAATTGTGCAATTACATACCCTGCTGACATTTATTCTCCTTTAATCTTTCTAATTAATACAGTTAGATGGATGCGTGTCATAGTTTTGTTCATCTAGGTATTGAAAACGATTAGTTAAAAATTTATTAATTTTTTCATTATTTTTTTTGGAAATTCTATCTACTTTACATCTTGATGCATACCACCATAATACAGTTTCAGCTAAGTCTTCATTTCCTGGTAATTCCCAAGCATATTCTGAAATATAATGCTTATCAGCACTAACAGCATTTAACCATTTTTTCTCGTTAACAGATCCACCCCACCACCAATCGAGTGAAGCGTGAGTTAATTCATGAAACATTAACTCCTCAGCATATTTTTTATTTTCATTTGTAAGATAATCTGTGTGAATTACTATAGTACCTTTTCCTCCTGCCCAGCCTGCTTTGCCTTTATGTATAGTTATTTCTTTAACATTTTTTTTTAAAAATTTTGGCATTTGCCCATATATTTTTGCCCATTTAATTGCTTGTTTTTTTGCCTTTTTGTCAGTTTTAAATTCATCATTAACATTTATTAATATATCCTTACTATTCTCAAAAGTTGCGTTAAAGACAAAAACTGTAAAACTACTTTTACCCCAACCATCTTTTGTGTATTTATTTGATAAGGTTCTCACATCGTAACCCATTACTTTTTTTTTCTCTACAAACGATAAATTTATAAAATTACTTGGGTCTTTTTTATTTATTATATCTCCATCTTTCCACTCACTACCACCTTTAAAAATAAAATTTTTGCTTATACTTATAGTTTTTACAGCTTTATCTAACTCCCATATTGCAACTTGTTTTACACCATCGTTCCAAATCATTGTTCCTTCACCATGTCTATTATTATTTTTCCATTCGCCGGTATAAACACCTCCGCCACTACTATAAAAATATTTACCTTGTCCAGTTCTTTGGCCATTTACCCAATCACCTTCATATCTATCTCCATTTGGCCAAGTACCAATTCCAAAACCATGCATATTTTGCATTTTCCATTCACCGACATATTTAAAACCTTTTTCCCAAACACCTGTCCCCTTTCCATTATCACAATTGCCTTCAACGCAACCTACTGCCTTTCCACTCGAGTCTCTCTCGATTAAATTTCCATTTTTCCACTCTCCGGATTGTGCTGTGCCGTTTGCGTAGATAAAGGTTCCTTGCCCATCAGCTTCTCCATTTTTTCTTCCACCGATGTATTTATCTCCATTTGCCCAAGTAACTGTTCCTTGACCATTTTGTATACCAAACTCCCAATCACCAATATATTTTGTTCCATTAACCCATTTAAAAGTACCTAGACCATGGGGTTTTTGATCTTTCCAATCTCCATTATATTTATCCCCATTGGACCATATAAAAGTTCCTTTTCCATTAACGCAATTACCTTTTATGCAACCAATCTTAAGGGCTGTTTTATTTTCTATAAATTTTTTCTTGCCAATTGCAAAAAGTTTGCACTCGCCATTTATTCCTTTTTCTTTTCTGTGTTTTTCACAATCATTAAATCCATCTTGCTTTTCTGTTCCACGTCCGTACTCACATTTTCCATCATTACCAATTACAACGAAAAGATGGTCATCAGAATCTTGATTTAAAAGGTCGGCATAAACTTCATCGACTATCCAATCACATATTTGTTGATTTTCTGCATTAGAAGTTTCGCACCATATAAAAATAAAAAATATGGTTGCTAATATTTTTTTCATTTAAAATATTGATTTTGAATATCGCTTCCAATTATCTTGGTAATGTTTTGCGTTCTCAGTAATTTTACCTATTTCTTCATCTGTAAGTTTTCTAATTACTCTTCCTGGTGCTCCTACTACTAATGAGTTGTCTGGAATTTCTTTGTTTTCAGTTATTAATGCTTTTGCGCCAATGATGCAGTTTTTGCCAATTTTCGCATTATTTAAAATGACAGCCCCAATACCAATTAAACTATTATCTCCAATCGTACATCCATGAAGCATAACGATATGACCTATAGTTACGTCCTTGCCAATTCTTAATGGACAACCCGGGTCAGTATGTAAAACACTTCCATCTTGAACATTTGAACCTTCTCCTACATGAATGTTTTCATTGTCCCCTCTAATTACAGCATTAAACCAAACACTAGAGTTTTTTTCTAATGTAACATCTCCGATAATAGTTGCATTTGGTGCTACCCAATTTTCGCCAGAGTTTTTTGGTTTTTTATCTTTTAAATCGTAAAACATAATTTATATATTATTACATTATGCCTATTAAAACGCCAGTATGTGATTTTGGAAAAAAAGCAGAAAATTTTGAATTAAAATCTACAGAGAATAAATTAATATCATTAAATGATATCAAAGGTGAAAATGGAACATTGATAATGTTTATTTGTAATCATTGTCCATATGTAAAAGCAATTATTAGAGATGTAGTGGAGGACTGTACTAAGCTTAGTGATTTAGGAATAAATTCAGTTGCAATATGTTCTAATGATCCAATTAATTATCCGGAAGATTCTTTTGAAAAAATGATAGAGTTTGCAATTAAACATAAGTTTAATTTTCCGTACCTAATTGATGAAACCCAAGACATTGCAAGAAAATATGATGCTGTATGTACTCCAGATTTTTTTGGTTATGATAAAGATTTTGGTCTTCAATATAGAGGCAGAATAAGAGAATTAAAAGAACTAAAGCCTGTGAGATCCGGAGATAGTGATTTATTTTTTGCTATGAAACAAGTTTCAGAAACAGGTAAAGGTCCTGAAGAACAATTCCCAAGTATGGGTTGTGGTATTAAGTGGTCATCTAATTAATGTATTTAATAATAACTAGAACTTTTCCACCCGACGTTGGTGGTATGCAAAATCTAATGTGGGGATTAGCAAGATCTTTATCAAAGTTAGATATGGTTAAAGTTTTTGCAGATTACCACGAAGATCATAAAAAATTTGATGAGAAAGTTTCATTTACAATTGAAAGAGTTAGTGGAGTTAAATTATTAAGAAAATACAGAAAATCTTTACTAATAAACGAATATTTAAATGAAAATAAAAATGTAAATTGTATTATTGCAGATCACTGGAAAAGTTTAGAACTTATAAAATCCCCAAAAAAGAAAATATGTCTAATTCATTCTAAAGAAATTAATCACCCTAAAAGATCTAGACTGAACAAAAAAGTTCTGGAGGTTTTAAATAATGTTGATCATATTGTAGCAAACTCAAATTTTACAAAAAATTTAGCAGTTAGTGTCGGAGTTGAAGAAAAAAGATTGATAGTTATAAATCCTGGCGTTGATCCTGTTAAAGAAATTCCAAAAGATGACCTTAAACAAGCAGAAGAAATTCTAAAAGGAAAAAAACAAAGACTAATTACTGTATCAAGATTTGATAAAAGAAAAAATCATGAAAAAGTTATAATGGCTATCCGAAATTTAAAAGAGAAATATCCTGATATTACTTACACTTGTATAGGATATGGAGATGAAGAAGAAAATTTAAAAAAATTAGTGATAGAATTAAATCTTCATAAATATGTAAATTTTTTAAGTGATATCTCTAATGAATTGAAAAATGCATTAATTGCAAAGTCAAATATTTTTATAATGCCATCAATAATTCACAAAACCTCAGTTGAGGGATTTGGAATTTCTTTTATTGAGGCTGCACAATATGGGATTCCATCTATTGGTGGTAAAGATGGTGGTGCTTCTGATGCAATTATTCATAATAAAACCGGGTTAATTTGCGATGGTAACAGTCTAGATGAAATTTATTCAAGTATAGATAATTTATTTGAGGGAAATAAATATATTGAATTTGGAAAAGAATGCAAAACACACTCCGAAAATTTTCTTTGGGATAAGATAATTGAAAACTACAAAAGAATCTTATAAAATCAAAACATGTTAGATAAATTTAATGGAATAATTTATTTAAGTATTTTTATCGTTCATTTTATCGTTTACGCTGTTTATGCTTTTAGAACAGTGGTAGCAACAAAATCATTTTTAGATCAATACAATATGGATGATTCTGCAGCAGTGATGGTTAGATTTTTTGGGGCACCGTTTATTGCATCAATTTTAGTGGCACTTTACATAATGTTAATCAAAGCGGATGGTTTAACAGGAACATGGGGTTTCTTTACACTAATTTTTGCACAAAACGTTTTATATTTCCTTATTGGAATATATACAATTTATGTCAATAAGCTTGGACATAACGAAAAAACAAATAGTGAAGGTGTTATAGCATCGGGAATTTTAACAGTGCTTAGCGGAATTCTTTGCTACGGTCTAGCTGATAAAATTTATATTTAACTTTTTTTTCTAAAAGTTGAAAAAATTTGCCAACCAACAATTGTTACTGTTATCAATAATATTATTAGTGTTATAGGCCTATCCCATAAAAAATTAGGTGATCCATCACTTATTAATAGTGATCTTCTCAATGTTTCCTCCATTAGACCCCCGAGTACAAAAGCCAATATTAAAGGTGGCATGGGAAAATCATAGAGCCTTAAAAAAGTTGCAACCACTGCAATACCTATCATTAAAAAAATATCAAAATTGTTAAATGACATTAGATATATTCCTGTTACTGAAAAAAATAAAATTAAAGGAATTAAGTAATTTCTAGGTACTGCTAAAATTCTAGCAATATAAGGTATTAAAGGTAAATTTAAAATCAAAAGCACGACCATACCAATGTACATTGACATGATAACTGACCAGAAAATTTCAGGGTTAGTTTGATAAAGTCTTGGTCCTGGCTGAATACCAAACCCTAAAAGAGCTCCAAGCATAACTGCAGTTGTACCACTTCCAGGAATTCCTAATGTTAGCAATGGAACAAATGAACCAGAGCAAGCCGCATTATTTGCTGTCTCTGGTGCTGATAAACCATGAACGCTACCTTTTCCAAACTTTTGTTTTTCTTCTTCATTTACATAATTTCTTTCCATTCCATATGCTAAGAAAGATGCAATTGTTGCGCCTGCACCAGGTAAAACACCAATTAAGAAACCAAGTATTGAGGACCTAGGTATTGTTTTGGCCATTTTGATGGTTTCTTCTTTATTTACTTTAATCGAACCTAGTTCTGTTAATGAGATTTGTTTAGCAGCTCTGTTTGGATCTTTCCCTCTAAATATAATCGTTAAAGCTTCACTCATTGCAAATGTAGCCATTACAATTAATACAAAGCTTATTCCATCAGTTAAGTTCATATTGTTAAAGGTAAATCTTGTTATATCTGACAATGAATCCTGACCAACTGTAGCTAACATTAATCCTAAAACTACCATCATCATTGCTTTTAAAAATTGTCCTTTAGATGAAAATGCAGAAATTGCAGTTAAACCTAAAATCATTAGTGCAAAATAGTCAGGAGACCTAAAAGCTAAACTTACTTTTGACAAACTAGGGGCTGCAACTAATAAAAATATTGCAGAAATTGTTCCACCTGCAAATGAACTATAAGCAGCGATTGCTAAAGCTTTTCCAGCTTTACCTTGTTGTGCCATTGGATAACCATCAAATGCTGTTGCAACAGTTCCTGGTATTCCAGGTGCATTTAACAAAATAGATGATGTAGATCCTCCAAATACTGCGCCGTAGTAAACACCAGCCATTAAAATTAAGCCTGTTGATGGATCAAATCCATAAGTAATTGGTATCATTAATGCTATTGCAGTCATTGGTCCAAGTCCTGGTAACATTCCAATTATTGTTCCAGCAAAACAACCAACCATCACCATTAAAATATTCGTTAATGATAGTGCTGTTGATAATCCGATAAGTATTCCTTCGATCATCCCATAACTCCAATATATTTTAAAAATGGATCACGAAGATAGATGTTTAATAAACCGTGTAATAAATACATAAATGCAGCAACAAATGGAAAGGATAAAATAAACATTAATCCCCATCTTCTTTCACCTAAGAAATAGTAAGATGCAAAAAGAAATAAAGAAGTTGATATAAAATATCCAATTTTTAAAATTACAGCTGCATATATTAGAGAGATAATTATTAGATAGATTATACTTTTATAATCTAAGTGTTTATGATTTACCTCTGTAGTAATTTTCTCAGGTAAAATTATTTTTAAACTTGATAAAATTATACCTGCCCAACCTAAATATATTGGAAAAGTCCTAGCATTGAATGGTGCATTCTCATCGAATGCAAATACTTGAATGTTGTAAGCTGTGTATAGATAAAATACTGATAAAGCTAAAAAAAGCAGTGAGATAAATTTTGTAGGACTTATTCTCACTGCTTTACATTCTTTAATAATCTATAAAGATTATATTACTCCAAGTTTTTTCATCAGAGCTGTCATTTCAACTGTTTGTTTTTCTAAGAACGCATCAAATTTAGAACCTGGGTTATAAATATTTACCCATGCATTTCTTTTTCTAACAGCTTCCCACTCTGGTGTTTTTTGAACATCGCCAAGCATTTTAGAGATTTTGTTATAGTCGCTCATGCTCATGCTTTTTGGTGCAAAGAAACCTCTCCAGTTAACAAACTGAACATCATATCCTTGCTCTTTTAATGTTGGAGCTTCTGGTGCATCACCTACTCTCTCAGGAGCAGTGATACCAATTATTCTTACTTGATCTCTAGCACCCATTACTTCACCTAAACCAGTTGAAAGTATTTGAGTTTCTCCGGATAAAAGTCCAGCAAGTGCTTTTCCACCAGCATCATATGGAACATAAATCACATCGTTTGGATTTGCTCCAGCTGCTTGGAAAGCTAACGCACCAATTAAGTGGTCCATGCTTCCTCTTACAGATCCACCAGCCATTTTAATTGATTTTGGATCTTTTTGATATTGATCAACTGCATCTTTGAAATTTTTGATTGGTGAATTTTTTGCTACAACTATTGCACCATAATCTCCAATTACACCTGCAATTGGTTTAACATCTTTATAAGATAATGTACCAGTTCCTTTAACATAACCTTTGTGTCTTGTAATAGATCTTAACACCAATGGTGTTGACTGAACTAAAACTGTATCTTTTGGAGCGTTATTGATTAGGTAAGCTAAAGCTTTACCACCTCCACCACCTGACATATTTTCAAATGATGCACTTTTCAAAAAACCAGCTTTTGTTAATGCTTCTCCAGTACCTCTAGCAGTTCCATCCCAACCACCACCAGCACCACCGCCAATTAAAAAATGTAATTTTTCAACTGCGAATGAACTTGTTGATGAAAACAGAAGGAAAGCAGAGAATAAAACTGAAATAAAAGTTTTAATTAGTTTCATTATTTCCTCTCTTATTATATTTATGAAGTTATCATTAAACATAAGTTATAAATTTTAGTCAATGCTCAAATATAATCTTTCAAAAAATATTAAAGAATATTTCTTAGCTTTAATAGGTAGTTATAGGGCTCTTTTTATAGGACTTATCGGTGGATACCTGGGCACATTAATTAATTTACCTTTACCATGGTTATTGGGCTCTTTAGGTTTGAATTTATGTTTTGCTTTCACTAATTATAAAATAATATTTCCAACTAAATTATTAAATCCTATATTTTTGATCGTTGGTATAATTCTTGGTGGAACTTTAAACGTAACACTGTTGTATAAAATTCATTTATGGATTTTTTCATCTTTAGCGATGTTAATCTGTACAATAGTCAGCACTATTCTTGCCAGTTATTATTTTTTCAAAGTTTGTAAATTTAGTAAATTCATTTCAGTTTTGGCAGCTCTTCCAGGTGCATTTGTTCCAATATCTGCTGCTTTATTAGAATTTGGTAAAAGTAAAAATGATAAAGGTGTTTTGATCCCTCAGGCTACTAGAGTTATATTTATCGTAAGTTTTGTTCCTATTTTTTTTATAAATAATTTAGGGTTCTCTGAAATGGCAGGTTACAATTATGAAAATATCTATAACGAAAGATATTTTTTAGAAATATTATTTTTGTTAGTAATTTGTTTCATTTTTGCAAACATCTTAAAAAATTATAAAATTCCATCACCTACTTTAGTTGGTGCAATGGCTTTGTCTGGTGCTTTTTATACCTTTGAAATAATTAACGCCAGATTTCCAGATGCATTTATAAATATTGCATTTATATTTCTTGGAACAGCTTTGGGCACAAGATTAAACGGGTTGAAAATTAAAGAATTACTATTTTTTATATTTCATGGAATAATTGTTAGTTCAATTTTGGTAATTGTTGCAATGATAACTGCTTATTTGCTGACTTATATAGGGTTTGAATTTATCCCAACTTTTTTAAGTTTTGCTCCTGGAGGAATTCATGAAATGGTTGTTATTAGTGTTGCTTATAACATTGATCCAATATTTGTGAGCTACCATCATTTTTTAAGAATTTTTATAATAGTTTTATTTCTACCTTTATTATTATCAAAATTTAGAAAAACTAATTAATGGCTTCTTGCATTCTTTGAAATACTTTATCTGCTGAAAGTTTGGTCAAATCTGAAACTTGGATTGCTTTAAAATGTTCTCGTTCAATACTAACTTTTTTAGGAGTAGTATGTGATCCAAATAAAACTAATCCTTTTACATTTAAATGAGCCGCCATATGTGCTGGACCAGTGTCGTTAGAAATAACAAAATAACTATCTTTTATTAATGATGAAAGTTGAGAAATATTGAGCGCTTTATCATTATCTAAAATAATATTAGCATCAATATCATTAGCTAATTTGATTTCATTAGGACCGGGAGCAATTAAAATTTGGATTTCATCTCTAAAAGTAGATTTAATTCTTTTTATTAATTCATTGTAATATGGCCATCTTTTTATAGTTAAATGAGATGATGAAAAGGGAAATAAAATTAAATATTTGTTTAAATTATATTTTTTTTTTATTTCTGAAATATCCTCACAGCTCCAAGAAAAGTCTGGTTTAGTTACGTGTTTGGTTTTAATTCCAGAAACATTTAATTGATGTTCAAAGCGGTTTAGTACAGTGTCTTTATCAAAATCAATCTTACTAGTTCCCTCAGGAAGTGTTGTTTCTGTTGATGACCAAATATCTGACGTTGCTTTTGGAAAGAGAATATTTTTATAAAAACTAGTTCTTTTAGAATTTTGAAGGTCGTAAACTTTAATAAATTTATATTTTTTTATCTTTCTCATTAATAAATATAAATAAATTAAGTTAAACCTAGAGAGTCGTTTATCTAAAATGACATCGGTTATATTTGGATTTTTTTTTAATAAATCATAATAAGGTTTGGTTGATAGTATATAAAGATCATCATTTGGATGATTATCAGATATATCTTGAATTGCACCACTTGCTTGCGCTATATCACCTA
>CABZGR010000008.1 GCA_902525295.1 uncultured Pelagibacteraceae bacterium | reverse complement strand
TGGACTCTCTTCCAAAAACACTAAAATGAAATTATATAAAGCGTACTATGGAGGTAATTATTTTCATTTCAATAATAGTTTCAATAAAAAATATATCAAAAATAAAATAAAAGAAAATTATCCAAAAAAATATAATAAATTTTATTTTAAGTCTCAAAGTTTTCTTTTAAGAAAATTCGACTTACTAGATTTTAAATATAATGCGTGCTTTGTTAAGATAGATGTAGAAGGTCTAGATCACGAGGTTTTACAAGGAATGATTAAATATATAAATAAAATTAAACCAATTATATTAATAGAGTACAACCAAAGTAATTTCAAAGATATCTACAAAAAAATTAAAAAAAACTATAATTGCTACAGGTATGAGATTGAAAAAAATTCACTTATACGATTAAGCGCAAAGCAAATACAATCATTGATTATGGGTAACATTCTTGAAAAAAAATACAGAAAAAATAGTGTTAATTTGTTTTATATTCATAAAAATTATAGTTTTCAAAATTTCAATAAGAATGATAATTAAATATAATGAAAAAAGTTTTAATTACAGGAGCAGGAGGGTTTATTGGCGGTCATTTAGCAGCAAGGTTATTAAAAGAAAATTATAAAGTTATATGTTGTGATATTAAACCACTAAAGTATTGGTTTCAAAATTTTAAAAAAACAACTAAATTTCATTCTCTTGATTTAAATGATTATTCAAATTGTATTAAAGTAACAAAAAAAGTTGACTATGTATTTAATTTAGCTTGCAATATGGGTGGTATGGGTTTTATTGAGAACAATAAAGCAGCTTGTATGACGTCAGTATTAATTAATACAAATCTTCTCAACGCAAGTAGAGTTAATGGAGTTAAAAAATTTCTTTTTTCATCAAGTGCCTGTGTATATAACTCACAAAAACAAAAAATTTCAAATAATCCAGGTTTAAAAGAAGAGGATGCATATCCAGCAGACCCAGAGGATGGATATGGATGGGAGAAACTTTTTAGCGAAAGAATGTGCAGACATTTTCAAGAAGATTATGGTTTAAAAGTAAGAGTTGTTAGATTGCATAATGTATATGGGCCTTTGGGTACATTTTCTGGAGGCAGAGAAAAAGCGCCAGCTGCCTTATGCAGAAAAATAGCAGAAGCTAAATTAAAAAAAAAAAAAGATATTGAAGTTTGGGGTGATGGAAAACAAACTAGAAGTTTCATGTTTATAGATGATTGTATTAATGGAATATTAAAAATTTTTTCTAGCACATATTCAGACCCTGTTAATCTTGGATCATCTGAAAGAGTTTCTATAAATAAAATGATAAAAATCATTGAGAAAATCTCTGGTTACAATGTAAAGAAAAAATACTTGTTAGATAAGCCAAAAGGAGTAAGAGGAAGATCAAGTGATAATAAACTTATAAACAAAATTTTAAAATGGGAGCCGAATATTAAATTAAAGACTGGTTTAGAAGTTACTTATAATTGGATTTATAAAGAAATATCAAAAAAAAATATAACTAAATATCAAAAATAGATGTTTACATTTGAATTTTATAATATAAAAGAAGTTGCCTGGTGATTATTGCGAAAGTGATATACCCGATACCATTTCGAACTCGGAAGTCAAGCCTTTCAGCGCCGATGGTACTTTGTCTTAAGACACGGAAGAGTAGGACGTTGCCAGGCTTTAAATAATAAATTTCTGTAATTAATTAGAATTATCTAGTATTAAAAAATCTAAAATTTATAATAAAATTTTATTATGAAAAAAACCGCTTTAATTTTTGGGGTTACTGGACAAGATGGATCTTATTTAAGTAAATTTTTATTAAACAAAGGTTATGTAGTTCATGGTGTTAAGAGGAGATCTTCATCTATAAATACAATCAGAATTGATGACATTTATCAAGATCCTTTCTTAAAGAAAAAAAATTTTATACTTCACTATGGAGACGTAACCGATGGGACTGCTGTCTTTGACATTATTAAAAAAACAAAACCTAATGAGATATATAATTTAGCGGCACAATCTCATGTTGCTGTTTCATTCAAAATCCCTGAATATACATCAAATGCAGATGCATTAGGTTCTTTAAGAATTTTAGACTCAATCGTCAAATTAAATAAAAAAATTAAATTTTACCAAGCTGGTAGTTCAGAAATGTTTGGGAAAGTTCAAACTTTTCCTCAAAATGAAAAGACACCATTTTATCCTAGAAGCCCTTACGGTGTTTCAAAAGTATATTCTCATTGGATAACAATAAATTATAGAGAATCTTACAAAATTTTTGCATGTAATGGAATTTTATTTAATCATGAAAGTCCCTTGAGAGGTGAAACTTTTGTAACAAAAAAAATTGTTAAAGGTTTATGCAATATAAAGAATGGAACACAGAAAAAACTATATCTAGGAAACCTTTATTCTAAAAGAGATTGGGGACATGCACAAGACTATGTGGAAGCAATGTGGATGATTTTGCAATATAGTAAACCCGAAGATTGGGTAATTTCTACTGGTAAACAATATTCAGTTAAGCAATTTGTAAATTTAGTAGCTAAATATCTAAAACTTAAAATTACATGGCGAGGAAATGGTATAAATGAAAAGGCGTTTTTAAATAAACGGCCAATAATTGAGATAAAAAAGGAATATTTTAGACCAGCAGATGTTGAAAATCTAAAAGGGGACGCATCAAAAGCAAAAAAAATTTTAAAATGGAAACCATTAAAAGATATTAACTATCTAATTAAAGATATGGTCGAATATGAATTAAATCAAATTCATAATGTCTAAAAAAGAAAGAATTTTTGTAGCTGGTCATAATGGCATGATTGGGTCTGCAATCTTAAGAAAATATAAAAAAAACAAGAAATTTGAGATTTTATTTGAGAACAAAAAAAAACTTGATTTAACAAATCAAAAGGATGTTTTTAAATATCTAATTAACAAAAAACCAGACGGAGTAATCTTGGCTGCAGCAAAAGTTGGAGGAATAGTTGCAAATAATACTGATAGAGCTTCATTTATATACGAAAATTTAGCAATTCAATCTAATGTTATTCATGGGAGTTATTTAGCAGGTGTAAAAAATTTAATTTTTTTAGGATCTAGCTGTATATATCCTAGGAAATCAAAGCAGCCTATTAAAGAAAGCTATCTATTGTCAAATTATCTTGAGAAGACAAACGAACCATATGCAATTGCAAAAATTGCAGGTTTGAAACTTTGTGAAAATTATAGTGATCAATATAATTTAAACTACAAAACTTTAATGCCATGCAATTCCTATGGTGAAAACGATAACTATGATAGTAAAAATTCTCATTTTATTCCTGCACTAATTAAAAAAATAGTAGATGCTGTCTCAAAGAATAAAGACCATATTACTTTATGGGGAAATGGTAAATCTTTGAGAGAAGTTATATCTAGTGAAGACATAGCTGCAGCATGTATATTTTTTTTAAAAAAAAAAACGAAACATAAAATATTTAATATTGGAACAGGTTTAGATTACAGCATTGAATATTATGCAAGATTAATAATGAGACATATGAATGTTAATCTTAAAATAATTTTTGACAAAAATAAACCAAATGGAACTTTTAAAAAGTTACTAGATTCATCTCTAGCAAAAAAATATGGATGGAGATACCAAACTAAATTTGATAAAGGAATATCAATTGCAATAAATGATTATTTAAAGAATCATTTAAAAAAAAAATAAATTATTTATATTAACTAAATGAAAAAATATCTTGTTGTAACCGGTGGGGCGGGCTTTGTTGGTTCGAACTTAATCAAATTACTTTTGGAAAAGACAAATAATAATATAATTAGTATAGATAACTATTCATCTGGATATTACAAAAATCACATAAAATCCAATAGATTAAAATATTTCAAAGGAGATACAATTAATATTAAGTTAATTTTAAACAAATACAAAAATAATATTAATACAATTTTTCATTTTGGAGAATTTTCAAGAATATACCAAAGTTTTAAATATTTTAATCAATGTTACGAAACAAATACGCTAGGAAGCAAAGAAGTTTTTAATTTCTGCATAGATAATAAAATTAAATTAGTATATTCAGCAACATCGGCATCTCTTGGAAAAAAAGGTCAGGATAAAAATTTATCGCCTTATGCTTTTACCAAGTCAAAAAATATAGAGTTACTGCAAAATTTAAAAAAATGGTTTAACTTAAAATTTGAAATTATTTATTTTTATAATGTATATGGTCAAAACCAAATTACAAAAGGCAATATGGCAACTGTAATAGGTATATTCCAGAATCAATACTCGAATGGCAGACCATTAACAGTTGTAAAACCTGGTACACAAACAAGAAGATTTACTCATATATCAGATACTGTAAATATTTGTTTTATGGCATGGAAAGCTGACAAATGTAGATATTACAGTATTACTAACAAAAAATCTTATTCAATTATAGATGTTGCCAAAATGTTTAATTCTAAAATTAAATACATACCTCACAGATTAGGTGAAAGATATAAATCATCTCTAAACAATAAGACATTTAATAATAAAATAATTAAATTTTATGGAAAAATAAATTTGAAAGATTACATAAGTTCGTTTATTAAATCTAAAAAAAAAAAATTATGAAAATTGCAAGTTCATTAAAATCCTTAAAAAAAAGAGATCTTAACTCCAAATTAGTAAGAAGAAGGGGTAGAGTATATATTATAAATAAAAAAAACCCAAAATTTAAAGCTAGACAAAAGTAATAATGGATAATGATGAACATAAAAACACTTGGAATAATTTTACTAAATTTGTGCTATGGGGTTCTGTTGCTGTAATCAGTATTTTAATACTTATGGCTATATTCTTATTGTAATATGATTGTTGGATCAATTTCAGAAAATATAAATCTTGAGAAAAGAGTTGCAATAACACCAGATGTTATAAAAAAATATAAATCTCTCGGATTAGAAGTTAATCTAACCAAAGACTATGCTTTACATTTAGGAATTACAGATCATGAATATGAAACACAAGGAGCTAATATTTTTAATAGTAATGAGGAAATAATTTCTAATTCTAATGCTATTTTACAGATGAATATACTTGATGATAACTACTTAGATAAACTTAAAAAAGATCAAATATTAATTGGAGTTTTAAATTCATTTTCAAATGAAAAAAAGTTAAAGAATATTATATCAAAAAACATTAACTGTTTTTCACTTGAACTTTTACCAAGAATAACAAGGGCTCAATCTATGGATATTCTGTCGTCTCAAGCGAACTTAGCAGGCTATAAAGCTGTAATAGATTCTTTCGCATATTTTCAGAAAGCAATACCAATGATGATGACTGCTGCAGGTACGATATCAGCAGCTAAAGTATTAATAGTCGGTGCAGGTGTTGCAGGTTTACAAGCGATAGCAACTGCAAAAAGGATGGGAGCAATTGTCTTCGCGACAGATGTCAGACTTGCTTCTAAAGAACAAGTCGAAAGTTTGGGCGGTAAATTTTTAACTGTTGAAGGTTCTGAAAATTTAGAAACTGAGGGTGGATATGCAAAAGAAACCACTGAAGATTTCAAAAAAAAACAAAATGAATTACTAAAAGAAACTTTAAAAAAAATTGATATTGTAGTATGCACAGCGCTTATACCAGGTAAGAAAGCACCAATCATAATAACAAAAGAAATGATAGATTGTATGCCTAGCGGTTCTGTAATTTATGACTTAGCAGCTTCACAAGGCGGAAACTCTGAATTCACTAAGGTAGATCAGATTATAGAAAAAAATGGAGTTAAAATAATGGGTGAAAGAAATATCTTAAACAAATTACCTGTTTCAGCTTCAAACCTATATGCAAAAAATATGTTTAATTTTGTACAAAATCTTTTTGATAAAGAAAAAAATAATTTCGAATTCAATTTGGAAGACGAGATAATCGAAAAAACAATGATTAAATAATGGAAATTGATCCTTTTATATTTAGACTAAGCATTTTCATCTTATCTATATTTGTTGGATATTATGTTGTATGGAGTGTTACTCCATCATTACATACACCTTTAATGTCTGTAACAAATGCGATTTCTTCCGTGATTATTGTAGGAGCAATCATTGCAGCATTAGCAGGCTCTTTTGAAAGCGTTTTTGAAATCTCAAATATATTTGGATACTTAGCAATAATTTTAGCAGCTATAAATATTTTTGGAGGATTTTTAGTAACTCAAAGGATGTTACAAATGTATAAGAAGAAGAAAAAATAATTATGTCAGCCAATCTTTCAGCAATATTTTATTTAATTTCAGGCATTTTGTTTATATTGGCTCTAAGAGGTTTATCTTCACCAGAGACATCAAGACAAGGAAATTACTTTGGAATTGCTGGGATGGTAATTTCAATAGTAGTTACTTTTTTAACGATTGGAAACTTTGGTCCTGGATTTATATATGTTCTAATATTTCTTATTATTGGTGGATCGATTGGTGCGTTTATAGCATTCAGAATTCCAATGACAGCAATGCCAGAGCTTGTGGCAGGTTTTCACAGTCTTGTAGGTTTGGCTGCTGTTTTTGTAGCTATTTCTGCTTTTTTAAAGCCAGAGGCATTCAATCTTGGTACGACAGGCAGTATTAAACTTGCTAGCCTAATTGAAATGTCTTTGGGTGCAGCAATTGGAGCAATCACATTTTCGGGTTCAATTATTGCTTTCTTAAAACTTAGAGGAATAATGTCTGGTGCACCAATTACATTTAAAGGTCAGCATTATTTTAATCTAGTATTAGGATTGAGCATAATATTTTTAATATATTATTTGTGCGCATCTCAATTATCTAATGTTTTTTGGTTATTGATATTAATATCTTTTTTAGCAGGAGTTTTAATAATTATACCAATTGGAGGTGCAGATATGCCCGTTGTTATTTCAATGTTAAATTCATACTCTGGATGGGCAGCTGCAGGTATAGGATTTACATTAGAGAATACTGCTCTGATAATTACTGGTGCACTTGTGGGATCATCAGGTGCTATTTTATCATATATAATGTGCAAAGGAATGAATAGATCGTTTTTTAATGTTATTCTTGGTGGGTGGGGTGCCAATGATCAGACTTCTAGCTTAAAGCAAAAAGAACAGAAACCCGTAAAAAATGGAAATGCTGATGATGCAGCTTTCTTAATGAAAAATGCTTCCTCAGTTATTATTGTTCCTGGATATGGTATGGCAGTTGCGCAGGCTCAACATGCATTAAGAGAAATGGTTGACTCATTAAAAAAAAATGGTGTTAAAGTTTCATATGCTATTCATCCTGTAGCGGGTAGAATGCCTGGACATATGAATGTTTTATTGGCAGAAGCCAATGTCCCCTATGATGAAGTGTTTGAATTAGAGGAAATTAATAATGATTTTGCCAATTGCGATGTTGCATATGTAATTGGAGCAAACGATGTCACAAATCCTGTCGCAAAATCAGATCCCCAGAGTCCAATATACGGTATGCCTGTTTTAGATGTAGAGAAAAGTAAATCAGTTTTATTTGTAAAAAGAAGTCTTTCCCCAGGTTATGCAGGCATTGATAATGACTTATTCTATAGAGATAATACTTTAATGTTATTTGCAGATGCAAAAAAAATGACAGAAGAAATAGTAAAAAGTTTATAAAGTTTAAATAAAAATTAAACTTTTATATATTTATATGTCTGAACAAATTAAAATTAGCTCAAATAAAAGCTTTGGAATAGTATTTTTTGTTGTATTCTTTCTTATTGGAATTTATCCTATATTAAATAACCAAGAAATAAGATTTTGGTCAATCATAATATCTTTAATTTTTTTAATTTTGGGAATATTGAATTCTAAAGTGTTAACACCATTAAATTTTGCATGGTTTAAACTTGGTTTATTTTTAGGAAAAATTGTTTCACCAATAATAATGTGTTTTATTTTCTTTTTTGTAGTAACACCAATTGGTATTTTAATGAGATTACTTAAAAAAGATTTGCTAAAACTTAAGTATAATAAAGATGATACTTATTGGATTGAAAAAAATGATATTAAAAGTAATATGAAAAATCAATTTTAAATGAGTTTTATTAAAGAATTTTGGGAATTTTTGAAAGTAAGAAAGAAGTATTGGCTTTTTCCTATAGTTTTTGTCCTTATAATTTTTGGAGGATTAATAGTATTGACACAAGGTTCAGCTGTAGCTCCTTTCATTTACACAATATTCTAAAGTGAGTTCAATTTTAGGCATCTCGGCGTTTTATCATGATAGTGCTGCATGTATTTTGAAAAATGGAGAAATAATCGCTGCCGCTCAAGAAGAGAGATTTACTAGAATAAAACATGACCCTAATTATCCATTTAATGCCATTGAATTTGTACTTAAATATTCAAATTTAAAACTTAATGATGTAGATCAGATTGTCTTTTTTGAGAAGCCATTTTTAAAATTTGAGAGATTATTAGAGACTTATGTAGCATTTGCGCCAAAAGGTTTTATGTCTTTTGCTAAAGCTATGCCTATATGGATTAAGGATAAGCTTTTTCAAAAAAATTATCTTTTAAAAAAACTAAAATCTCATGACAGCAAATTAAAATTAGATAAAAAAATTTTTTTTTCTGACCATCATTTAAGTCACGCTTCAAGTGCTTTTTTTCCATCTCCATTTGAAGAAGCTGTAGTATTAACTGCAGATGGTGTTGGTGAGTGGGCTACAACAACCGTTGCGATTGGAAAAAAAAACAAATTAGAGATAAAAAAAGAATTACATTTTCCACACTCTTTAGGATTACTATATTCTGCTTTTACTTATTATACTGGATTTAAAGTGAATAGCGGTGAATACAAATTAATGGGTTTAGCCCCTTATGGAAATCCAATTTATATAAATAAAATAAAAAAATTAGTTGATATAAAGAGTGATGGGACATTTAGGTTAAACCAAAAATACTTCAATTACGCCACAGGCTTGACCATGACAAATGATAAATTTAATAATTTATTTGGAAATAAACCTAGAAATCCTAATAATGAAAAGTTAACACAATTTCACATGGATATTGCAGCCTCTATACAGATTGTGACTGAAGAAATAATGTTAAAGTTAGCAACATCAATTAGAAAAGAATATGGATTAAAGAATCTTTGTTTAGCAGGTGGGGTAGCATTAAATTGTGTTGCAAATGGAAAAATCCTCCAGAAAAAAATTTTTGAAAATATTTGGGTTCAACCTGCTGCTGGAGATGCCGGAGGTTCGCTTGGGGCAGCTTTAGCATTGTGGCACATAGATCAAGGAAATAAGAGAAATATAAACTTAAATGATGATATGAGAGGCTCTTATTTAGGAATCGAATTTAATCAAGAAGAAATAGAAAAAGAACTCAAAAGTATTGGTGCAATTTTTAAGACATATAATTACAAAGATATTATTGAAAAAACATCAGAACTTATTTCGAAAGAAAAAGCAGTAGGTTGGTTTCAAGGGAGGATGGAATTTGGTCCAAGAGCACTTGGTGCAAGATCAATATTAGCAGATCCAAGGTCTGATAGAATGCAAAAAAATTTAAATTTAAAAGTAAAATTTAGAGAAAGTTTTAGACCATTTGCACCTGCGATATTGAGAGAGGATTTGAATAAGTGGTTCGATGTTAATGTTGATAGTCCATATATGCTATTTGTCGCAAATATCAATGATAACAAAAAAATAGAAATGTCAGATGAACAAAAACAATTTTTTGGAATAGAAAAGTTGAATATTAAAAGATCAGATATTCCAGCTGTTACACATGTAGATTACTCGGCTAGAATTCAAACAGTAAGCAAAGAAACAAATAGAATTTTTTATGATTTATTGTCTAAATTTAAGGAAAAAACAGGTTGTCCTGTACTTATAAATACTTCATTTAATGTTAGGGGTGAACCCATAGTATGTACTCCGACTGATGCTTTTAAATGTTTCATGGGAACTGATCTAGATTTTTTAATAATTGGAAATTGTATTTTAGATAAAACTTCTCAAGATACAAATTTAAAACGATCTTACATAAATAAATTTGAGCTAGACTAATTGGTTGCGGGGGACGGATTTGAACCGCCGACCTCAAGGTTATGAGCCTTGCGAGCTACCAGGCTGCTCCACCCCGCGATAATTAAATTCTATTTTTGAGCTTGTTGAGTTTTTTTACTCTTTTAATATTTTCTTGAAGAATTCTTTTTTTTTTCTCTGACGGTTTTTCATAATTATTTTTAAGTTTTATTATTTTAAAAAAGCCGTCTCTCTGTAGTTTTCTTTTTAAAACCCTAAGTGCCTGCTCAACATTATTATCTTTAACTTCTATTTTAATAACTACCTCCGAAAATATGTTTTGTTAACATTTTAAATAATATTTGTCTATAACTTTCAATTTATATTTTTATTGGCTAAATCTAATTTCTCTTTCTCTTTTTTTTCTTTTAAAATTTTTTTTTCAGCTTTTTCAATTGCATTTAATAATTCTTTCTGTGTAAATAATCCCATAGCAACCGGATCTTTGGGATTTAAGCTATTATAGTTCCAGTAACTTTTATTTCTTATGGAACTTACAGAATTTTTTGTAACCCCAACTAATTTTGCTATTTGAGAGTCCTTTAGTATAGAGTGATTTTTTATAAGCCACAATGCTGAGTCTGGTTTATCTTGGCGTTTAGAGAGTGGAACATATTTTTTGATCTTATTTTCATCAGTTTTAATTTTGACCTCATCATGGATAATATTTAAAGGTCTATTTTCATCAATTGATGACAACTTAATTTCCTCGTTTGTTAATTGTCCAGATATAATTGGATTATATCCTACAATACCTTTTGCTACTTCTCCATCTGCAATCCCTTGAACTTCAACTTCATGAAGTTTGCAAAATTCAGCTATCTGTCTAAAAGTTAATGAAGTATTTTCTACAAGCCATACTGCTGTAGCCATTGGCATTAAAGGAGCTTTAGACATCAGCTTTTTTCAGATCTAAAATTTTGGAACTTTTTATTAAATTTACTTATTCTGCCTTTATCCAAAATTTTTTGTTTTCCACCAGTCCATGCTGAATGTGATTTAGGATCAATTTCTAGTTTTAACACTTCGTTTTCAGAACCCCATGTGGACTTTGTTTCAAATTGAGTTCCATCTGTCATTTCTACTTTTATTGTATGATATTTTGGATGTATATTTTTTTTCATGGGCTGCCTTATAACAAAAAAATTTACAAAAACAATTAAAAGTTATCTAATTTTTTTAACATTTTTTCATATATATATGGATTTCCAGCTCTAATATTTATTTCATTTATCATAAAGTTATTTATATTATTAACTCTACCTCCTGCCTCTTCAATAATTATTTTTCCAGCTGCTATATCCCATAAATTAATTTTATTATGAAAAAATCCGTCCAATCTACCACAAGCGACGTACGCTAAATCAAGAGCTGCACAACCTGTATTTCTTAAATTAAGTTTAGGATAAATTAATTTTAGTCCTTCACTGTTTGATGCAAATAAACATTCTTCTAGGTTTGATTTATTTGAAACTCTAACTCTATTATTATTAATAAAAGAGCCACTATTTTTCTCTGCATAAAAAATCTCATTTTTAATTGGATCAAATATTAGGCCAATTACAATCTCTTCATTATCTTGAAGTGCAATAGAAATAGCAAAATGTGGAATCCCATGTAAAAAATTAGTAGTACCATCTATCGGATCAATAATCCAAAAAACATTTTTATTTTTATTTAAAATTTTTCCTGATTCTTCTGTTATAAACGAAAAGTTTTTTTTTGACTTCGATAATTCTTCTATTAGTATTTTTTCTACTCTTTTATCTGTCTTTGTAACAAAATCTTTAGGACCTTTCTTCGATACTTGTAAATTTTCTAATTCACCAAAATCTCTAATTATTACTTTTGAAGCTTTTTCGCACGCTTTTATCATTAAATTTAAGTTTGGAGATATAGAATTCATTTATATTTTTTTTACGTATTCCATAGTTCTAGTATCAACAATAACTGAGTCACCACTTTCTATAAAAGGGGGCACTTGAATATTTAATCCATTTGTTAATATAGCTGGTTTATAAGAGGAAGAAACTGTTTGACCTTTTAAGGTAGCATCAGTTTTTTCTATTACAAAAGTTAATTGATTTGGAAGCATAATACTCAAGGGATTTTCATTGTGAAAACTAATAATTACTTCTAAATTTTCAGTGAGCATTTTACCTTTATCACCTACTATATTTCTACTTAAATTAATTTGTTCAAATGATTTGGGATTAATAAAATAATAATTGTTATCATCACTATACAAAAAATTATATTTTTCCTCTTCTAATGAAGCTTTTTCAACTGTTTCGCTTGATCTAAATCTCTCATTAAGTTTTGTATTTTTAATTAAACTTTTCATTTCAACCTGAGCAAAAGCTCCACCTTTCCCAGGTTTAACATGATTAGTTTTTAATACTTCCCACAGATCATCTTTATATTCCAATATCATACCCACTCTTATTTCTGTTGCATTAATTTTCATATAAATTTATTTATTGCTTTATGTGGTTTAAATTTCTTATTGTTCCATATGTAGCCTGAAATAGCTAAAAAATCTGCCTTATTCAATAATAGTTTTTTATAATTTTTTTCATTGACCCCCCCAATTGCTACAATGGGCAAATTAATGGAGTTTTTAATTTTTTTTAAAATTTTGACGTTTGCCTTATGTATCACTTTTTTAGTTTTAGTTTTATAAAATGCTCCTAAAGCGATGTAATCAGCACCATTTAATAAAGCATTTCTAGCAAGTTTAATTGAATTGTGACATGTAACTCCAATTATTTTATTCTTTAAAATTTTTTTTGCTTCTAAAATATTCATGTCCTTTTGACCTAAATGACACCCATGTGCGTTGACTTTCAATGCAAGATTTGGATTATCATTTATAATTAATTTTACATTATTTTTTTTGCAAATTTTTAATATTTTCTTTGCTATTGTAGCTTTTTTCTTAATACTTCCTTTTTTTAGCCTTAATTGAAAAAATTTTACTTTTTTTGACCTTAAAACCAAATTTAAACTTTCATAGAAGGACTTATTCTCAATTTTATTTGGAGATATTAAATAAATGAATTTCTTATTATGAATTTTCAAGATTTTCTGACCATTTTCCTTGTGCAGCCAAAGTACACATTTTAGCTCTATGATCAAATACTTCCTGAGTTCCTTTTAAATTATTTATATCTTTAGACCAAAATTTTAGTGCACTTTGTTGTAAGGCTCTACCATAAGAATAAGTCATTATAAAATCTGTATTATTTTTAATATTTATTTGGTTAAGATTTGCTGTTGCTTCAATTTCGCTTTGACCTCCCGAAAGAAAAGCTATACCAGGAACTGATGTGGGTACACTATTTTTCAAACAATCCAAAGTGAGCTCTGCTATCTCAGCGTTAGAGATTTTTTCATTAGAATTTTCTCCAGGTAAAATCATATTCGGTTTTAATATTGTACCCTTCAAATCAACATTGTTTAATTCTAACTCTTCATAGCATTTTTTTATTACCTCAGAAGTTTTATTCAGACAATCTTTAGAAGAATGGTTGCCATTCATCAAAACCTCTGGCTCTATTATAGGAACCATTCCTGATTCCTGAACTAACGCGGCATATCTAGCTAATGCATGAGCATTTGCTGAAATTGATAGTTTACTAGGATATTTGTCAGATATTGAGAATACTCCTCTCCATTTTGTAAATCTTGCTCCAAGTTTATAATAATTTTTTAGTCTTTCTCTCAAACCATCTAAACCTTCAGTTACTTTTTCTTCTTTAGACCCAGCTAATATTTTTGCTCCAGTATCAACTTTAATTCCAGTTAATGATCCATTTGAATGTATTAGTTCAGGTATTGTTTTTCCATTGGAAGTTTTTTGTCTAATAGTTTCGTCATATAGTATTACTCCCCCTATACAGTCTTTCATTGATGTAGACGAAAAAAGAGTCTGTCTGAAAAGAAGTCTATTATTTTCATCCGAAATTACATTTACCGAGTCTAATCTTTTTGTCATTGTTGCTGTACTTTCATCAGCAGCAAGAATACCTTTACCTTTTGACAATATTTGTAACGCAATTTCGTGTAGTTCTGACATCTAATTTAATGCTTTTATACCAGGGAGAACTTTGCCTTCAAGAAATTCTAAAAAAGCTCCACCTGCAGTTGAAACAAAATCAAATTTATCGTTTAATTTAAGTGAATTAATTACTGCCACTGTATCGCCTCCACCAACAACTGAAAATATTTTGTCCCCTCTGTTAGCTATATATTTTGCTATGTCTGAGCTCCCAAATGAAAAATTTACATTTTCAAAGTAACCTAATGGTCCGTTCCATAATATTGTAGAGGAATTATCAATAATTCTTTTTATTTCAACTAATGTTTTTGATCCTACATCAAGTATCATATCATCATCTTCAATATCTTTAAAATCTTTTTCAAAAGATTTATCGTTTAACTTTTTTCCAATTTTAACATCTTTTGGATAATATATTTTACATTTATTTAATTCAGCATATGTGAATATTTCTTGAATTATGTAATCAATATTTTTTTCATATACAGAGTTACCAATTTTTAAACCCTTGTATTTAAATATATTGTTCGCCATAGCACCAACTATTATAATACTATTAAATTTTGGTATTAAATTTTTTATTATATTTATTTTTGAAGATATTTTAGATCCACCAATTATACATGTTATAGGTTTTTTAATTTCAGAAGTTATCTTATTAAGAGCATCTACCTCTGCATTGATTTGAATTCCGCTATAAGATGGAATATACTTTGTTATTTTTGACACAGAGGCATGATCTCTATGTGAACACGAAAATGCATCATTAACATATATTTCACCTAAACTTGCTAATTTCTTCGAAAATTGATCATCATTAGCTTCTTCTTCGGGATAAAATCTAATATTTTCAAGTAGTACTAACTTATCATTGGAATTCTTAAAAATATCTTCTTTATTTAAATTAAAAATGTTTTCTTTAAGTAGCGATACTTCTTTTTTAATTTTACTTTTTATATACAACGATACCAAATCTAGAGAGAGTTCCTTAACTATTTTACCTTTTGGTCTTCCAACATGAGATATTATTATAATCTTTGCTTTTTTTTTTAATAAAAATTCTAGTGTAGGCATAACCTTATCAATCCGGTTAGTATCTGTTATTCTTCCATTTTTTATTGGAACATTTAAATCAAGTCTAAGAATGACACTTTTATTTTCAATACTATCTATATTTTCAATGGATTTCATTATTTGATCTTGCTTACATACTCAGCAATATCACACATTCTGTTTGAGAAACCCCATTCATTATCATACCAAGCTGAAATTTTTCCCATTTTATTGCCTACTACATTAGTAAGTGAGAAGTCTATAATTGCAGATGCGCTATTATGATTAAAATCAACTGAGACCAGTTTCTCATCTGTAACATTTAGAATATTTTTAAGTTTTGTTCTAGAAGCTGAAAATAAAGATTTATTTAATTTTTTTACAGTAATATTTTTTTTTACATTAAATATAAATTCTATTAATGAAACATTTGGTGTTGGCACTCTCATTGCTACCCCTTCTAACTTACCTTTCAATGAGGGTATAATTTCACCAATAGTTTTTGATGCACCAGTTGATGTGGGTATAATTGATTGATTTGCAGATCTTGCCCTTCTTGGATCTTTGTGAGAGTTATCTAATATTCTTTGATCACTAGTAAAAGCATGTATGGTTGTCATAAAACCATTAAGAATTATAAAATTTTTATTAATTACGTCTGCAACGGGAGCTAAACAATTTGTTGTACAGGAAGCTGCTGAAATAATTCTATCATCCTTATTGACCTTCTTATGATTTACACCAAAAACTATAGTTTTATCAGCCATTTTACATGGGGCTGACACAATAACTTTTTTCACTCCATTTTTTATATGTGGCAGTAATTTATCCTTAGAATTAAACTTGCCTGTGCACTCGAAAACAAAATCAACACCATATTTTTTCCACTTTATGTCATTAATCATAGAGTGTTGGGTATAAGATATTTTTTCTTTATTTATTTTTATGTAATTTTCTCCAGATTTTATTTGAGAACTAAAATTACCATGAATTGAATCATATTTTAATAAATTTGCACAAATTTCAGGGCTAGATCTATTATTAATATGTTTGATGATTATTTTACCTTTGTGATTTTCATAAACTGACCTCACAATCATTCTGCCAATTCTCCCCATACCGTTGATGCCAACTTTTATTGTCATTTTTTTATATAAAATTTAATTTTTTTACTAATTTTTTCACTACTTAAACCAAAATGTTCATAGACTTTTTTATAAGGAGCACTTTTACCAAAGTCCTCTATTGAAAAAGACAAGCCTTTTTCAATATATTTTTCCCAAGACATTTTTGAACCTGCCTCAATCGCAAAAGTGTTTTTGCTTTCTTTTAAGATTTTATTTTTATAGCTTTTGTTTTGTTTGTCAAAAATTTCTTGGCAAGGCATTGATATTACTTTTGAATAGATTTTTTGTTTGGCCAATTTATGACTTGTCTCAATTGCAAGATTGACTTCTGATCCTGAAGCTAAAATAGTTAAATTTATATTTTTTCCAGTCCTCAAAACCTCGTAAGCTCCCATAGAGCATTGATTTTTTTTGCTAAAACTACTTCTTATGGGTTTTAAGTTTTGTCTGGTCAAGGCTAGTATGCTAGGTGTTTTGTTGCTTTTTAATGCAATATCCCAACATTCAATTGTTTCAGTTTGATCCGCTGGCCTCAAAACATTTAAGTTTGGAATAGATCTTAAAGCAGCAAGTTGCTCTACAGGTTGATGCGTGGGTCCGTCTTCCCCTAGTCCTATAGAGTCATGTGTCATTATATAAATTACCTTCTGTTTCATTATAGCAGATAGTCTTATTGAAGGTTTGCAATAGTCTGAAAATATTAAAAAAGTACCTCCATAAGGAATAAAATTACTATGAAGAGCCAATCCATTCATTATTCCACTCATTGCGTGTTCTCTAACACCATAATGAATATAATTACCATCAAAGTTACTTGAATTAATAATTTTATGTAACTTAGTTTTTGTATTGTTTGATCCTGCCAAATCAGCAGAGCCACCAATTAAAGTATTTCTCTCTTTTAATATAGATGATAAAAACTCTTCTGACGATTTTCTTGTAGCTATAGTCTTAAAATTTTTTATTGCTTCTTTCTTTTGCTTTATAATTGAACTTGAGAATTTATTTTTTATAATACTTTTAAATCTTAGTTTGTGTTTACTAAAAGTTTTATTCCATATTTTTTCTTTTTTAATACCTTTTTCTCCTATTTTCCTCCAATCAGTTAAAATTTTTTGAGGTATTTTAAATGGTTTATAATCCCAATCTAATTTTTTTCTAACTAACTTAATTTCATCTATTCCAAGAGGACTTCCATGTGATGAAGCCCTTCCACTTTTATTTGGAGATCCAAATCCTATTTTTGTTTTACATGAAATCACTGTTGGTTTTTTTGATTTTTGCGCTTTTTTTAAAGCATTGTAAATTTCTCTATAATTATGCCCATTGATCAAAATATAATTCCATCCATAGCTTTTAAATCTGTTTTTATAATCATCTGAGACTGCTAAACTAGTGGGACCATCTATTGAAATAGAATTATTATCAAAAAGCATTATAAGATTATTAAGTTTAAGGTGACCAGCTAGACTCATTGCTTCATGGCTAATTCCTTCCATAAGACATCCATCACCAGCTAAGACATAGGTTTTGTGATTTATTAAATTACTTCCTAGTTTTTTCTTTAATATTTCTTCTGCAATTGCAAAACCTACAGAATTTGCAATGCCTTGACCCAAAGGACCAGTTGTTGTTTCAATACCTGAGTTGGGGTGATATTCTGGGTGTCCAGCACAAATTGAATTTAATTGTCTAAATTTCTTAATGTCATTAAGTGATACACTTTTATATCCAGTTAGATACAAAAGAGAGTAAAGCAACATTGATCCGTGTCCAGCTGACAAAATAAATCTATCTCTATTAAGCCAGCTTGGATTTTTTGGATTAAATTTTAAGAAATATTTATATAAAATTGTGACAACATCCGCCATACCCATTGGCATACCAGGGTGACCAGAATTGGCTTTTTGAACCGCATCCATTGATAAAAAACGAATAGCGTTTGATAAATTTTTTTCTTTATTTTTCAAAAAGTATCCTATCTAGACTTAGGTGATTCAATTTATTAATATAGATATATATATGAAAAACATTGATGAAAAAGAAAAAAAATTAGAAGATACTTTACAAAAGTTAAGAGATATGAATGTTCAAGATAATAAAGAATTAAATGAAGTCAGTATATTAAGAGATCAGAAAAATCAATTAGAAATTGAAAAAGATCAGATAACCAAATCTTTTGAGAGCTTAGAGGAAGAAAATTTAAAACTTAAAAGTCAATTAAAGGAATTAAAAATAAATTATGAAATTTCAAAAAAAAAAGAAAATCATTTTACTGAAAAAATTGATGAATTAAATCAAGAAACAGATAGTTTATTGGAAGAAATAGATAAATGGCAAATGTAAATGTAAAATTTAATGGTAAAGAATATCTGCTATCTTGTGAAGATGGTCAAGAAGAACATTTAGAGGAATTATCTTTAAATTTAAATAAAAAATTCAATGATTTAAAATTTGATCTTGGAAATATTGGAGAGAACAAATTATTACTAATATCTTCTATCAAAGTTATGGACGAGTATTTTGAAACTAAAAAAAAAGTAGATTTACAAAAAAAAGAGCTTCAAGAAATAAAAGAAAAGTTTAAAGAATTAAAATCTTTAGTTTATCAGTACAAAGATAGAAAGGAAAATGAAATTAAAAATTTAAGTTCAACACAAAAAGAACTTACAACCGAAATTGAAAAACATAAAATAAGTTATGAAAATTTAATCGACAAAGTAACTTTAGAAATTGAGGACTTTGTAAAAAAAAATAACTCGAATACTTCTGTTTGATAAAATATCAGTGTCAAAATTCAAACTAAGAAAAAAAATTATTAACATTAGAAAAAAAAAATATTTTGAAATAAAAATAAATAATAATTTTATAGATAATTTATCTAAGAAAACTAATTTATCAAAAAATAAAATTATTGGAGGATATTTTCCAATAAATTTTGAATTTGATTGTCTCCAAATACTAAAAAAATTTCATTCTAATGGTTATGGTATTTCGTTGCCAATTATAAAAAGTATTCGCCAAATGGATTTTTATAAATGGCATATAAATGATCCTTTAACAATAAGCTCTTTAGGAATTCCTCAGCCACTAAAATTGAAAAAAGTATACCCAGATATAATATTTGTACCAATAGTTGCTTTTGATAAATTCAGGAACAGAATTGGCTATGGTGGAGGATTTTATGATAGATATCTAGAAAAAATCTCTCAAACTAAAAAATGTACAACAATTGGACTGGCTTTTTCACATCAAAAAGTTAATAAAATTAATGTTGAAAATTTTGATAGAAAATTAGATTTAATTTTGACAGAAAAATTAATGTAAAAATGAAGATTTTATTTTTAGGCGATATCGTTGGAGACGCAGGCTTTAAATCAGTAAAAAAAAACTTGCCAAATATAGTCTCAAAAAAAGGCATAGATTTTGTTTGTGTTAATGCTGAAAATGCAGCCAGTGAAGGTGTGGGTCTAACTGAAAATATTGCTAATGAACTTTTTAATGTAGGTGTAGATGTAATTACAACAGGCAATCATGTTTGGGATCAAAAAGAAATTTATGAATATATAAAAACTGAAAAAAAATTATTAAGACCAATAAATATGAGTGGAAATTTACCTGGTAAAGGTTTTTCCATATTCAATTCAAAAAAAAATTTAAAAGTTGGTGTACTAAATCTGATGGGTAATGTTTTTATGAAAAAGTGTGATGATGTTTTTAAAATTGCTACCGAATTTATTGCAGAAAAAAAAAAATTAAAAGATTATGATTTTTTAGTAGTGGATTTTCATGGAGAAATAACAAGTGAAAAAATGGCTATAGGTAATCTATTTGATGGATATGCAACTTTAGTTGTAGGCACCCATACGCACGTACCCACAAATGATGCAAGAGTTCTAAAAAATGGAACTAGCTATATTACTGATGCTGGAATGTGTGGTGACTATGACTCGGTAATTGGTATGAATGCACAAAATTCAATTAACAGATTTCTAAAAAAAGAAGCTGTAAAACATTTTCCTGCAGATGGAGAAGCGTCTCTGAGTGGGGTAGTTGTAGATTGCGACGTAAGAAATGGACTAGCAAAAAATATAGAAAGTTTCATTTTTGGTGGGAGTTTAAAAAATATAAATTAATTATGGCTGGACACTCACATTGGGCAGGTATTAAACATAAAAAAGGCAAAGCTGACAAACAGAGATCAAAAATTTTTTCTAAACTCTCCAGAGAAATCACTGTTGCTGCAAAACTAGGAGATAAGAATCCCGATATGAATTCGAGATTAAGATCAGCAATACAAGCAGCCAGATCAGCTAACATGCCAAAAGAAAATATTGAGAGAGCAATTGAAAAGTCTTCTAACAATGATCAATCAAATTTTGAAAATATTAGGTATGAAGGTTTTGGACCTAGCAAATCTGCTGTAATAGTTGAAGCATTGACTGACAATAAAAATAGAACTGCTTCTAATATGAGAACAATATTTTCGAAAAATAATGGTTCTTTAGGAACCCAGGGCTCTGCATCACATAATTTTCAAAGATTGGGTGTAATTAAAATAGATAAAAATGAAATTGAACAAGATAAAATTTTTGAATTAGCAATCGAGTCGGGTGCAAATGACTGTATTTCACGTGATGAATTTCATGAAGTGCATACGGATATCGATGAAATATATGAGGTAAAAAAAAAATTTGAAAAAGTTATTGCAAATTTTCTTTCTACTGAAATCGAGTGGCTACCCATAAATAAGGTATCTCTTAAAGGCGAAGAAAATCAAAATATGGTAAAATTTTTAGAAACTCTTGACGAAGAGGATGATGTACAAAATGTTTATACAAATGTTAACTTTGAAGATTAAATGATAATTGTTGGAATTGATCCAGGTATAGCAGGTGCTATCTGTTTTTTTTCTAGTGGGAATGTTATTGATGTAATCGACATGCCTACAATGGCTGAAGGAAAAAAAAATAAAAAACAAGTTAATGGTAGGCAAATTTATAATGAAATAATGCTAATAAAAAATAAATTTAAGAGCGAAAAAATGAGTGTAATAGTCGAACAAGTTTCTGCTATGCCAGGACAAGGTGTAACAAGCATGTTTAATTTTGGACAATCATTTGGAGTAATTAAAGGCATATGTTCTGCAATGGAACTTCCAATTTTTTATGTTAGACCAGCAAAATGGAAAAAACATTTTAATTTGATTAATTCTGAAAAAGATGCCAGTCGAACTAAAGTAATAGACATGTTTCCTAGAATTTCAAATAAGTTATCAAGAAAAAAAGATATTAATAAAGCAGATGCTATTTTAATTGCTCAGTATTTTGAAAACACAAGGGAAAACAACGATAACTAGACTATTAGAGTTTTTTGAAGACAAATTAATGACATATTTTAATGGGAAACGATTGAATGGAAGCAGATATTGCAACGCAAAGTTTAGGTTTAGCAAGTAACACAGATTTTTCTTTAATTAGTTTATTTTTACGTGCGGATATTATTGTCAAGTCAGTAATCATAATATTAATTTTAAGTTCTATTTATTCATGGGCAATAATATTTGAAAAAATAAGAATGTTTAGAAAAATTAATAAAAGCGCAGAGGAATTTGAAGAGAAATTCTGGAAATCAAAATCTGCTGAAACATTTTACAACAGTCTGCCTTCAAATATTGAAGATCCTATGGCAAAATTATTTAAAAGTTCTATGCAAACAGTTATGAAAACTAGATCAAAATCAAATTTATCTGAGAGACTATCTAGTGTTTTAGAAGTAAATATTGAAAAACAAATGGTAGCAGTTGAAAAGTATAATAGTTTTTTGGCAACTGTTGGATCGACAGCTCCATTTATAGGATTGTTTGGAACTGTTTGGGGAATTATGAATTCATTTCAATCGATTGCAATTTCAAGAAACACTAGCCTTGCAATAGTTGCACCAGGTATTGCTGAAGCCTTATTTGCAACTGCACTTGGATTATTAGCAGCAATTCCTGCTGTAATTGCGTATAATAAATTTAATTCAGACTCTAGAAAATACTCACAAAAATTAGAAAATTTTTCAAAAAGATTCTTATCAATTATTTAAATGGGATTTAAGCTCAAAAGTTCAAAAAACGATCCAATGAGTGAAATTAATGTAACACCATTTGTTGATGTAATGTTGGTTTTGCTAATTATATTCATGGTCACTGCACCATTGCTTACAGTTGGAGTCCAGGTAGATCTGCCAGAAACTTCTGCTGATACACTTCCTGAGGAAAATGAACCATTAACTTTAACAATTAATTCTAAAGGAGAAATTTTTATTCAGGAAACAAAAGTTGAGTTTAACAATTTGATTGTAAAAATATTGGCAGTGTCAAATAATAGAACTGATACAAGAATTTATGTTAGGGGAGACAAAGCTATTAACTATGGAAGGGTTCTTGAAATTATGGGAATGCTTTCAGGGTCAGGATTTACAAAAGTTGCTTTAATATCTGAACCGAATAAAGAGAGATAGAGATTATGTATCGAGGTCTTTTAATCTCATCTGGATTTCATGTCGTTATTGTTATGGTGAGTATTTTGGCTTTACCATTTGTTGCAAAAAAACCTCTGGATATTCCACCTCTTATCTCTGTTGAGCTTATTCAAATAGCTGAGAAGACAAATATTCCTTTCGCGCCAAAAGCATCAAAAATTATTGAGAAGGCAAAAAAAGAAAATGAAAAGCTTTTGTCTGAACAGGCTCCTCCTAAAAAAGTAAAAAAAGATGAAAAAAAAGAAGTTCAGACAGATAAAAAAAAAAATGAAATTTCTAAGGTTGCATCAAAAAAAACACCAACAAGTGAAAATAAAATAGAAAAGTTGAAAAAAGAAAAATTAAATGCTGTACCTATGCCAGATGAAGATAAACAAAAAATTCAACCTAAAGAAGAAAAAAAGCAGAAACCTTCAAAAGAAATCAATGACGAAAACATCAAAAAAATAGTTCAAACTAAAAAACCTATTTTAGATGAAAAAAAAGTTAAACAAGTTTCTGAATTTGAAAAAAAAGAAAAATTGGATTTAAATGAAATTGCAGCTTTAATTGATAAAAAAAAAGAAAATTTAGCAGAAACAAAAAAAGAAGTTGATAAGATTTCTCAATCAACTGATGAGACTATGGATTATTCAAAATTAACCCTAAGTGAAGAGGACGCATTAAAGGCTCAAATATTTACATGCTGGAGTGTTCCTATAGGTTTGCCATTTAGTGAAGATTTATTAGTTAGAGTTAAACTCCAATTAAAACCAGACGGAACAATTGAAAAACTTGAAATGTTAGATCATGTAAAAATGAACACACCTGGTAAAGAAAAATTTAGAACACTAGCGGATAGTGTAAGACGAGCTATTCAGTTGTGTAATCCATTAAAAGTTCCCACAAGTGGTTATGAAAGATGGAAAAATATGATTTTAAATTTTGACGCTCGTGATATGCTTGGAGGATAATGATTAGAATAATTAATTTATTTTTTATTATATTTTTTTTATTGTCAGCTAAGGCTTATTCATTAATAGAGATTGATATAACAAGGGGTAATTTAGATCCTTTACCAATTGCAGTTTCTCCATTGTTTCAAGATGATAGTTCAAAAAGAAATTCAATTAATGAACTTAAAATTGAAAATGTTGGATCTGAGATTTCATTAGTTGTGGAAAATAATTTGAAAATTTCAGGTTTATTTAATCCTCTTAGTAAAGAAGCATTTTTACAAAAGCCAGATATTGCTCATTTAAAACCAAGATTTGAGGATTGGGCATTGATTAAAGCTCAAGCTTTAATTACAGGCAAAGTAACAATTGAGGACAAAAAATTAAAAGTTGAATTTAGACTATGGGATATTTTAGCCGGAAGAGAAATGATGGCTTTAGCATTTACAACGGTTCCAAGTAATTGGAGGAGAGTTGGACATATAATATCTGATAAAGTTTATGAAAGATTAACCGGAGAAAAAGGATATTTTGATACCAGAATAATTTATGTATCTGAAGAAGGACCTAAGACTGCAAGAGTTAAGAAGTTAGCTATTATGGATCAAGATGGTTTTAACACAAAATATTTAACACTAGGAAATGAATTAGTTTTAACTCCTAGATTTAATCCGACAAGTCAAATGGTGACTTACCTATCTTATTTTAAAAATTTACCAAGGGTATATTTATTAGATATTGAAACTGGTACCCAAGAAGTAGTTGGTGATTTTCCAGGAATGACATTTGCTCCACGATTTTCACCAGATGGAAAAAAAATTATTATGAGTTTTGCAAAAGATGGAAACTCAGATATTTATACAATGGATTTGGAAAATAGAATTGTTGAAAGAATAACTAATCATCCATCAATTGATACATCGCCTTCTTACTCACCTGATAATCGATTTATAACATTTAATTCTGATAGAAGTGGATTTCAACAAATCTATGTAATGAAATCTGATGGTTCAAATGTAAAAAGAATTTCATTTGGTAAAGGATTGTATGGAACGCCTGTATGGTCTCCAAGAGGTGATTTAATTGCGTTTACAAAACTACATAAAGGAAAATTTTATATCGGTGTTATGCGAACCGATGGATCTGGGGAAAGATTATTGACTGAAAATTACTATCAAGAAGCTCCTTCTTGGTCTCCAAATGGAAGAGTGTTAATTTTTTATAGAGAGACGAAATCTAACGATAAAGGTGAAGGATTTAGTGCCAAGTTATGGTCTATAGATCTTACAGGTTATAATGAAAGGCAAGTTCAAACAGAGACGGATGCCTCTGACCCATCTTGGTCGTCTTTATTAAGTAATTAGGGCTTTTTTATTAATTTTTAATATAAATTAAGTTGATTTTTATGCTTGAAACATCTAATTAGTTGTGAAAAAGTTCTAATAAATTATTAAGGAGCATTAATGAATTTTAGCAAATCATTTAGAAATACTTTTCTAGTTATATTATTAAGTTTAATCGTATCGGCTTGTGCTACGAAAAAAACCACTACGACAGTTGAGGGTCAAATGCAAGGTGATGTCTACACAGGAACTGATACAGTTAAATATTTAGCTGACGGTGTTCCGGACAGAGTATTTTTTGCGACAAACGAATCTATTTTAACAACTAAATCAAGAGACACATTAAGAAAACAAGCAAATTGGTTAAGAGAAAATTCAAGCATCAATGTTATGGTCGAAGGTCATGCCGATGAAAGAGGAACAAGAGAATATAACTTGGCATTAGGCGAAAGAAGAGCAAATGCTGCCAAAGATTATCTGATCACTTATGGAATATCCGCTGATAGAATTTCAGTAATAAGTTATGGAAAAGAAAGACCAGTTGACTCAGGTTCAAATCCGCTCTCTTGGTCTAAAAATAGAAGATCTGTAACTGTAAAAGCTAATTAAAGCTATTTTAAATATTTAAAGACCCTAAAATTATTATAAATAATTAAAGGGTCTTTTTTTTGCCATCATTATAATTAAAGAATAATTTAATGTTTAAAAAGTTTATTAATATTTTTATTTATATAATTTCTATTTTTTTTATTACATTTAGTGCAGGTTCTGAGGAATTAAATATGAGAGAAATCTTAGAAATTATTCAAAAAGATCTTAGAACATTAGAAAGAGCAGTTTATTCAGAGTCATTTCAGAAAAAGACTGGAGTAGAAACCTCTTTGTCAAATAAAGAAACAGAAGATGTCTTGACAAGACATTTGTTAAAATTATCTGAAATAGAAAAACAATTTCAAAATTTGACTAACAAATTTGAGGAAATTAATTTTAAAGTAGATAAATTATCGTCTAGACTGTCCAAAACACAAGCTGATAACCAATTAAGATTTCAAGATTTAGAAAACAATTCTAGCCTCACTCAAAAAAATGAAATTAATGAACAAAATTTATTAACAAATGAAAATTCAGAGACAAATCTAGCCAGCAAAAAAATTATGCCAGGCACATCTCAACCTCAAGATTTAGGAACAATATCTTATAAAGATATGACTGACACAAATGAGACACAAGCAATTAAATCTGTTGAGACAACTAAAACTATTTTAACAGAAAATTTTATTACTGAGGAAAAAATTTTACCTGATGCATCTCCATTAGAACAATATGAATTTGCAACAAGTTTTTTAAAAGTTGGAGATTATAATATGGCAGAAAGAGCGTTTAGAGAATTTGTGGATACAAATCCAGATAATGATCTTTCTGGAAAAGCACAATATTGGTATGCAGAGACTTTTAGAATAAGACAGCTCTATACAGATGCAGCATCTGCTTATTTAGAAGGTTATCAAAAATATCCAAAGAGTGAAAAAGCACCTATCAACCTTTTGAAGCTTGGTGTATCTTTAGTTCAAATAGGAGAGAAAGATCAGGGTTGCTTGATGATTGCTGGAGTTAAAAAACAGTATCCAAATGCTACTCAATCAGTTCTTCAAAAAGCTAAATATGAAGAGAAAAAGTTTGAGTGTAACAAAGAAAACTCTTAATTTTTACCTAACAAAATTAAAGGATCCCCAGGTAAGAAAATTATATAGCTTATTTTCAAATAATCTCGCATCTATGGATTTGACCAATAAAAAGATTATGGTTGGGGTATCTGGTGGTGCTGACAGCTTAGCTGTTTTATTTTTTTCTCAGTGCTATGCTTTAAAACATCATTCTAAATTGTACCCTGTAATAATTGATCATAAACTAAGAAAAGAATCTACAATCGAAGCTAAAAACTTGAAGTATAAACTTAAACAAAACTTTAAAATTAATTGTAAAATTCTCTCAAAAAAAATTGTTAGTATTAATAAGAATATACAATCTTATGCAAGAGACTTAAGATATGATTTATTTTTTGAAGAGTGCAATAAACAAAAAATAGACTATCTTATATTAGGCCATCATAAAGATGATCTAATTGAAAATTTTTTCATAAGATTTCTGAGAGGCTCTGGTTTAAAAGGACTTGTTTCTTTTGACAAAAACGTAATAGTTTATAATGGAATTAATGTTATTAGACCATTTCTATCCACTTCAAAAAAAGATCTACTTAAAATAAATAAAAAAACTTTTGGATTTTTTATAGATGATCCCACAAATAATGATGATAAATTTTTGAGGAGTAGAATTAGAAAACTTTTAACAAATTTAGATAAAGAAGGTCTAAAGTTTAATAAATTCTATTTAACTTTAAAAAATTTATCAAAAAGTGATCAAGTAATCGAATTTTATGTTGATAAAAATATTTTAGAAAACTCAAAGTATTTTGAGAAAGATAAAAAAATAATATTAAACCAATCCTTTTTTAATAACCCTGAGGAAATTATTTTGAGAAGTATTATGCAAGTAATTAAACGCATTAGTTGGAAAAAAAACTATCCAAGAGGCAAAAAAGTGAATAGTCTTATAGATTCTATAAAGTTTTCAAACAAAAACGTGAAATTGACACTTTCTGGATGTATTATTGAAAAAATTCAAGATTCGGTGATTATTTACCCAGAAAAACGATAATTTTTTTGTTAAATGATCAAATTGACACTTGTTAATTTACTAATAATTCTTAATTTATGTCTCTATGAATTTTAAAAACTTAGCTATGTGGGGAATAATCGTTATTTTAACGATTGGACTTTATAATATGTTTAAGAATCCACAAGGTTCGATTTCTCAAAAAAATAAAATTATTTTCTCAGAATTCTTAACAGAAGTAGATAATGGAAGAGTAGTTAAAGTAGAGATACAAGGAAAAAATATAAAAGGTGTATTATCAAATGGAAACCAATTTACCACTTATGCACCTGAGGATCCGAACTTAATTCAGAAGTTGAGTGATAAAGGTGTTAGCATCTCCGCTAGTCCATTAGAGGAAAAAATGCCTTCATTATTAGGAATACTTCTTTCATGGTTCCCAATGCTTTTATTGATTGCCGTATGGATTTTCTTTATGAGACAAATGCAAGGAGGAAAAGGTGGAGCCATGGGCTTTGGAAGATCGAAAGCAAAAATGATGAATGAAGTAAAAGGTAAAGTGACTTTTAATGATGTTGCTGGTGTTGAAGAGGCTAAAGAAGAAGTAGAAGAAGTAGTAGAATTTTTAAAAGATCCAAGAAAATTCAGTAGGCTAGGTGGCAAGATACCTAGAGGATGTTTATTAGTGGGTCCCCCTGGTACAGGAAAAACATTATTAGCAAGAGCAATTGCTGGAGAAGCAGGAGTTCCATTCTTTACGATATCTGGATCAGATTTCGTTGAAATGTTTGTTGGTGTTGGAGCTTCAAGAGTTAGAGATATGTTTGAACAAGGTAAAAAACATTCTCCATGTATAATTTTCATTGATGAGATTGATGCTGTAGGAAGAAGTAGGGGCGCAGGTCTTGGTGGTGGAAATGATGAAAGAGAGCAAACTCTTAACCAGCTATTAGTTGAGATGGATGGTTTCGATACTAATGAAGGTGTAATTATTATTGCTGCAACTAATAGACCAGATGTATTAGATCCAGCTCTTTTAAGACCCGGAAGATTTGATAGACAAGTTGTTGTTTCAAATCCAGATCTAATAGGGAGAGAAAAGATTTTAAAAGTCCATGCAAAGAAAATCTCTATGGCGCCTGATGTAAATTTAAGAACAGTTGCTAGAGGAACCCCAGGATTTTCTGGAGCAGATTTAGCAAACCTTGTAAACGAGGCTGCATTGTTAGCTGCAAGAAAAAATAAAAGAATTGTTACATATCAAGAATTTGAGGAGGCTAAGGATAAAGTGATGATGGGATCTGAAAGAAGGTCTATGGTTATGTCAGAAGAGGAGAAAAAACTAACTGCTTATCATGAGGCTGGACATGCAATTGTAACAATTAATGAAAAAGCCGCTTATCCTATACATAAAGCAACAATTATACCAAGAGGAAGAGCTCTAGGAATGGTTATGCAATTACCTGAAAGAGATGAAGTCTCTCAAACAAGAGAACAACTTCATGCACAAATGGCTATAGCAATGGGTGGAAGAGTTGCGGAAGAAATAATTTTTGGAGATGACAAAGTAACTACAGGAGCTGCAAGCGATATTGAACAAGCTACTAAAAGAGCAAGAGCTATGGTTATGAGAGCTGGACTGAGTAAAGAGATGGGACCAGTTGCTTATGGTGAAAATGAAGAAGAGGTATTTTTAGGAAGGTCTGTTGCAAGACAGCAAAATATGTCTGAGGAAACAGCTAGAAAAGTTGATAGCGAAATTAGAAAATTTGTTGATATGGGTTACGAGAGAGCAAGAAAAGTATTGACTGAAAAAATTGATGATCTGCATAAACTAGCAAAAGCCTTACTTACTTATGAAACTTTAACAGGTGCTGAAATTGAAGATTTAATAAATAAAAATATATATCCTAAGAATAAAGAAGATCTCAAAGTTGAAGATGATGATCAAAGCTCAGCACTTGGCTCAATGGGCCTAAAACCTAAGATAGTGCACTAAGCGTTAATGAATAAATATTACACTAGAGCGTGTAATTTTTATTACGGAACAACATCGAAAAAATACATTAAAAAAAAAAAATCTATTCCTCTCAATGGTTACAATCATATTTCTTTTGATAAATTGGAAATCATTGACAGAAAAAAAAATAAAATAATCAATATTAAAGATATTAATAAACTTTCAACTAAATTAAAAAAAAAAGTTTATAGAGATTTAAAAAATATAAAAAAAAAGAAAATTTTTAAAAAAATAAATTTATCCGATATCCCTATTTTGATGGGCATAGTTAATTTAACCCCAGATAGTTTCTCAGATGGTGGTAAATATAATAAAAAAAATTTAGCGTTAAAACATGTAAATAATTTATTATCAAATGGCGCAAAGATAATAGACGTTGGTGGAGAGTCTACAAGACCAGGTGCAAAAGATATTAATCCTAGAAAAGAATTGGATAGAATAAAGTTTATATTAAAAATTTTAAAAAATAAAAAAAGTTTTGTTTCATTAGATACTAGAAAAAGTTTTGTTATGGATAAAGCTTCCAAAATAAAAGTAGATCTTATAAATGATGTGTCTGGACTAAGTTATGATCCTGAGACTATAAATTATTTAAAAAAAACGAAAAAACCTTTTGTTATACATCACATGAAAGGAACACCAAAAAATATGCAATTAAAACCATCTTACAATAATGTATTGCTTGATATTTATGATTTTTTTGAAAATAAATTAAAATACTTAAGAAATGAAGGTATTAAGCATAATAATATTATATTAGATCCAGGTATAGGATTTGGAAAAAATTTGAAACATAATATTACTCTTTTAAAGAATATTTCTATTTTTCATTCATTAGGCCTTCCTGTAATGTTGGGCTTGTCTAGAAAAAGATTTATTAAGGATATTTCAAGAGAAAATGATACTAAAGAAAGGATTGGTGGAACTGTATCCTCATGCATTCAAGCATACCTTCAAGGAGTTCAAATTCTAAGGGTTCATGATATTAAAGAAATTAATCAAGCATTTAAAGTATTTAAAGAACTACAAAACTAAAAATGATTAAAAAATATTTTGGAACAGATGGAATTAGAGGAAAAGTTAATGGATCCAAGATAAATGGAGAAATGTTTTTCAAATTTGGCTTAGCAGCAGGAACATACTTTAAAAATTTAAAAAAAAGTAAACAAACAGCAATTATTGCAAAAGACACTAGATTATCAGGATATACGCTTGAACCAGCTTTAGTATCTGGATTGGCATCAGCAGGAATGCATATTTATACTTTGGGACCTCTACCAACAAATGGTTTAGCGATGCTAACAAAAAAAATGAGAGCTAATATGGGTATAATGATTACTGCATCTCATAATCCATATCATGACAATGGATTAAAGTTATTTGGACCTGATGGACTTAAATTATCTGATAGAATTGAGAAGAAAATTGAAAAGCTAATTGATTCAAAGATTGCTAAAAATCTATCAAAACCAATAGAATTAGGGAGAGTTAAAAGATTAGAGGATGCTAATGAAAATTATATAAAAATATTAAAACAAAATTTTCCATCCTCTTTCAGTTTAAAAGGCATTAAAATTGCTTTAGACTGTGCTAACGGTGCCGGTTATAAAGCTGGACCTGATTTATTTAAATCATTAGGTGCTAAAGTATATGACACTGGCACATCTCCCAATGGTTTAAATATAAATCTTAAATCTGGATCTACTTACCCAAGTAAAATTTGTCAAATGACAAAAAAAAATAAAGCTCATATAGGTATTTCATTGGATGGAGATGCTGACAGAATAATTGTCTGTGATGAAAAAGGAAAAATTATTGATGGAGATAAAATTCTTGCAATGTTAGGTGAGAGATGGAAAAGAAAAAAAATTTTAAAAGGAGGCGTCATTGGTACATTAATGTCAAATTATGGTTTAGAAAATTTTTTTAAAAATAATGAAATTAAATTTTTAAGATCAGATGTGGGAGATAGATATGTAAAAGAAAAAATGAAAAAAAACAAATTTAATTTAGGGGGGGAACAGTCTGGTCATATAATTCTTGGAAAGTTTGCGACAACTGGTGATGGTTTATTAGTCGCACTAGAAATCCTTTTCTCTTTAAGAAAAACAAAAAAAGCAAGTGAGCTTTTTAACAAATTTAAACCCACCCCTCAAATATTAGAAAATATAGAGGTTAAAGATAAATCAATTATTAATTCGCCAAAATGCAAAAAAGCAATTAACGAAGCAAATAAAATAATTAAAAACAGAGGTAGAATTTTAGTTAGAAAATCTGGTACTGAACCAAAAATAAGAATTATGTGTGAGTCAGAAGATTCAAATTTAAATAAAATGTGTGTTAACATAATTAAAAAATCTATTCAGTAAATTGAAAATCAAATCTAAAATATTAATTATTGCAGGATCAGACTCCTCTGGAGGAGCGGGCATCCAAGCAGATATTAAATCAGTTACTTCTCTTGGCTCTTTCGCTATGACAGCAATAACAGCAGTTACAGCTCAGAATACTATTGGTGTAATGTCTATAATACCAATGCGAAGTAAAGAAATTTCTAATCAAATTGAATTTACGTCAAAAGATATCAGGCCAGATTCAGTAAAGATAGGAATGCTGCATTCTACTGAGGTTATAAATTCAGTATTAAAATCAATAAAAAAATCAAAATTAAAAAAAATAATATTAGATCCTGTTATGGTGGCTAAAGGTGGAACCAAGCTTATAGACAATAAAGCAATTTTAGTTTTGAAAAAAAAACTAATAAAAAAAGTTGATTTAATAACACCAAATATTCCTGAAGCTGAAATACTAACAAAAATAAAAATTAAATCTATAACAGATATGAAAAATGCTGCCAAAATATTATTAGATTTAGGTGCTAAGAATGTTTTAATTAAAGGTGGTCATTTAAGTTCTAAAAAATTAAAAGATATTTTTGTAAATAAAAAAGAAACTGC
>CABZGR010000007.1 GCA_902525295.1 uncultured Pelagibacteraceae bacterium | reverse complement strand
TCTGGTTTATCAGAGCCATATTTTAACATAGCCTCATCAAAAGGAATTCTGGGAAATTTTTCATGTAGTAACTTTTTAGAAGAAAATTTTTTGAATAAATTTACAAATAACTCTTCAACTATTTTGAATACATCTTCTTGTTCTACGAATGACATTTCTAAGTCAAGTTGATAAAACTCTCCTGGACTTCTGTCCGCTCTTGCGTCTTCGTCTCTAAAACACGGCGCAATTTGAAAATATTTGTCAAAACCAGATACCATAATTAATTGTTTAAATTGCTGTGGCGCTTGAGGTAAAGCGTAAAATTTACCAGGGTTTAGTCTACTTGGTACTAAAAAATCTCTAGCACCTTCTGGGCTAGATGAAGTTAATATAGGTGTTTGATATTCTAGAAAACCATATTTTTGCATTTCAGATCTAATAAATGAAATAATTTTAGATCTTAAAATAATATTATTATGAATTTTATTTCTTCTTAAATCTAAAAATCTATACTTTAATCTAATTTCTTCAGAGTATTCTTGATCTGAAAAAACAGGAAGAGGTAATTCTTTAGTTCTTGCAAGCACTTTAAATTTTTCAATTCCTACCTCAATTTCTCCAGTATTTAAATTTTTATTAATTGTATCTTTTTCTCTCACTAAAACTTTCCCTTCAACTTGTAGTACAGTTTCTAATGGAAGTTTTTCTATTTCTTTAAAAATTTTTTTACCCTCGTCTATTACACATTGAGTTAGTCCATAGTGATCTCTTAAATCTAAGAATAACAGATTTCCATGATCTCTTTTCTTATTTATCCAACCTGATAACTTTATAGTTTGATCTTTGTTATTTAAAGTTAGTTCTCCACAGGTATGTGTTCTATATTTACTCAATTTATTATCTCTTTTATTATTTTAAAGTTAATAGATTTCTTTTTCTTTAAACTCAATTCATCAATCTTATATATAAATTCATGCATTTTACTATACGATCTCGCAATTCTTTTTATAATATAATCTATAATTTTGTTATCCAATTTAATTTGTCTATCGGATAAGCTTTTTAAAATTATTGCATAAATCAACTCATCATCTGGCTGTTCAATTGTAGCGATAATGCAGTTCTTTAATCTTGATAATAAATCTGGAAGTGTGAATTTCATTGTATCTATTGGTTTTTTTGACGAGATTAATAAATATTTGTTATCCTGTTCAACTAAATTGAATATAGAATAAAGAAGTTTTTCATCAAAACTTTCTTCTAGGTCTTCAATTATTATACTGTTTGAAAGTTTAATTTTTTTTAAAATCTTATCTTCGATATTATTGCTATATAAATATAAAGCGTTACTTTTTTTTTTAAATATGTTTGATAAATGTGTTTTGCCAGAATATTTTTCTCCGGCTAAGTTGACAATTTTTTTTTCCCATTTAGGCCAGGCCTCTATAATATTTTTTGCAAAATAATTACTTTTAGACACATAGTAATCATTTTCATCAAAACTTTCAGTAATTCCAAAGTCTAAGAGTTTTTGATCTAATTCTCTCATTCTATATTCCAAATATTACTAGATGAATTTATATTTATATCATTCACTTTTAAAGTATTTAGAAATTTTTCAGGATTATTATTGTAAGTTATTTTATATATAATATCTTCACTACTAATTTTTTCTATTTCATATTCATATACAAAATCTGATTGATTTAATATATTTTCTAATTTCTCAGAAATTATGAAGTTACTGTTTTTTACTGAAATTTTTATGGGTATTGAAATTGCGGTATTGATTTTATTAATTAGCTTCCATTTATCTTCATATAAATTTTTTAAATTTAAAATAATTTGATCTAATAGTTTATTATCTTCATAATTGATGTTTTTTTGATCTAAATTAAATTTGAAGTTTGAATTTGAAAAATTAATTTTGGAAAATATTTGTAAATTTTTTTTATTTTTATAAAATACAACAATAAAAATATTTTCGAAGTCATATTTATTTGTAATCTCAGATAAATCATTGTTTTCAATATTATTTTTTAATCTTTGAAAAAGACGAAAATTTTCAATATTTTCATCTGGTAAATTATAATTTAATAAGAAATAATTTTTATTAACATTATTCCAATTGTTATAAAAATAATTTTGATCAAAAAACTTAATTTCGTTACTTTGTGTATCAATTAAGATTGGTATTAATAGCACGTCTGTATCTTTTGGGACAGAGGAAATAACATTTTTTCCTCTAATAAATGATAATAATTTTTCTTTGTCAAACTTAACCTCAAAATCAACCTCATAATTATTGTCTACAAATTTTTCATTTGTTATGGAAAAATTATCTATCAATGAATTAATTTTATTGCTTGGTACATTTTTAAATAAATTTTTATCTTTACTTTCTACAATTCTAAAAATTAATGTTTTAAATGCTTTTTTGAAACCCTTTTTTATTACTTCATCTTTGTTAAAATTTATGTCGTATTGTTCTTTAATTTTAATATTTTTAACTGTGTAATTGTCTGCAAATACTATAGTTGTGGAAAACTTGATAAAAACTAAAATGAAAAGTAAAAAAAAAAAGTATAAGTAAATATTAATTTTATTTTTGATTAAAAACATAACTTAAACATGGGATCGAAGAATTTTACATATGAGAAAAGTGGTGTAAGCATAAAAAAAGCAGATAAATTTATTAAATTTATATCCTCAAGTGCAAAAAAATCAAAAAAAAGTGGTAAATTTAAGAATATTGGAGGTTTTGGAGCGCTTACAAAACTGCCAAGTAATTTAAAGAATCCATATCTTGTAACTAGCACAGATGGAGTTGGTACAAAAATTGAAGTTGCAAATATGCTGGGTAAATTTGATACAATTGGTGTGGATCTTGTGGCAATGTGTGTAAATGACATTATAGTTCAAGGAGCGAAACCTTTAGTTTTTTTAGATTATATATCTGTCGAAAAAATCGATACGAAAAAGCTAAAAAATATAATTAGAGGAATTATAAAAGGCTGCAAATTAGCTGACTGTGAATTAGTTGGTGGAGAAACTGCAGAAATGCCTGGAACATATTCCAAAGGTAAATTTGATATTGCAGGATTTTCTTTAGGCTTAGTAGATAAAGACAAAATATTATTAAATAAAATAAAAGAAAAAGATTTAGTACTGGCAATACCTTCCAGTGGTCTCCACTCAAATGGATATTCCTTAGTAAGACACATTATAAAAAAAAATAAAATCAATATAAAAAAAAATTCATTTTTAAAAAAAGAATTATTGGTACCAACTAAAATATATGTAATGCATGTATTAGAATTAATTAAAAAAAACTATTTGAATGCTTGTGCAAATATCACTGGTGGTGGATTAAAAGACAATATTGAAAGAATAATACCAGATAATTACTGTGCTGAAATAAATTTAGAAAAAATAAAAACATTAAAAATATTTAGATGGCTTAAAAGTCAAGGTGTTAGCGATCAAGAAATGTTAAAAACTTTTAATTGTGGTGTGGGTTTTTGTTTAATAGTAAACCGTTCAAACTACAAAAAAGTAATTAGATTATTTCCAAAAAAATATAAACCATATGTCATTGGAAAAATTACAAAAAATTCAGAAAAAGTAAAATTGAGTGGAAAAGTTATCTGGTAAAAAAAATACTGCAGTTTTAATAAGTGGTAGAGGTAGTAATCTAAGATCACTAGTTAAATATTCAAAAACGGAAAAATCTTTAATTAGAATTGTTCTAGTTGTCTCTAATAATTTTAGTGCAAAAGGATTAGATTATGCAAATAAGTCTAAGATCAATAATATCTTTATTAAAGATCCTAATAAAAAAAGTTTTGAAGATCGTTTGTTAAAATTATTAAAAAAGAACAATGTTGATTTGATTTGTTTAGCTGGATTTATGAAAATACTATCAGGTAGTTTTATAAGAAAATTTAATAAACCAATACTTAATATTCACCCTTCTCTTCTTCCTAAGTATAAAGGCCTAAATACACACAATAGAGCAATTCAAAATAAAGACAAATACTCTGGAGCTACAGTTCATATCGTTAATGAGAAATTAGACTCAGGTAAGATTATATTACAAAAAAAAGTAAAAATTCTCAAATCTGACAGTGAAAAAAGTTTAGAAAAAAAAGTGTTAAAAATCGAGCATAAAATATACCCAAAAGCAATTATTAAATTATTAACTAGTGATTAAAAAAGAAATCTAATTCAATCTTTGCATTTTCAAGACTGTCTGAACCATGAACAGAATTTTTATCAATAGAAATTCCATATTTTTTCCTCAATGTGCCCTCCTCTGCATCAACTGGATTTGTTGCTCCCATTAACTTTCTATTTTCCGCAACAGCATTTTCTCGTTGTAAAGTCATGACAACAATAGGACCTGAAGATAAGTATGTGCATAAATCGTTATAAAATGGTTTGGATTCATGTACTTTATAAAATCTTTCGGCTTCCTCTTTGGATATATGTATTTTTTTTTCTTTAATTATCTCAAATCCTTTATTTGTGAATTCCTGCTTAATTTGATCTTGCAGATTTCTTTCAACAGCATCTGGTTTAATTATCGATAGAGTTTGCTCAATATTACTCATAATTATCCTCAATTAATTTATTTAACAATCTAACTCCATAACCAGTTGCACCGCCGGAGTTAAGTGCTCCACCATATTTTGAAAATGCCATGCCAGCAATATCTAAGTGGGCCCAAGGAGTTTTATTTATTATGAATCTCTGTAGAAATTGTGCTGCTGTAGTCGAACCTGCTCCACCTACATAATTAATATTTTGCATATCTGCGTTTTTTGAATTTATTAATTTGTCAAAGTTTTCGTTTAAAGGCATTCTCCAAAGTTTTTCTTCAACACTTTCACCTGCATCAATTAATTGTTTAGATAATTTATCATTATTAGAAAATAAACCTGCATATTCTGAACCAAGAGAAACAATAATAGCTCCAGTTAATGTTGCTAAATCAACAATGAATTGCGGCTTAAATTTTTCTTCTGTAAATGTTAAAGCATCTGCTAAAACTAATCTTCCTTCAGCATCAGTATTTAAAATTTCAATTGTTTTTCCACTATAAGATTTAACAATATCACCAGGTCTTTGTGCATTTCCACTTACCATATTTTCTACAAGTCCAACAACTCCAACAGCATTAATTTTTGATTTTCTTAACGCAAGAGTTTTCATTAAACCAACAACAGTAGCAGAGCCTGCCATATCATAGGTCATATCTTCCATAAATTTTGCTGGTTTTAAAGAATAACCTCCAGTATCGAAGCACACACCTTTGCCAACAAATCCCAAGGGTTTAGATTTACTTTTTGTGCCTTTCCATTCTATAGTTACTAAATATGAACCTCTGACACTACCTTGGCCTACACCCAATAAAGCATTCATGCCCATCTTTTTTAATTTTTTTTGATCGTATACAGTAACTTTTAATCCAAATTTTCTTAATTGAACTATACGTCTTGCATATTCATCTGGATGAAGAACATTTCCTGGCTCAGATACAAGGTCTCTAGTAAGAAAAACACCTTCTAAAAGTGAATTTAATTTATTTCTCAACAGATTTGTTTTTTTTGATTTATGACCAACAACATATAAGTTTGTTTTGAGGTTTTTTGATTTATCAGTTTTATAAACATTAAATTCGTATGATTTAAGTTGTGCGCCATGTAAAAATTTCTCTAACTGTATATTAGTAATTTTAGATAAATTTGTTTCGAAAAAAGATTTTTCAATTTTATTATTCTTTAGAAAAAGGAATAAATTGGATCCAAGTTTCTCATAATCTAAAGATGTTTTAGTGTCGGTGCAATTTACAAAAATATATGTTTTGTCATTTATATTTTGAATTAGAAATTTTCTGTCTAAGAATAATTTATTAGAAAATATTGATTTATTATAAGATTTTACGATTTTGTTTTGAGTGGTTTTATTATTTAATAGAATAACCTGATTATCTTTGGCTGCTTTCGGTATTTTATTTACAAATTCTAATTTTAGCTTCATTTTTTTGAAATATTTAATAGATAATGTTGTATATTTATTAAATTTATAATTTCAATGAATAAATTAATATATAGGAAACTAACTTTTGATATATTCTCTTTTTTTATATTATTTTCTCTTGCAATTACATCAATTGTATGGGTTGTTCAGGGTGTAAACCTTCTAGATATTGTATCTGAGCAAGGTCATGGTTTAAAAGTATATTTTATTTATACTTCTTTAAATTTACCAAAAATATTTAGTAAGCTGCTTATTTTCACGTATTTTTTAACTTTGTTTGTAATATTGACTAGATATGATGATAACAACGAAATATTAGTTTTTTGGATAAATGGAATAAAAAAAATTACTTTCATTAACTTCATTGGGAAAATATCATTAATATTTGTATTAATTCAGCTTTTTCTAAATTTAATTCTAGTTCCATATACACAAAATTTAAAACAAACATATTTAAGGAGCTCATCAATAGAATTTTTTCCAAATCTAATTCAAGAAAAGAGATTTTCTGATGTTACAAGAAATTTGACTATATTTGTTGAAGAAAATCAAAAAAATGGAGTTTTCAGAGGAATTTATATTAAAGAAAAATTAAATAGTGATGAAAGTAAAATTGTAATTGCTAGCAAAGGTAAGTTAATAAAAGATGATAATAATTTTAATTTTAAGTTATACGATGGGAACATAACGAATATTGACAGCAAAGGTGGAATAAGTCTTAAATTTAAAGAAACAACTTATAAACTCTCAAAAATAAGTTCAAAGACACGGAAAGAAAGTAAATTAAGTGAAACTAGAAGTGCTTTACTAATATATTGTTTAAATAAATATATTAAATTTAGAAAAGATACCGAGATTAGATGTGGTGAAAAAAATCAATTTTCAATAAAAGATATTTATGAAGAAGTTTTTAAAAGAATAATCATTCCAGTATATTTGATTATACTATCATTAATAAGTTCTTTGTTAATTTTAAAACCTAAAGAAAGTATTTTACAAAACTATTTTAAAATATTTTTGTTTTCGGTTGGTTTCACTTTAATTTTATTTTCTGAATTAAGCTATAAATTTATTTTATCATCAATAGTAATTGAATTTGTTATTTTGGTTTTACCAATAATTTTTATTTTTTTATTTTACGGATCATTATTAATTAAATCAAAATTTAGGATGAGTTATTTATGATATTAAAAAAATATCAAAAATATATATTTTCAATATTTTTGAAAAAATTTATATTAGTAAGTATAGTATTTTTTTGTTTAACAATTATTGTAAATTTTTTTGAAGAGATTAAATTTTCAGAAAAGTATAGTCTAGAATTTTATTATCCACTTTATTTATCATTACTTAATGCTCCATCTTTAATATTTGAAATATTTCCCTTTATATTTTTAATATCTGTAAAAATTCTATATTTAAATCTGAATGATAAAAATGAACTTAAAATATTAAATTCTAATGGAATAAGTAACTATAACATAATGTTCCTTTTGACTGTTATTTCAACATTAATAGGGTTATTTATTCTGTTATTTTACTATTCTTTTTCCTCAAGCTTAAAAAGTAAATATTTAGATGTAAAAAACAAATTTTCGAGTTCGAATGAATATTTAGCGGTCGTTAAAGATGATGGGCTTTGGATAAAAGAGGCAGTTGATAGTAGTATTTTTTTTATACATGCAAAAAAGTTTGATAAAATTAACCTGAGATCATTAACAATTACAGAAACAGATAAATACTATAATAGTAAAAGTACAATAACATCAAAAAAAGCAAACATTAAATCTAAAAATTGGTTTTTGGAAAATGTAGAAACAATTGACAATAATGGTGACAAAAAAAAATATAAGAGTCTTATTTATAATTCTTCTTTTAATGGCGAAATTATTTCAAATTTATTTTCAAATTTAAATTCATTAAATATTTACGAATTACACAACCTATCTAAAAGTTATCTTAAAATTGGCTATTCTAATACAGATATAAAAATACACTTAAATAAAATTTACAGCATGCCTATATTTTATATTTTGATGACAATTCTTGGTTTCATAGTAATAAATAAATTAAAACATTTTAAATCGAGATTCTTTCTTATTGTTTTTGGGGTATTTATATCTGTTGTTGTGTATTATCTTAATTATTTTTCTAATATTCTTGGCAGTAATGGTGTATTACCAATATATCTATCTGTATGGGCACCTATTATTATTTTATTTTTACTCTGTAATATTGGAATTTTAAAAGCAAATGAGAATTAAATAATGTTAAAAAAATTTAAAATTGGGATTTTTCTATTTTTATTAAGCTTAAATTATTCTAATTCTGATGAAATAAATATTGTATCTTCAGATATAAATATTTCAGATGAAGGAAATATTATTTTAGCAAGTAATGCTGAAATTCAAATTCCCTCAAAAAAAATAAGTATAGAGTCAAAAAAAGTAAATTATAATAAGAATTTAGATATTATCATTTTTTCTGATGATGTAATTTTTAATGACAAACTAAATGACTTAAAAATTGAAAGTAAAAAAATAAAATACGAAAGAAAAAATGATTTAATTTTTAGTGATGGTGACACAACTATAGATGTTAATGAAAATTATAAAATTAAATCAAAAAATATCTACCACAATATTTATTTAAAAAAAATTTATGGGAATGAAGGCTCAATAATAGAAGATAAAGATGGAAATTTTTACTTTTTAAAAGACAAATTCGAATTTGATATCAAAAATGAAAAAATCAAAACGGAAAAATCTACGATATTAGATATAAATGGAAATAAATATATATTTGAAAATTTAATAATTAATTTAAAAAATAATGAAATTGCTGGAAAAGAATTAAAAATTGAATTTTATGATAGTTATTTTGGAAATAAAAACAATGATCCGCTACTTAAAGGAAGAAGTGCGTATTCTAATCCTGAAGAACTGAAAATTTATAAAGCTGTATTTAGTACTTGCAACATTGAAAACAAAAAATGCAGAGGTTGGGAAGTTAATACAGAAGAATTTAATCATGATAAAAAAAAGAAGATTTTTGAATATAAAGATTCTTGGTTAAAATTATTTAACTACAAAGTGTTTTTTTTACCATATTTTAACCATCCAGATCCATCAGTTAAAAGAAGATCCGGCTTTTTAACTCCTTCATATTCAACGTCTGAAAGCCTTGGTGTCTATATAAGTATGCCATATTTTAAAACATTATCCGTTGATAAAGACATAACTTTTAGTCCTAGAATATATGCTGATAAAAGCTTTCTATTACAAAATGAGTACAGACAAGCCTTAAAAAACTCAAATATTTTAAGTGACTTTAGTTTTTTATTTGGTGAAGCTGGGACTAAAGGGCATTTGTTCTATAACCAATTAGGGAAATTAAATGACAAAGCAGAATTTGAATTGAACTTACAAAATGTAAAAGGTGATAACTATTTAAAAAACCATAAATTAACAGATACATCTTCATTAGTTAAAGATGATAATCTTTTAATCTCTAATTTAGATATTAAATGGAATTTTGATAATGCTAAACTTGACACTTCATTTAAAATTTTTGAAGATCTCTCAAGAAATTATCATGATAGATATCAGTATGTATTTCCAGATTTTAAATTTTCAAGAAATTTAAGTATACCAAAGAATTATAATGGTAAATTTGATTTTGAATCATACGGTTATAATAAAAATTATAATACAAATATTCTTGAAACGATAATTACTAATGATTTTTTATTTTCATCGAATGAATTCATGTCCTCAAATGGATTAGCATCCAGTTACGACATTTTGTTAAAAAACTCAAATTCATATTCTAATAATTCAAACAATTTTGAGGAAAACTCAAATTACGACTTATATGGTACTGTTAAATTTGATACTAGCTTACCGATGAAAAAAAATTTAAACAACTCTATTCATTTTCTAAAACCAATTATTTCTTTAAGGTATAGTCCAAATGGAAATAGAGATATAGCCTCAAAAGATGTAACGCTTAAATATAATAACGTGTTTAGTTTAAATAGAATTGGTGATCCTCATCAAGTTGAGGGTGGAAAAGCATTAACAGCTGGTTTAGAATTTAAAAGAATTAAATCCGATGATACAAGCGCTGTGGATTTTAAAATAGCAAATGTTTTAAAAAAAGAAGAGAATATAAAATTACCTAAAAAATCAAAACTAAATAAAACAAGATCAGATATTTTTGGAAACTTAAATTATTATTTTAATGATAAATCAAAAATAGGATATTTTTTTTCTTACGATAGGGACTTAAAATATAGTAATTCAGATGAAATTGATTTTACTTATGGTGTAAATAACTTTATTACTAGCTTTTCATATCATGCAGAGGGTAATGACTTAAGCAGTAAAGAAAATTTTAAAAATAGAACAAATATAAGTTTAGATAAAGAAAATATTATTAAATTTGAAATTGCAAAAGATTTACAGAATAACTTTACACAATATTATGACTTGGCTTATGAATACAAAACAGACTGTATTTCCCTTAACTTTAAATATAATAAATCTTTTTATAGCGATGGAAATATAGAACCAAATAGCAGTTTAACTTTTTTAGTAAAAATCATTCCCTTCACAGAGTTGGGAGTACCTAACGTTGCTAATATAATAGGTAATTAGAACAATGCTTAAATTAAAAATAATTAGTTATATAATTTTATTTTTGAGTTATGCTAATTATGTAAATGCAGAAGTATATATAAAATACAAAATTGGTGAAGAAATAATTACAAATATCGATATTTTAAATGAAAAAAAATATTTAATATTCCTTAGACCAAGTCTCAAAGATTTGAATAATACAGAAATAGAGTCAATAGCTGAAAATTCTTTAAAAAAAGAAATTATAAAAAAAAAAGAAATAGATAGAGTATTCAAAGATACCAATAACCAAAAATTGATAAATGAAATTAAAAAATCACTTTTCAAATTTAAAAAAGTAGACTCTGAGAGTGAATTTATAAATTTATTAAAAATTAATAATATTAAATATAATAAAATTGTTGAGAAGATGAAATATGAAGGATTATGGAATGAATTAATTTTTCAAAAATATTATGCAATGATTAAAATTAATGAAGAAGAGCTTAAAAAAAAATTAGTTAACGAAAAAAAAAATAATAAACAATATGAATATAATTTATCAGAATTATTATTTGAAGTAGTTAATAATGAGAATATAGATAATAAATACAATGAGATTTTAGAATATATTAAATTAAATAATTTTAAAATTGCTACTTCGAAATATAGTATTGCCAATAGTGCTAAAACAGGTGGAGAAATTGGCTGGGTTAAACAAACTTTGTTGTCTGATAATTTAAACTCTCTTCTATCAAAAATGAAAATAAATCAAATTTCTGAACCACTTGAATTTCCTAATGGATATTTAATATTAAAGATTAATAATAAAAGAGAAATAGAAAATAAAATTGATATTAATAAAGAACTTCAAGAAATTATAAATTACGAAAAAAATAAACAACTAAGTCAATTTTCTCTTTTGTATTACAAAAAATTAAAAAGCAATACTGTAATAAATGAATATTGAGTATATCGTAATTATATTAGGTGAGCCTTATGGTACATTTTCTGAAATTATCGCAAAATATTTTAAATACAAAAAAAAATTAAATAAAAAAATTATTATTATAGGAAATAAAAATTTATTTAGTAAACAATTAAATTTATTAAATTATTATTTATCAATAAATGAAATAACAAACTATGTTGATGCAAAAAAAAATATTTTAAACATTATTAATGTAAACTTTTCACATAAAAAAATTTTTAGCAACATATCAAATAAATCTAAGATGTATATTGAAAACTGCTTTGATAAAGCATTAAAAATTATAAAAAAAGAAAAAAATAATTCTATTTTAATAAATGGTCCGGTTTCAAAAAAATCTTTCTTAAATAAAAAATATTTGGGTATCACAGAATATTTGTCAAAAAAAACTAATTCAAAAAATGAAGTTATGCTAATCTACAATAAAAAATTTTCAGTTACTCCTTTAACAACTCATGTGCCAATTAAATATGTTACAAAGAAAATTACAAAAAAAAAGATATATAACAATATATTAAGTTTAAACAGATTTTATAGCAAAGTACTTAAGAGAAAAATTGCTGTGGCTGTTTTAGGTCTTAATCCTCACTGTGAAACTATAGATAAATTTAGTGAAGAAGATAACATTATCAAACCAGCCATAAAATATTTAAAAAAAAAAGGAATAAATGTAGATGGACCTTTCCCAGCGGATACCTTTTTTTTAAGAAAAAATATTAAAAAGTTTGATGTAGCATTAGGAATGTATCACGACCAGGTTCTTACACCAATAAAAACTTTATTTAGATTTAATGCTATTAATATTACAATTGGTTTGCCCTTTATAAGAATTTCTCCAGATCATGGGCCCAATTCTAATATGATAGGTATGAATAAATCAGATCCATCTTCATTCTATTATGCAATGAATTTTATAAAAAATTTAAAATAGAGATGAAGCCAAAAAAAAGTTTAGGCCAAAATTTTTTAAATAATGAAGTTATTTTAAATAAGATAGTTGATAGTGGCTCAATAACTAGCGATGATACTATTTTAGAGATAGGCCCAGGTACCGGAAATCTAACAAAAAAAATATTAGATAAGTGTCCAAATAATTTAATAGTTGTTGAAAAAGATAAAGATCTATCAGAAATTTTAAAAAAAAAATTTGGTAAAAATATTATATTAATTAATAGAGATATATTAGACTGTGTAAAAACTTTTAAGTTTGATGCAGCAATAAAAGTATTTGGAAATTTACCATATAACATATCAACTGAAATTTTGACATCATTTATTAAATTAAAAGATTTAAACAAACTTTATAGTAAATTTATTTTCGTTTTTCAAAAAGAGGTAGCGGACAGAATTATTGCTAAAGTAAATTCAAAAGACTACGGAAGATTATCTATAATTGCTTCCTGGAAAATGGACACAAAAAAAATTACAGATATTAATCCTAATTATTTTTATCCTAAACCAAAAGTATGGAGCTCTTTAATAACATTAACACCAAAATCATATTTTTGTGTTTTAAAGAAAGATAAAAATCTTGAACATATTACTTACACTTTTTTTAATCAAAGGCGTAAAATGGTAAGAAAACCCATGAAAATCTTGTTTAAAGAATTTGAAGAAATTGCTGAAAAATTAAATATTGATTTAAATCTGAGACCACAAAATATTACCAAAGAAAAATATTTAGAATTATGTAAGATTTATGAAAGTTTAGCTCAATAATTTTTTAACATGTTTACGAATAAATTTTTTGTCGAATGTTATCTTTTTTTGGCTTTTAATTACACGCATAATATTGTTGTAACAAATCTTTAAATCATCATTTATAACTACATAATCATATTCCATCCATCTAGATAAATCTTTTTTAAATTCTTTCATTCTTTTTTTTACTGTTTTTAAATTTTTTTTTTCTCTTTTAATTAATCTTTTTAATAATTCTTCTTTTGAAGGAGGTAATACAAATATAGTCAACAATTTGTATTTTAACTTTTTATTTCTAATTTGTCTTGTACCCTGCCAATCAATATCAAATATAACATTTTTCCCATTCTGCAGATTATTTATAACTATCTCTTTTGAAGAACCATAGTAGTTATCAAATACCTTTGCGTATTCTAAAAATTCTTTTTTTTTTATAAGTTTTTTAAATTTATTTTTAGATATAAAATAATAATCTTTTGAGTTTTTTTCATTTGATCTTGGTTGCCTTGTTGTGTGAGAGATTGAAGTAAAAAAGTTTTTATTTTTTGATATTTTTTTTACTAGTGTAGTTTTTCCAGCACCTGAAGGTGATGAGAGGACATACATCCCACCTTTTTTAAAGCTGGACATATAGTTTAAAAATTAGTTTGCTTTATTTTCGATAAACTTTACTGCATCTCCTACAGTAAGTATTTTTTCTGCATCGCTATCTGAAATTTCTGACCCAAACTCTTCTTCAAAGGCCATTACTAACTCAACAGTATCTAAACTATCAGCGCCTAAATCATCAATAAAACTTGATTCATCAGTGACTTTAGACTCATCTATACCTAAATGATCAGCAACTATTTTTTTTACTTTATTTGAAATATCTTCTGACATATTTTCCTTCTTAGTTAAAATTGTTAATAAATATTTATATTATTTTGTCAACTAAAATACATACCTCCATTAACATGTATTGTCTCCCCTGTTATATAATCTGACAAACTAGACGTTAAAAAAGCTACAACATTCGCAACATCGTCAGGGGACCCAAATCTTTCTAAAGAAATATTTTGTTCCATTTCTTTTTTAATATTTTCACTTATTTTGTCTGTCATATTTGACTTTATAAACCCTGGCGATACACAATTAATTTTAATATTTTTTTTTCCATATTCTTTAGCAAGAGTTTTGGACATACCAATTACTCCAGCTTTTGAGGCTGCATAATTAGCTTGACCAATATTTCCTGTGTGACCAACTATTGAAGTAATATTAATAATTTTTCCATTTTTATTTTTGAGCATTTTTTTTATAGCGAACTTACACAACATAAAAGTTGCTGTTAAATTTATGTTTATAACCTTATTCCATTCGTCATCTTTCATTCTTATTGTCAAATTGTCAGAGGTCACTCCTGCGTTATTAATTAAAATATCTAGTTTACCGTTAAAAGTTTCACTACAATCATCCATAAATTTCTCAATAGATGAATGATTGGAAATATCAAATTTTTTTACATTCACCTTTGGATATGTTTTGCTAATATTCTCTAATTTCTCTGAATTAGTACCAGTTGCTATGATATTAGCATTTAGTTGGTCTAGTATTTTTAAAATTGAAGATCCTATTCCTCCTGTAGAACCTGTTATAATAATATTTAAATTTTTAAGATCAATCATTTTTCAATAATTTTGCATCATTTATATTATTTACTTGTTTCAAAATTACATTTTTATCAATTCTTTTTATCAATCCAGACAATACTTTTCCAGGACCTATTTCAATAAAATTATTTATTCGTGATTCAATCATATTAACTATTGTTTCTCTCCATCTAACAGGTTTTTCGATTTGATCAATAAGAAGTTTTTTTATGTCATTTGAACTAGTTGCTGCATTTGCTGTAACATTAGAAATAACATCAATCATTGGTTTTTTAAATTCTGTATTTAATATTCTTTGTTTCATTTCTTCAGTAGCTTTATTCATTAATGGACAATGAAATGGCGCACTAACGGAAAGATTTACAAATTTAATTTTTTTCTTTTTCAATTCAATTGAAAGTTTATTCAAATTGTCTGTTTTACCGCTTATTACTATTTGCCCATTAGAGTTATCATTGGCCACATAACATAAAAAATTATTAACATTTTCCATCAAAATTTTATTAATTTGATCAATTTCAATACCAAGGACTGCTATCATGCCACCTTCTCCCAATGGTACCGCATCTTGCATTGCTTTTCCCCTATATTTTAAAAGATTTATTGTTTGATTAAAATCAATTGCACCTGCACAGCAAAGTGCAGAATATTCACCTAGAGAATGCCCAGCAAAAAATTTTGCATTTTTTATTTTAAAAGAAGTCTCATTTTCTATTACTTTAAATATAGAGTAACTAACTAGAAAAACTGCTGGTTGAGTATTCTCAGTTAAGTCTAATTGATCCCTTGGTCCATTAAATATTATCTGGCTCAATTTTTTATTTAATATATCATCAGCTTCAGAGAAAAATTCTTTAACATAATTAAAGTTTTCGTATAAATCCCTACCCATTCCAATATTTTGGGAACCTTGACCAGGAAAAATTACAGAAAACATAAAAATGTTAATAAATTAAGTGTTTTTTTATATTGTAATTAAAAATTTATAATAGTATATCCTCAATTTTTCTATAAAATAATATGAACTATTACGAGCATACATTAATAGCAAGACAAGATACTTCGCCTAGTCAAATAAAAACTATTCAAGAAAAATACTCAAAAATTATAGAGAATAATGATGGTAGTATTCTTAAATTTGAAAGTTGGGGATTGCTACATTTATCTTATTTAATAAAAAAAAATAAAAAAGGTAACTACCTTCATTTTAAATTCCAGGGAAGTGGAAAAACTATAAAAGAATTAGAGAAAAATGAGAAAATTGATAAAAATTTAATTAGATATTTAACTGTGAAAGTAAAAAAATTGGATTTGGAAACTGATTATTTTAAAAAAAGTGAAGATAAATAAGAAAAAAATTAATTATGAAAAAGAAAAATACAAAAAAAAATAACCAAAATAACTTCTCTAAATTAAGCGTATTTCAAAACCAAAAATATAAATTTAAAAAGAAATGCCCATTGTCAGGTAAAGGAGCTCCAATTATAGATTATAAAAATATTAAGTTGTTAAAAAGGTATGTTTCTGAAAATGGAAAAATTTTACCTTCAAGGATTACATCAGTGAGCCAAAAAAAACAGAGAGATCTATCTTTATCTATAAAAAGAGCTAGAAATTTAGCATTGATTTAAATGAAAGTTATATTGTTAGAAAATGTTCGTAAAGTAGGCTCTATTGGTGATATAATTGATGTTAAAAGAGGATATGCAAGAAATTTCTTAATTGCACAAAAGAAAGCTCTATTTGCGTCTAAAGAGAATATAATTGAAGTTGAGAAAATTAAATCAGACCTTAGTAAAAAAGATTTAGATAAAAAAAATGAAGCTAAAAATATAGATGAGAAACTTAAAAATAAAGAATTTGAGGTAAAAAAATTAAGCACAGAAAACAATGAACTCTATGGATCTGTTAAACCAACAGAAATCGCAAAAATTGTTAATTTGTCAATGGGTATAGATATTAATCCTTCTAATATACAACCAACTGAAGAAATAAAATCAATAGGAACTTTTAAAGTTTTATTAAACCTACATTCAGAGATCCAAACACTAATTAAAATTAAAGTAGTTCAAGAAGAAGAGAAACAATAATTATACATTTTTTTCCCCAGACAAAGTTTTACTTTGTTATTTTAATTTAAAACAAATAATATTTTGTGTGTCTCAATCTTTAAATATTTTAAAAAATAAGGCTGAAGAATTACCTAATAATATAGAAGCTGAACAATCAGTAATTGGATCTATTCTTTTAACAAATGAAATATTTGATGACGTTAGCATTATAATATCAAGTAAAAATTTTTACGATCCAGTTCATAAAAAAATATTTGAAGCATTAGAAAGACTTATTTATGGTGGACTTCTAGCAAATCCAATAACTTTAAAAAATTATTTTGAAAAAGAGAAAGATGAATTAAATATTCCAGAGTATCTAGTTAAAATAACTAAATTCTCTACCTCATCAAGACAAGCCCTTGAATATTCAAAACTAATTTTCGATCTTTATGTAAAAAGAGAATTAATTAAAATTTCAGGAGAAGTGATAGATCAAGCCAAATTAAATGATCTTGGAACAGATGGACAAAAAATTATAGAAAATTACGAAAAATCTTTATTTGATCTTGCAGAGAAGGGATCTTTTAGTTCATCATTAATTAAGTTTGATGAAGCTATGAGGCAAACTATTGAAATGGCATCGAATGCATATAAAAATGAAGAGGGTATAGTTGGTGTACCAACTGGGTTGAGAGATTTAGATGATAGATTAGGTGGCTTGCATAAATCAGATCTTATTATTATTGCAGGAAGGCCATCTATGGGTAAGACTGCTTTAGCTACTAATATTGCATTTAATGCAGCAAAAAAAATTCAAGAGAGTGGTGAAAAAAGTTCCATTGCTTTTTTTTCACTAGAAATGTCATCAGAACAATTATCTACAAGAATTTTAGCAGAACAATCGCGAATTAAATCAAATGATATAAGAAGAGGCAAAATATCAGAAGAACAATTTGATAAATTTATAGAAACTTCAAAAGATATATCTGAACTACCTTTATATATTGATGAGACTCCAGCAATTACCATAGCAGCCCTTAGTAATAGAGCAAGAAGGATAAAAAGATTGTATGGTCTCGATATGGTTGTAATAGATTATATTCAGTTAATGAGAGCCTCCAATACTAACAATGGTAGGGTTCAGGAAATATCTGAAATCACTCAAGGATTAAAAGCTTTAGCAAAAGAATTAGCCGTTCCAGTTTTAGCTCTTTCTCAATTATCAAGAGCTGTAGAACAAAGAGACGACAAAAAACCTCAATTATCAGACTTGAGAGAATCGGGTTCAATCGAACAAGATGCTGATGTAGTAATGTTTGTTTACAGGGAAGCATATTATTTACAAGGAAAAGAGCCTAGACCTGCCACAGTAGAACATGCTGAGTGGCAAGCAAAAATGAATGAGGTTTCACATTTAGCAGAATTAATTATTCAAAAACAAAGGCATGGACCAACGGGAAATGTTATGCTTGAATTTGAGGCAATGTTTACCAAATTTAAAGATATTCAAAATAATTAAATTAAATTATAAATCTAATAGTTGATGTTGGCCAAATTTTATCAAAATATTGTATTAAAAAAACCAGGCTTCATTTTAATTTTATTATTAAGTTGCTTATGTTTTTTTGGATATTTTTCAAAAAACTTTAGACTTGATGCATCATCTGAAACTTTATTAATAGAAGGTGATCCTGATTTAAAATATTTAAATGAAATAAACGAAAGATACGGTGCGAAAGAATTTTTAGTTCTTACTTACACTCCAAAAGGGAGAATGATAGAAGAAAATTCTATCGAGAATCTTATAAAATTAAAAAAAGAAATTCAAAAACTTAATTGGGTGCATAGTGTAATCACACTATTAGATATTCCTTTGCTAAACAGCTCTGATGAACCACTTATAGAGAGACTAAAAAACTACTCTACACTTAACTCAGACGGTATTGATAAAGAAAGAGGGTTTAATGAAATATTGAATAGTCCAGTTTTCAGGAATTTCGTAATCAGTGAGGATGGTAAAACATCTGGCATAATAGTTTATTTAAAGTCAAAAGATAAAATAAAAGACTTTAAAAGTAAAAAAGACGAAGAGATATATAAAGATCAATTAAAGAAACAAAATCATCAAAATATTTTAGAAATAAGACAAGTAATTAAAAATTTTAGTTCAAAAAGCAAAATTCATTTAGGCGGAATACCTATGATTGCTGATGACATGATGACTTTTATAAAAAACGATATTATTGTTTTTGGACTTGGAGTTTTTTTATTTATCGTAGCGACTCTTTGGTATGTATTTAGAAGATTGATATGGATACTTGTACCTATAAGCAGTTGTTTTTTTTCAGTTGTAATAATGACAGGACTTCTTGGCCTCTTAGGATGGAAAGTTACCGTTATATCATCAAATTTTATAGCTTTAATGTTGATATTAACAATGGCTATGAATATTCATATTAGCACAAGGTATCTTCAGCTTTCAAAACAATTTCCGAAGTTAAATAAATTTAAGATTATTTCTTTAACAACGAGCAAAATGTTTTGGCCTATTTTATATACAGCTTTGACAACTATATTTGCTTTCTTGTCTCTCGTGTTCAGCGAAATAAAACCAATAATTGATTTTGGGTTTATGATGACTTTTGGTCTAATAATTTCATTTCTTATTACTTTTAGTCTATTACCGACGTTAATTAATTTAATTAATTTTAATAAAGTTTCTTTAAAAGAGGAAAGAGGTACCACCATAACTAACTTTTTTAGTAGCATTTCAGTTTCAAACCAAAATACTATATTTGGAACAACCTTAATAATTATATTACTAAGTATATTAGGAATTTCAAAGCTTGAAGTTGAAAATAGTTTTATAAATTATTTTGATAAAAATACTGAAATTTATAAAGGAATGAAGCTCATTGATGAAAAGTTGGGTGGCACAACACCACTTGAAGTTATTTTAAAATTTCCGAAACAAGATGAAGCTGACCAAAAATCAAAAGATGAAGAGGATGATTGGGGAGATGAAGATGAGAATGATGAAAAATATTGGTTTACCAAAGACAAAATTGATAAGATAAAAAAGGTTCATAATTATTTAGATTCTTTAGAGCCAATTGGAAAAGTTCTCTCTTTTTCATCAATAATTGATGTTGCTACTCAATTAAATAATAATAAAGAACTTGGCTCTTTGGAAATGGGCGTCTTGTATACTAAGATTCCAGATAACATAAAAAAAGAAATTGTTGATCCATATATATCTATAAAAGACTCTGAGGCTAGAATTAGCTTAAGAATAAAAGACTCATTAGATAATCTGAGGAGAAATGATTTACTTATTAAAATAAATTCAGATTTTGAAAATAAGTTAAATTTAAAGAAGGATGAGTATAAATTGGGTGGAGTATTAATTTTGTTTAATAATCTTTTACAAAGTTTATTTAAATCTCAAATTTTAACACTTGGATTTGTTATGCTTGGAATTTTTGTAATGTTTATAATTCTTTTTAAAAATTTAAAATTAGCTTTAATAGGTGTTGTTCCAAATTTTATAGCAGCTTTTTTTATATTAGGATTGATAGGATTGTTGGGAATTCCACTTGATATGATGACAATAACAATAGCTGCCATAACTATAGGTATAGCTGTAGATAATAGTATTCATTATATTTACAGATTTAAAGAGGAGTATGCAAAGTTAAAAAATTATAATAAAACATTAAAGCTCTGTCATTCAACAGTTGGTAAAGCTATTTTAAATACATCAATTACAATAGTTTTTGGATTTTCAATTTTAGTAATGTCTAATTTTATACCTACAATTTATTTTGGTGTTTTCACAGGTATTGCTATGTTGCTTGCAATGATTTCCGTTTTAACACTTTTGCCCTCTTTACTGCTTAAAATAAAACCATTCAATTAATGATAGAGGCTATTCAGGATTTTTTAATACAAGTAACATTATTTGATTATATTTTTTTTGTATTAACAATTTATTTTTTAATTCAAGGATCTAGAAAAGGTTTTGTCTTAAGTTTATTATCTGCTGCTAAATGGGTATTGGCTTATATTTTAACAATTTATTTATTTCCTAAAGTAAAACCATATTTTGATGGTATATTAGATAGTGAATACGTTCTTGATATAATTTTAGGAGTAATATTATTTATTATAATAATATTCCTTATTCTCTTAGCAAACAAAGCAATTAGTAAAGTAATTAATTACACAGGATTAGGATCAGTCGATAAAGTTTTTGGTTTTTTCTTCGGAATCGCTAAAAGCTATGTTTTAATTGTTTGTTTGTTTACAGCTCTAGATGTTGTCTACGATAGCAAAAAATGGCCATTAAATTTAAAAGATTCGTTTACATTTCCTTGGGTTGAAAAAGGTAGTATCTATCTTATAAAGGTATTTCCAAATCAAAAACAATATGAAGATGCTAAAGAAAAAGTTCAAGATGTATGATCCTAAATTGAAAGAGGAATGTGCTGTCTTTGGAATTAGTAATACTCCAGAAGCATCTACCTTAACTGCTTTAGGACTTCATGCATTACAGCATAGAGGTCAAGAAGGTTGTGGAATTGTATCATTTGATGGTGAAAAATATCACTCTGAAAAAAGATTTGGTCTGGTTGGTGACAACTTTAATGATGAGAAAGTTTTAAAACACCTGCCAGGAAATTACGCTATAGGTCACAATAGATATTCTACAACTGGCGGAACTGCTTTAAGAAATGTACAACCATTCTTTGCTGATACTAATTCGGGTGGAATTGGAGTTGCACATAATGGAAATCTAACAAATGCGATAACACTTAGAAATAAAATGGTTGAAGAAGGCTCAATCTTTTACACAACCTCAGATACAGAAACGATAGTAAAACTTATAGCCAAATCAAAAAGACCAAAGACAATTGATAAGGTCATTGATGCCCTATTTCAAATTCAAGGCGGATACGCATTAGTTATGATGACACAGAATACTCTTATTGGGGTAAGAGATCCATATGGAATTAGACCTCTGGTTATAGGAAAATTAAAAAACTCTTATGTTTTTGCATCTGAGACATGTGCGTTTGATATTATAGGTGCAAAGTTTGTCAGAGAAGTTGAAAATGGTGAAATTGTTTATGTAGAAAATGATAAATTACAAAGTATTAAACCATTTCCTCAAAAAAAAGTAAGACCATGTGTGTTTGAATATATTTATTTTTCAAGACCAGATAGTATTTTAAATGGCAAAACAGCTTATGAATATCGTAAAAAATTTGGAGCTGAATTGGCAAAAGAAGATAATTTAGATGCTGACTTAGTTGTGCCTGTACCAGATTCTGGAAATGCTGCAGCATTAGGTTATGCAGAAGAAAAAAAAATAAATTTTGATTTAGGTTTAATAAGAAACCATTATGTTGGTCGAACTTTTATTGAGCCATCACAACAAATTAGAAGTTTAGGTGTTAAGTTAAAATTAAATGCAAATGTTTCGGTTATAAAAAACAAAAAAATCATTTTGGTTGATGACTCTTTAGTTAGAGGGACAACTTCATCAAAGATTGTAAAAATGTTATACGATAATGGTGCTAAAGAGATTCATGTTAGAATAGCTAGTCCAGAAATAAAATATCCAGATTTTTATGGTGTTGATACGCCTACTAAAAAAGAACTATTAGCAGCAAACAAATCAGTAGATGAAATAAAAGAATTTATAAAAGCACAGTCACTTAAATTTTTAACTTTAGATGGCTTATATCGAGGAATGGGTTTTGATAAAAGAAATGAAGCGTATCCTCAGTTAACTGATCATCATTTTACTGGCGATTATCCAGTAAAAATAATTGACGAACTTGGGGAAGATAAAGTTACACAATTATCTTTATTAAGCACAGGATCAAGTAATTAATGAAAAAAGTAAATTTTACTGAAATGAAAAATGGTTCAAAAGAAGATTATGAATTATTAGAAAAGTATGAAAAAAATTTTGAACGCAAAACTGCAGATAGATTACTTAAATATCTTGCAAGTCAAACTACAACTCTTGAGGGTTATCAAATAACTAGATTAGAACATTCATTACAGGCAGCAACAAGAGCATACAAGAATGGTGAAAGTGAAGAGATGGTTGTAGCAACTTTACTTCATGACATAGGAGATGACTTGGCACCCATGAATCATTCTCAATATGCAGCTTCAATTATAAGACCATATGTTTCAGAAAAAACATATTGGATAATACTTCACCATGGACTTTTTCAAACTTATTACAGTGCTCATCATTTAGGAGGTGATAGAAACGCTAGGGATAAATTCAAGGATCACAAATACTATCAAGACACTGTTGATTTTTGTGAAAAATACGACCAGTCTTCTTTTGATCCTAATTACAAATCTATGTCTCTAGAAGAGTTTGAACCAATGGTGAAAAAGATATTTGATAGAAAACCTTTTTATCATCACTAATTTTTTTAAGAAAACATGACTAATAAACTTAAGGAAGAGAAAAGTCCGTATTTAAAGCAGCACAAAGATAATCCAGTAAATTGGTTTGCTTGGAATAAAGAAAGTTTAGAACAAGCAAAAAAAGAGAGAAAACCAATATTTCTTAGTGTTGGATATGCAAGTTGTCATTGGTGCCATGTGATGGCACATGAAAGTTTTGAAGATGATCAAACTGCTAAAATAATGAATGAGAAATTTATAAACATTAAAGTTGATAGAGAAGAAAGACCTGATTTAGATTATGTTTTTCAAAGAAGTTTATCTATTTTAACAGGAACTCAAGGAGGCTGGCCTTTATCAATGTTTCTTGATGAAAATGGAGTTCCTTTCACTGGTGGAACTTATTTTCCTCCAAAAGAAATGCATGGAAGACCAGATTTTCAAAAAGTACTTAATAATGTTTCAGATGTATATAGTAAAAATAGACAAAAAATTCTTGATCAAGCGCCCCAAATGCAGGAAATATTTGGTAAAATTAATCAAAGATCAGCAGTATTAAATCAACCATTAGAACCGTTTTTAGAAAAAATTATACAGCACCTTGATAAAGATAATGGAAGTTTCAAAGGAGCTCCTAAGTTTCCCCAATTTTATTTATTTGATGCAATGTTTTATTTTTATTTAAAAACAGGAAATGAAGAATACTTTAAACCCGTTGAAACTTTACTTTACAATATTTCTTCAAAAGGAATGTATGATCATCTAGCTGGTGGTATAGCAAGATATACTGTCGATGAAAATTGGATAGTTCCCCACTTTGAAAAAATGCTTTATGATAATATCCAATATATCGGATTGTTAAATAAGATCTTTCAAAAAACTAATAATCTTTATTATAAAGGAAAGTTAGAGCAAACCATAAATTTTATCAATTCAGAATTTAAAAATAAATTTGATCTTTATGGATCAGCATATGATGCTGATAGCGATGGTGTTGAAGGAAAATATTACGTATGGAATTATTTAGAACTAAAAAATATTCTGGGCTCTAAATTTAATTTATTTACAAAAAAATATATTTTAACTGAAAAGGGAAATTTTGAAGGTAATAATATTTTAACAGAAACTCATAATAAACTTTCCGATGATGAGATTAAAGAAATCTCAAACACAGAAAAAACGTTATTAGATCAAAGAAACAAACGTACCAAACCATTATTTGATGATAAATCTCAAACTGATCAAAATTGTTTTTTGTTAGAAACTCTCCTTTTTTCATCGTTAGTAACTGATAATGAAGATTTAAAACAAAATACTCTATCAAGTATAAATATATTGGAAAAATATTTATCAGATAAAATTTTCCATTGTTATCAAGACACAGAGATTGACGCTTTTTTGGAAGATTACGTATATTATGCAAGTCTCTTGATAACTATTTATGAATTAGACGGTGAAGATATATACATCGAAAAAGCAAAAGATATATTAATAAAAACCTGGGAATACTTCTTTGATAAAAAATCAGGATTAATGCAAAAAAATAAAATATTAGATAATGACCTTTTTGTTCAGCCAGTAGATCTAAATGATAACAATATACCCAATGGAAATAGCATATATTTGAACTTATGTAATAAATTATACATAATAACTAGTGACAAAACATGGTTTGAAAAAATTGATATTTTAAAGAAAAGTTTCCACCAAGTTTTAAACTCAAACTTTGCACAAATGTTTAGTTTTGTTAAATCATTAGATATTTGTAATGAAAGTATATCTTTTACAATTCATGGAAAGCAAAATTTAGATCCTAATATAAAAAAGTATTTGCAAAAAAATTTTTTTACTAGAGCTACATTTAAATATCTAGATAATGAAGTAAAAGAGGCAAAAATTGTTATATGTAAAAATCAAACTTGCTCTAACAAATTAAGTAATATAAAGGAAATTGAAGATTATCTAAAAAGAAACAATATAAGCTAATGATAGAAACAAAGGAACAAATAATAGAACATTTTAAGTCAGGCTCAAAGGATAAATCTAATTTAAAGATTGGAGTTGAGCATGAAAAATTTATTTTTGATAAAAAAACAAATACGAGAATTGATTATTCCAAAATCAAGAAAATGTTTGAAAATTTATATGAGTTTGGCTGGAAACCTATTTTTGAGGAAAAAAATCCAATAGCGTTAACTAAGAATGGTAAAAGTATTACTTTAGAGCCTGGTAATCAAATAGAGTTATCTGGAGCAAAATTAAATAATATTCACGAAGCTTGTGCTGAGTCTCATGAGTATTTATTTGAGTTAAATCAGGTAATTGAAAAATTAGATTTTAAAATAGTAAGCGCTGGATATGATCCTATATCTAAACTTGAGGATATACCTAATAATCCAAAAAAAAGGTATGAGGTTATGACCAAAGATATGCCTGTTGGAGGAAAACTAAGTTTGGATATGATGTATAAAACTGCAGGTACGCAATTAAATTTAGATTATACCTCAGAAGAAGATTTTATAAAAAAATTTAAGTTGGCAAATAATTTAGTTCCAATATCTATCGGACTTTTTGCAAATTCCTCTATTGTTGAAAAAAGTAATAGTGGATACTTATCTTACAGATCTAAAGTTTGGCAAGAAACATCTAGAGGTGGATTGCCTGAGTTTTTTTTAAAAGATGTAAATTTTGAAAAATATGCAGATTATATTATGAATTATCCAATCTTATTTTTACAAAGTGAAGGTAATTATATATCTGGAAAAAAATATTTATTTAAAAACTTTATGAATGGAGAAATTAAAGAAATTGGAAATAAAATTCCTAGTACTAACGATCTTGATACACATTTAGGAACAATATTTACAGAGAACAGATTAAAACAATATATCGAATTAAGATCAATGGATGCGTGTGGATGGGAGTGTTTATGTGCTGGTCCTGCCCTATTCACTGGATTACTTTATGGAAATCTTGAAGAAGCTTTAGATTTAATTAAAAATTGGGAAGCTAATGAAGTGCTTTCAGCTTATAAAAATGCCCCTAAAAACGGCTTGAAAACTAATTTGATGGGCAAGGATATTTCGTATTGGACAGAGAGACTATTAGACATATCAAAATCAGGATTAAAAAAGAGAGACTTTTTAAATAGAAAAAAATTAAGTGAAGTAAAGTTTTTAGATCACTTAGAAAAAATTGTAAAAAGTAAAAAAACAAATGCTGATAATATAATAAGTAAGTATTCAAATTCCGAAAATTTGAATGATTTATATGACCAATAAAATTGTTGCTATACAAGGTGATAATTTAAAAAAAATAAATATCAAAACAGATACTACTATTTTTTTAGCTAATGAAGCTCAAAACAAGGGTTATAAATTATTTTATTATTATCCAGAAAATTTATCGAATATAAGAGGAAAAACTGTAAGTGAAGGATATTTTATTAAAATTGATTATTCAAAAAAGAAATTTTATAAAATTATAAAAAAATCAAAATTAGACTTATCCTTTGCAAAATATATTTTAATCCGACAGGATCCACCTTTTAACTTGGAATATATTTCTACAACATTAATGCTAGATAGAATCAAAGATAAAACAAAAATTATTAATGATCCTACTTCAGTAAGAAATATTTCAGAAAAATTTTATTCTTTAAATTTTAAAAACTATATGGCGGATACAATATTTACTAAAGATTTGATTGAAATTAAAAAATTTTTCAAAAAACATAAAAAGATAATAATTAAACCTATTCATAGCTATGGTGGTAATGATATAAATCTTATTTCAGGGAAGCTTAATTTACTTAAATTAAAGCAAATATTGAAAAAACACGGTCACATTATGTGTCAAAAATTTTTAAATAAAATTAAGTTTGGAGATAAAAGAGTTTTTATTATAAATGGTAAGGTTTGCGGAGCTATATCTAGAGTTCCAAAATCAGGATCAATATTGAGCAATATGAGCAAAGGTGCAAAACCTAAAATCGCATTTTTAAGTAATAAAGAGCTAAAAATTTCAAATATAATTGCAAAAAAAATTAAGAAAGACGGAATATACTTTGCAGGAATAGACTTCATTGATGGAAAGTTAAATGGAGATATAAATGTAACATCACCAACGGGTATAAAAACATATTTTGATTTATCTCAGATAAACTTGGCTAAGACTTTTTGGAAAGGTTTATAGTTGAAAAATTTGTCAAATCAGCAAAAAGGATCATCCCTTGCATTTATAGCTGTGATGTTTATCACACCAGATTCACTTTTTATAAGATTATCTTCTATAGATACTTGGGGATTATTGTTTTATAGAGGTGCGATACCATTTGTAGCTGTATTAATTGGACTTCTCATATTTTATAAAAAAAACTTTATTAAAGCATTTTTGAATGTTGGTTATGCTGGTATTTTTTATATTATTAGTTTTTCGATTTGTAACATCACATTTATAATTTCAATACAAAATACAAATGTAGCAAATACATTAATAATGATTGCGATGGCACCTATGCTTTCAGCAATCCTTGGTGCAATATTTTTAAAAGAGGTTCCCGATAAGAAAACCTGGATAGCTATAGCTATTACTTTAGTAGCTGTAATATATATATTTTATGACTCTCTAGAGATGGGTAACTTATTTGGTGATCTTATGGGTATAACAACAGCTTTTGGACTCGCCACCAACGCAGTAATAATCAGGTCGGCAAAAGATAGAGATTTGCTACCTTCAGCAGTTGTCGGTAAGCTTACAGTAGCTCTATTTGCTCTCTTTTTCGTTGAAAGTTATGAGTTAGTTGAAAAAGACCTGATTTATATACCTTTAATGTGTATTTTGTGTGTAGCAATACCATTCGTTTTGGTGACGATTGCTCCAAGATTTATACCTGCCGAGGAAGTTAATCTGTTTTTTCTTCTTGAGACCATTTTAGGACCCATTTGGGTTTGGTTAGTTATCAAAGAACAGCCGAGTATAGAGACAATAGTTGGTGGACTTGTAATTATTTTCACTATAGCTATTCACTCTTATCTAAAATTAAAATCTTCTTCTAAATAAAATTATTTTTCTTTTTGTCACAAATTTGTCTTGATTTAAAATTAGATCGCCCATAAACACCGCTAATTTTATGAACAAAATTATAAAAAACTCTTGGGCTCTCTTTATGGGTATGGCATTTATAATGCTCGCTCATGGTTTTCAAGGTACTCTTTTAGGTGTTAGAGCAGTTAAAGAAAATTTTGGTCTATCATCGACAGGTTTTTTATTTTCTGGATATTTTGTTGGATATTTTATTGGAGCAAAAATTATACAATCATTAATTCATAGAGTTGGACATATTAGAGTATTCGCGGCTTTTGCTTCTGTCACTTCAATTGTGGTCTTGTTACACTCTATTTTTGTAAATCCTATTTCATGGTTCGTGCTTAGAATGATTTCTGGATTTAGCATGGTTTGCCTTTATACAATTGCTGAAAGCTGGTTAAATGATAGATCTACAAATAAAAACAGAGGTAGTGTTTTATCAATCTATATGATTGTTATGTATGCCTCTATGGCGATTGGAATGTTTTTCATAAACTTTAGTAAACCAGAAAACTTTCAACCTTTTATATTGATATCTTTATTTATGTCATTGTCTCTTGTTCCAATATTATTAACAAAAAGAAAGGCTCCAAACTTTAAAAAAATATCAGGTATGAAACTCAAGGAAGTTTATAAATCATCACCATTTGGTGTTGTAAGTTCGTTTTTAATTGGAATATCACATTCTGCTGTTTTTTCATTGATTGCAGTTTATGCTACATCGATGAATTTTAGTATTTTAGAAGTTTCAATAGTAACATTTTTATTTGCGATATCTGGAGCTATATCTCAATGGCCAATTGGAAAATTATCAGATGTTTTGGATAGAAGAATTGTAATTATTTATACAACATTTGGAGCAGCTTTATTTTGTTTTTTGGCGATTATTTCTTCGGGTCAAATGTATATGCCTGCAGGTTTAGCTACATCAAAATTATTTTTTTATATCTGTATAATGTGTTTTTCTTTTTGTAGTCTACCAATGTTTGCATTAATTTTTGCACACACAAATGATTTTATACCAAAAGAAAAATTTGTAGCAGCAGGAGCAGGATTACAATTTGTTTTTGGTCTTGGTGCAATTTGCGGTCCTTTTATGTGCTCATTATTTATGGAATTTTTAGGAGAAAATGGATTTTTTATTTTTTTAATTATATTTCATTCATTTATTGGTTTATTTGGAATATATAGAATGCAAATTAGAGAATCTGGAGATAACCCAGATTCACAATTTGCACCTATGCCTCAAACAATTACTCCAGCCGGTATAGAACTTAATCCTTCAACTGAACCAATAGATGAACCAAATAATTTGAACGAATTTAAGAAAATTTAGTGTAAGTTCAAAATTATGAAAACAGCATTAATATTCGGATCAACTGGATTAATTGGTGGAATATTACTTAAACTGTTAACTAATGATCAAAAATATAAAAAAATTAAGGTTTTTGTAAGATCTTCTACTTCAAAAATTGATCCCAAAATAGAAGTTATTCAAACAGATTTTACAAAATTAGAAAATATTAAATCAGAAATAAAAGGCGATGATTGTTTTTTTTGCATTGGAACTACAAGAAAAAAAACACCTAACAAACAAGATTATATAAACACCGAATACAATTTACCTGTAACAATTGGAAAAATTTGTAGCGATAATAGTGTACAAAATTTTACTTATATTTCTTCATTGGGTGCCAGTTCAAAAAAAACAAATTTGTATTTAAAAAATAAAGGTATGGCTGAAGAAGAATTAAGAAAACTAAACTTTAAAAAATTTATTGTAATTAGACCTTCATTTTTAATTGGAAAAAGAATAGAGGAAAGATTGGGAGAAAAAATAGGTATTTTCGCCATGAAATGTATATCGCCAATTTTAGTTGGAGATCTAAAAAAATATAAATCGATAAATGCAGAAATAGTTGCCAAATCCATGATAAATATATCAAACAGCGAAATACAAAGTGGAGTATTTGAACCACCTCAATTATTACAAATTGGACGAGAATAAATTTTTTATAAAGTAATAAAATATTAAAAAAAATTATTTAAGTGCTATAATACATTTCAAGGAGGTATCTATGGCTAAATTTTTTTTAATGGGAAATTTTACAGAGAAAGCATTCGCAGGCTTTTTAAAAGATCCAGGATCAGATAGATCTGAGGTTGCTAGAAAGTGTTCTGAAAGTGTTGGTGCTGAAATGAAATCTTACACATATTTAAGAGGACCCTATGACTTTATAGTTGAAACTCATGGCACATTTGAGCAAATGGCTGCTATAAAAATGGCTACTGAGGGAAGTGGTGCACTTAAAAATATCGCCATTTGTGAGGAAACACCAATGAATGAAATTGCAAATCATGCAACAAAAGTATCAAGTGGCTATAAAGCTCCTGGACAATAATATAACTGGTAGCTTCATTAATTATGGAGCTACCAATTTAAAATCGAAACTGTCAAAATATCTCATTCAAATAAAGTAATATTGATCTATTAAGAAAGTTATGAACAAAAGAAAATTTATAAAATTATCTATATTTGGATCATTATTATACAGTATTTTTCCATACAAAATTTCATTAGCTGAAACCAAAAAAATAATTAATCAAAATTTAACAGAAGCCCAAAAAAAAATAATGTTTGAGGAAGCAACCGAACGACCATTCTCAAGCCCTCTTAATTATGAGAAAAGAGAAGGTTTTTATCACTGTGCAAATTGTGGAGCTAAACTATTTAAGTCTAGCTCGAAATTTGATAGTGGAACTGGTTGGCCATCATTTACAGAGGCGCTTCCTGGAGCTTTTAAAACTAAGGTTGATTACAGCTTTGGCATGAAAAGAATTGAATACCATTGTGCAAAATGTGGTGCTCATCACGGACATGTCTTTGAAGACGGTCCTGGATCGACAGGAAAGAGATATTGTAATAACGGCTTGTGTTTAATATTTAAGCCATCATCATAAAACGGAGGAATAATGAAGATATTGAGTATATTGAAAGGGGTTGAATTAGTTATAGCAGATTTAGAAGTAAATTTGGGAGAACAAGTGAGAAGTGCACCTACGTTATGCGCAAGATACAATGGTAAAATTATACCTTTAAACACTGCTCAAGATGGTCGACCTATTCTTATGAGAGAAGAAAACGCTTTAGAAAACTAATTTTGTATTTAATTGCGTCAACTTAATTAAGTTTATTTACAAGAAAATATTATAAAAAATAACTATGACATTTGAATTACCAAAACTAGATTATTCTAATGAGGCTTTGTCTCCAATAATGTCACAAGAAACATTAGAATTACATCATGGAAAACATCATCAAACCTACATAACAAATCTTAACAATTTTATAAAAGATACGGACATGGCTGAAATGTCATTGGAAGATATAATTGTTAAAAGCTCAAAAGATAACTCAAAAGCTGGAATATTTAATAATGCAAGCCAGCATTGGAACCATAATCTTTTTTGGAAGTGCATGAAGCCAAAAGGTGGTGGGAATATTCCGTCAAAACTTGAGAAAAAAATTATTGAAGATTTTGGAAGTGTTGAAAAATTCAAAGATGAATTCAAACAAGCAGGTATAACTCAATTTGGATCAGGTTGGTGTTGGTTATCTTTAAATGATCATAAATTAGTTGTTACAAAAACAGCTAATGCAGCTAATCCTTTAATAGATAATTTAAAACCAATACTTGGTTGCGATGTCTGGGAACATTCATATTACATTGATTATCGAAATAGAAGACCTGAATATTTAGATAAATTTGTTGATAATCTTATAGATTGGGAATTTGTTGAATCTCTATTAATTAAATATTATGAACTTTTATACTAGAGAGTGTTTTGACTTAAGATAGATAGGAGAAATGGCTAATCTTACATTTATAAATCATGCTTGTTATTTAGTAGAATCTGAAAAGTCTTTACTAATTGTTGACCCATGGGTAGAAGGTGGTGCATTTGATAATGGTTGGTCTTTATTGGACAAATCTATAAATAATAAAACGCTGATAAAATATTTAGCAGAAATTAATAAAGCAAAATATATATGGCTGTCTCATGAGCATTCAGATCATTTTTCAGTGCCATTCATAAATGCTCTGAAAGAAAGTCAACCAGAAGTTAAATTTATCTTTCAGAAAACATTAGATGGGCGTGTTGCGCAATTTATAAGAAAAATGGGTTTTACTGTTAGTGAATGTAACGATAAACCACAAATTCTAGACTCTGAATTATCCATTGTAACGTTTCCATATTTAGGTGGAGATTCTTATAGTCTAACGATGATCAACAACTTTTCCATACTAAACATTAACGATTGTGTTGTGGATGATGAAATAGCGACAAAGCGAGTTACTAAAAGCTACAAAAAATATACCAACAATATCGACTTACTCCTTACTCAATTTGGTTATGCAAATTGGATGGGTAATCCAAGTGAAGTTCAAATGCGCAAAAGTTCAGCACGAGAAAAACTTAAGAGAATATCATTTCAAGTGAAAAGGTTTAAGCCAAAAGCAGTTATTCCATTTGCATCTTTTGTGTATTTTAGCGACCAAGAAAACTTTCATACCAACGACTCCCAAAATACTCCAAATGATGTGGCTACTCTATTTGAAAGAGAAAAAATTACCAGCAATTTGTTGGTTCTTAAACCTTGGGATATTTTAGATTTAAAGAAACCATTAAATCAAGAAGTGGCAGACAGAGACCACAATATAAAACATTGGGTTAACTTATTCAATGACATAAAGCCACACTCCAAGAATAAAAATATAGTTTCGTTGAAAGAAATTAAAGAAACCTATGACTTGTTTAGACAGAAAATATTCAAGCACTTTTTAATAGGGCCACAGTTTCTAGAAAGATTAAAATTTATAAATCCGATAGAATTTTACTTACATGACCTCGATGTGAATTTAACTTTAAGCTATCGTGAAGGATTGAAGGTTAAAGATGGATGTAATGCGGATGCTGATATTTCACTTTCAGCTGCGACGCTTAGATTCACTCTCAAAAATGAATACGGAGCTAATACAACTCTTGTTAACGGGAAATTTAGACAAATTTCTCACAATGGGGTGAAAATTTTTTCGAGGCATTTTTCACCACAAGAATATATGAAAATGGGTTACGGACTAAATAACCCAGTCACAACTTTTAGAATTATCGTTGGTAAACTTTTTCACAGTTTTTCTAAAAAGTCATGGGATGTAAACCCAACACAAGACTGATGTTTGATAATATCAAAAAAAGTAAAAAATATTAAAAACGAAAATCTAAAATAAATAGTATTTTAAGTAATTAGACTCCCAGTTCAATATTTGGTAATATAGGATTTTGTAGTATACTAGAACTATAACAAGAACTTTTTTAGATAAAGCAAAGATTTAGTATGTATGTCGCCAGAAAATGCCCGTAAACTTTGGAAAATGATACAGGAAGCTGGCGATTATTTGGATGGTCAATTACCTAATCACCCAAATCATCCAAAAGGAAGAAATCCATACGCGCATGTAGCAATATGTGTAAAAAATAAATTTAATGCTAGTTACAAAGATATCGGAGACGATAAATTTAATGAAGTATTAAATTTTATCGAAGATATTAAAAAAAATCCAAACTAATTAATAAAATTAGTCTAAAAATTGTTTATATGCTAAATAAGCTAGAACTAATACAGCTACAACTTCCATATTTCTCCTTTTAATTAAAGCTTCCAGTCGCAAATAATATTATTATTACTAATAGTGCTACAGCTTCCATTAGTTTCTTTTATAATTTGAAGGGTTTAATTTCAAGTAAATTTAATTGAAAATAGTATTCAAAAACTCATCCACTTCGCTATCTTTAGTATTCCAAGCAGTGACTAATCTAACTGTTTTACCAGTCAATTCATCTTTACTCATCATATACTCTTCTGAATTGAGATGTTCGACCATTTTTTTTGGGAGTTTCACAAAAACTTCGTTTGCTTCTGTTGGATATTCAAGTTTCACTTGATTGCTAGAAACTAAACCATCACTTAATTTTTTTGCCATTAGATTTGCATGTCTTGCATTTTTTAACCAAACATCATTTGTAATATATCCATCTAATTGTGCTGAAACAAAACGCATTTTAGACAATAGATGACCAGATCTTTTTAACAAAAAAGGTAAATTCCCAACCAATTCCTTGTTA
>CABZGR010000006.1 GCA_902525295.1 uncultured Pelagibacteraceae bacterium | reverse complement strand
AGAAGATTATGCTAGATTAATTGAGTGGCCTGAAATCTTGGGTCAAAATATAGAAAGTACTTTTACATTAAAATTTGAATATGATGAAAAGCTTGAAAATAGGTACTTAATTATATCTAATAATATTGATTTTAATTTTAATGAATTTGAAAAAATTTAAAAAACTATCAGGAGATGCATCTTTTAGACAATTTTATAGAACAAATAATTCAGTATTAGTCTATAGCAAAATTCAAAAGCGATCAAACCTGTTAAATTATGATGCAGTTAACAAAATATTGATTAAAAATAAAATATTAGCACCAGGTTTAATTAGTCAAAATTATAAAAAAAATTTTATAGAAATTGAGGATTTCGGCAATAAAAACATGTTGGATAAAATTAAATCCTCAAAAACTAAATTAAATGAATATAAAAAAATACTAAAAATTTTATATCAAATTCAAAAAATTAAAAATTTTAAAACTCAAAATTTTCTAAAAAAAAAATTTAATTTATCAAACTATTCAAAAGCTAAAATACTTAAAGAGTCATACCTTTTTTTAGATTGGTACTTAGCAGCAAATAAATTAATTATTCAAAAAGGACATTTAAAAAAAAATCTCAAAAAAATAATAGATAATTTGTATTTAAATTTAAAAATCAAACACAAAGTGTTTGTACATAGAGATTTTCACGTCTCAAACATGATGTATTATAAAAATAAAATCGCTTTAATAGATAGTCAAGATGCTGTCTTGGGTAATCCAGCATATGATTTGGCCTCACTTATAGATGATGTAAGAATTAAAACTTCAAATAGTTTTAAGTCAAATATTTTAAAAGTATTTCTTAGTAAATTTAAGTATAAAAATGAATCTCAATTCATTAATGATTTTGAAATTTTATCTGTTTTAAGAAATCTTAAAATAATTGGTATATTCACAAGACTTGCAAAAAGAGATAAAAAAAGAAATTATCTAAAATTAATACCTTATGCGTGGAAATTAATCGATAATCGTATTAAAAATAATCCAAATTTCCATGATTTAAAAAATTTTCTACAAAAAAACCCAAGAATAAAAAAAATATGAAAATTAAAACAGCAATAATTTTATGCGCAGGATTTGGAAAAAGATTAATGCCATTAACTGAGAAAACACCAAAACCACTCTTAAAAATTAATGAGATTAGCTTATTAGAAAATACTATAAACTTGATAAAAATATTAGAAATAAAATCTTTAAAAATTAATACTTTCTATTTAAGTGATAAAATAAAAGATTTCATTTTTTCAAATAATTTTGGTTTAGAAATTCAAATTATAGAAGATGGTAAAGAAATATTAGATACAGGGGGCGGTCTTTTAAATGTAGTAAATAATTCAGTTGAAACAGATTTTATAGTTTTTAATCCTGATACAATTTGGAACACTGAATATGCAAATGAAATTAAGAAGATGGAAAATATATATTTTAAAAATAACTTAGAAAATATTTTAATGGTTGTAAAAAAAGATTTAAGTTTTGATAAAAGATTTAAAGGCGATTTTTCTCTAGCTGGTAATAATTTAAATAAAAATAATGACAAAAATTATATTTATACGGGATGTCAAATTATAAATAAAAATATATTTAAAAATTTATCAAAAAAAATATTTTCGATGAATGACATTTGGGACAACTACATTAAAAAGGAAAATTTGCATGGTTTCCAAAGTAATATTGAATTTCTACATTTGACAGATAAAGAAATTTACGAAAAACTTCTGCAAAAAGGTTAGAATTTAATTAAATCCCTAGATCTACTTTGATCTAGGTATTTAGCTTCTTTTAAATTTTTTTTTTCAAATTTCAAAAGGAGAGGATTTCCGGTTGGTATTTCAAGTTTGGAAATTTTATTGTCATCAATTTTAAATAAATATTTTAAAAGTGATCTAATAGAATTACCATGAGCAGATATAATTATGTTATCGTGTAATTTTTTTTCTATGTTTTCAATAAAATAGGGCACAACTCTATCATAAGTATCTTTTAGGGACTCTGTATCTGGAATTAAGTTGCGAGGTATATCGTTATAAACACTTATATTTTTTGGATGATATGGACTATTTGTATTCAATGGTTTTGGCGGATTATCCCAAGATCTTCTGAATTTGTGAACTTCTTCTTCTCCTAATTTTTTTTTCATTTCATCTTTATTTAATCCTGTAAGTGACCCGTAGTGTCTTTCATTTAATTGCCAGGCCTTGATTATATTATTAGGTTTTACTCTGATCGTATTTAAAATTAGTTTTAAGGTATCAATCGATCTTAGTTGATATGAAGTATAAAAATGTTTTATTTCTAAATTTAATTTTTTTATAAACTCTCCAGCTTTACAGGCTTCTAATTTACCTTGTGGTGCAAGCTCAACGTCGACCCATCCTGTAAATTTATTTTCTAAATTCCATTCGCTTTGACCATGTCTAACAAGTATTAAGTGACTCATTTGTGAAAATTTAATATAGATTAACTATGAATTACTTAAAGCAGTTTTTTTATCTGTCTAACATAGTTTTATTTATTTTTTACTTATATCCTGGTAGTATTTTTGGATGTTTTATTTATAGTGATTGTAAAATTCAACCACAATTAACAAGAGATTTTTTAGTATCTTCAAATCATGTTTATGTTTTTTTTATTATATCAATTCTAGGATTAATTGCTTTTAAACATAAATTAAAAAATATATTTATTTATCTTATTTGTATTTCTATTGTTTTAGAAATCTTGCACTTAATTATTCCAGAAAGAGGATTTGAATTAGGTGATTTGTTTGGTAATATAATAGGTGTATTTATATCATTTTTAGTTTTTAAAATAATTTATAAAGGTAGATTGCAATGAGTTCATTCGATGAAAGAAAAAAAGGTTTTGAAAAAAAATTTGCTCATGACGAGGAAAAACAATTTAAAATTAATGCAAGAAAAAATAAATATTTAGGAGAGTGGGCCTCACAAATTTTGGGATACGATGAGGAAAAAAAAAATCAATATGTTCAAGATGTAATTAAAGCAGATTTTGCCGAGGCGGGTGATGAAGATGTTTATAGAAAGCTTTATGAAGATCTAAAAGACAAAAATATATCCGAAGATCAAATTAGAAAAAAAATGCAAGAATGTAATGAAAAAGCAACTACTGAAGTTAGTTAGTTTTCTATTTTTATTTACATTTGTAGCAACAAATTACTTACTGTCAGAAACAATCCTAATTTCAGATAACGTTAAAATAATTGATGGTGATACAATCTTATTAGATAATAAAAAAATTCGTTTTTCAGGAATAGATGCACCAGAATCTAAATTTAAAGGAAAGCAACAGTTTTGCTTAAAAAATAAAAAAAAACTTGATTGTGGAGAAATTTCAAAAAATTCTCTTACAGAAAAAATTATAAATAAAAAATTAAAATGTTTAATCGAGCCCCAAAAAGACTATTTTGGTAGGTATTTAGGTGAGTGTTTTATCAATAATGAGAGTGTTTCAGCTTACATGGTAAGAAATGGATTAGCTTTTGATTATCCAAAATATTCAAAAAAAAAATATTCTAAAGATCAAATTTATGCAAAAAACAATAAGTTAGGTTTATGGAGTATGGAATTTGATTATCCATGGATATGGAGAAAAAATAATAGATAATTTATATTAAATTATGATTCTTTTTAGAAAGTATTTTTTATATTTTGGTCTATTATTTTTAACTGCTTGCTCATCGATACCTCAAAATACAGCAGATGGCTGTTCAATATTTTCTGAGAGATATCTTTGGTATAAACACGCGAAAAAAACTGAAAAAAAGTGGGGAACACCAATCAACTTACAATTAGCAATAATAAAAATGGAATCTGATTTTGACTGGCTTGCTAAGCCTGCGCGTCAAAAATTATTTAAAGTTATACCTTATAAAAGACCTTCTAGCTCATTTGGATACTCACAAGCTATTAAAGGTACTTGGAAACAATATAAAGATGAGACTGGAAATAAATATGCTTTAAGAACTAGATTTAAAGATAGTGTTGATTTTATTGGATGGTATACAAATAAAACAGAAAAAATTTTAAAAGTTTCGAAAAAAGATTCTTTTAGACAATATATTGCTTATCATGAAGGTTGGGGAAATTATAAAAATTATAAAAGTAATCAAAAAGTTATAGTATTGGCAAAAAAGGTAGAGGGATATTCAAACAAATTCAAGAAGCAGCTTAATAAATGTAGTAAATCTTTAACTACTAGAAAATATATTATTTTTTAATCAATTGCTTTTCTAGTTCTAAATCTACTGCGTCTATTCTCTTAGTATTTTTTGCTAGCATTAAATACATAGTTGGCGTTACATATAATGTAAAGAATGTAGAAATAATCATTCCACCAAAAATTGTAGATCCAACTGCCAATCTTGATGCTTCACCTGCGCCTGGACCTATGTTACCTACTATAAGAGGTAACATTGCAATCATGGTGCTTAATGAAGTCATTATGATTGGTCTTATTCTTAATTTACAAGCTTCCATCAGTGCTTCCTCAATTTTTGCGCCAGTTGTTCGAATTTGATTAGTATAGTCAACGATAAGAATACTATTTTTTGTTGATATACCGATTAATATAATCAAGGCAATTTGTGAAAATATATTTATCGAACTATTTAGAAATAAAATGAATACAAGACCTCCAAAAACCGCAAGAGGAACAGTCAATATAATAATAAAAGGATGGACAAACGAATTAAAAGTAGCAGCCATAACTAAATATGCAGTTATTAATGCTAAAGCGAAAATAAGAAATATTTCGTTACTAGTCTCTTTTAGTTCTTCGGACTTACCTTTCCAAGTTATTTGATTTTGAGGAGCAACTCGCAACATTACATCTTCTAAATATTTTATAGCTTCAGATAATGTATATTCTTCAGATAAAGCTGCTGAGATAGTTACTGCACGTTGTCTATTATATCTGGGTAATGATTCAGCGGTTCCTTTCTCTTCAAATTCTACCAAACTTGCAACAGATACTAATTTTCCAGTAGTTTCGGATCTTACAAATATCTTTGATAAGCCATCTTTATCTCGTCTATCTGCTAAATATTGCTGAAGAATTATGGGGTATTCTCTTCCTTCTTTATTATATGTTGTAACTCTCTTTCCACCGTATAATGTTTCGAGAGTTCTACCAATATTTTCTATTGAAACTCCTAAATCATTTGCTCGATTTTTATTTGTGATTAATTTTACTTCAGGTTTATTTTTTGTGTAATCACTTTCAATTCTAAACATATTTCTATTTCTTCTTAGCTCTCTTAAAACTTGACTTTGAATTTGCTCTAACTCTTCATAACTTGTTCCATAAATAACCATTTGAACTGGTTTATTATAGCTAGAAACTCTTATAGATTGAGGTGATATAGGAAACGCAAACGTCTCAGGCACACTAACAACTTGTCCAATAGCTTCTCTTAAAACAACTTGTGTACTCTTTTCTCTATTTTTCCATTCATCTAAAAGTGCAATTATAATAAAAGTATTATATGAAGTTGCAGACTTACCGAAACCTGGCACCCTCATAATTAATCTTTGGTAAGGGCTGTCTTCTGCTTGTAACAATTTTAATATTCTTCCCTCAATTATTTGGGCTTTTTCTTGTGTGTACTCGAATGAACTTCCTTCATCTGTAGAACCAATTATTAAATAAGCTCCTCTATCTTCTAATGGTATCAATTCTTTTTTAGTAAAGTTAAATAAATAAACTGAAGCTGCAATTAATAGAATTATAAATATCGAAATTGTTTTCTGTTTATTAATCCAAAATTTTAAGGTGTCGGTATAAAATTCTGTAAAAGATTTAAATCCATTATTGAATTTTTTTACAAAAAAATTAATTTTTTCTTTTTTATTTAAAAACTTACTTCCTAACATTGGTGAAAGTGTTAAAGCCACAAATGAAGAAACAACTATTGAGAAAGATAGTGCTATTGCAGTTTCCTTAAACAAGGTACCAGCTATACCCTCAATAAAAATTAAAGGTAAAAAAACTGCAACTAATATTAAAGTTGTAGCTATTATCGCAAATGTTATTTGTCTTGAGCCTTTATAAGCAGCTACAAGTGGTGTTTCTCCTTTTTCAATTCTTGTATAAATTGCATCTGTCATTATTACAGAATCATCAGTTATTATTCCAATTGCTAAAATAAAACTTAGGAGAACAAATATATTTATAGAAAGATCAAATATATATAAACCTAAAAACGAACCAATTAAACTTACTGGCAAAGCTACAGCTGGTACAATTACAGCTTTTAAGTTTCCTAAAAACAAGTAAATTATTACCACGACCAAAATAAAAGCAATGATTAAACTTTTATAAACTTCCTGTATTGCAGTTCCTACGTAGGTTGCTCTATTAAATGCTATTTCTAACTTTAAACCATCTGGTAAAGATTGATTTAAAACATTTATTTTCTCTTTAATTTGATTTGAAAGTTCGACAGTTGATGCTCCACTTTTTGCGTATATTCCAATCCCAACTGTTTTTAAATTGGCTGCATTTTTTCTTTGAGCTTTAAATAAAGTTTTCTCAGAAACTGGACCAAGCTCAACATTTGCAATATCAGAAAGAGTTGTGACTTTATCTTTGTTTTTCTTAAGAGGAAGCTGTTTAATTGTTTCAATGTTAGAGTAAGACTTATCAATATTAAGAGTTAAATCTTTGTTACTAGCTTCCAAAGTTCCAGCGGGGATGTTTATATTTTCATTTCTTAATGCTCTCTCGACTTCCTGAATAGTAAGATTATTGGCTGCTAACTTGATAGGATCTACCCAAACTCTTACACTTAGCTCTCTTAATCCACCGACTAAAATTCTACCAACATTTGGTACACTCGAAAAGGCATCTATAAGATATCTTTCAGCATAGTCACCCAAATCTAAATCATTCCAAGTTGGTGATGAAAGCGCAACCCACATTGTAGTTGTAAAACCTGCTGCTTGTTTCAAAATTTGAGGCGGGTTTGCTTGATCTGGCAAATTGTCCGCAACTCTTGATACTCTTTCTCTTATGTCATTTGCAGCATCATCTAAATCTATATCTGTATTAAAATAAATATTTATTCTGCTTCTTCCATTAAGCGAACTAGAATCAATGTTCTTAATTCCTTCCGCTCCTCCTATTACATCTTCTATTTTTTGTGTTATCTCTTCATCAACAATTTCAGCTGAAGCAGATTTATAATCGGTTTGTACCTGTACCACTGGAGGCTGAATACCATCTGGTAATTCCCTAACAGGTAATTCCCAAAATACAAAAATTCCAAAAATTATTAGTATCATTGACATTACCCATGCAACAACAGGTCTTTTAATACTAACTTCAGTTATATACATGTATTAATTATTTTTTATTTTCTTGTTTTTCAGAGTCAGACTTTTTAAATATATTTAATTTTTGTAACCACGCAAACATACCATTCTTGTTTTCTTTAGTATCTTTTTTCTTTTTTCCACCCCAATTAGATTTGTTTTGATTAGCTACTTTAGCGCCCTTTTTTATAGGTCTTATTATTAAATTTGGTCTAACTTTTTTTGTACCCTCAGCAACAACTTTGTCACCAACTTTTAGACCATTTAAAACTTCAACAAAACCCAAGTATCTATCGCCGGTATCAATATTTGTTTTTAATACTTTATTTTTTTCGTCAACTTTATAGATAAATATATTATCACCTTCCACTATTGTGCTGGTATCTGGGATACTTAAGCTTTCTCTTGTATCATATTTTATTGAAATTTCTAAAAATGAGCCAGGCAAAATTTCACTAGATGTATTGTCCATTTTAATCCTTGTTGGTAATGATCTAGTATCCTCACTAATTCGACTAGCTAACGAATCAACTTGACCTTTATATATTTTATCTTTGTATCCAGAAAATTTTATATCAACAGGTAAACCAACCTTAATAAATGGTACAAACATTTCAGGTATATCTACATCACAATAGATAATACTGGTATTTTCGAGATTAACTAAGATTGAAGATTTTGAAACTTCGATGTCTTCTGAAAATTCTCTTTTTCCAATTGTTCCATCAAACTGGGCAGTAATTTTTCTATTTTTAAGTTCTGCAATTACATCACCTTTTTTTACTTTTTGATTAAAGTTGATAGGTTTAAGTATTTCATACTTCTCAATTTTATAGGATTGTGTTTTAAATGGTCTTGCTGTTCCGTATGTGCTTATTAAATTTTCAAAAACTCTATTTTCAGCTGCAGTAACAATTATTCCCGGAGGTGGTCTTTTACTAAATTTCTTCTTAAAATGATTTCCAATCATTGTTCTACCAACAATCACTGTAGCTATAATTAAAAAGAAAATTACTATTATGCTTGTAATTTTTGTTGATCTTTTCATATTTTATATTTTACCATATTCAGCCCATGAACCATCATAAATGACTGGAAGATACATATTATTTACTTGAGAATATGCAAGTGCCAAAACACATGCTGTGATCCCAGAACCACACGAAAACACTACATTTACTGGGTCATTTAAAGATAAATCTTTAAAATAAGAAGAAATTTCAGATTTACTTTTAAAAGTAAAATCGTCATTGATAAGGGTTTTAAACGGCAAGCAAATTGAATTAGGTATTGAACCACTTCTTACATTTTTTCTTGGGTCTGGAGTTGTGCCATTAAAACGATCTTTGCTTCTCGCATCAACTAAATCAAATTTTTTTTTAATTATATTTTGGTCAATCTGATCTTTACTCTTAACCATTCCATTATTTTCTTTTGCTTTATAGCTAGTTGTTTGAATAATTATATTATTAGCAGAAGTTATTCTTTTTTCTTTTTTCCATTTACTAAAACCTCCATCTAAAACATGTACTTTCTTTTTATCATGGCCAAAGTAAATTAAATTAAACCATACTCTACAAGCACTTAAAACATCAGAATTATCATAAATCACAATTTCGTCTTCGTTAGATATGCCCATAGATGATAGTATATTTTCCCACGAACTAATGTCTGTTAACATATGTGGTAAGTCGGTTGATTTATTACAATTTTTGTCGATATCGAAAAAAATTGCATTTGGTATATGCTCTTTATTAAATTCTTCTTTACCACTTCTATTTGTTGCTGGCATATGCCAAGAGCCATCAATTATTTTTACATTTGAGAGGTTTTTTTCTAGCCGCTCAGTTGATATAAGTGACATTAGAAACTTTTTTCCAAATATTTCTGATGATAATCTTCGGCTTTGTTATAATTTTTTGATTTTGATATTTTGGTAACGATTTTGCCCTTAAATTTTTCATTAATTTCTTTCAATACTTTGTTAGCGATTTTATTTTGATTTTCATCATGAACAAATATTTCACTTCTATACTGAGTACCTACATCTGGACCCTGCCGGTTTAAAGTAGTTGGGTCATGAAATTCAAAAAAGTTTCTTATTATTTCCTCATAAGAAATTTTAGTATTGTCAAATTCAACTTTAACTACTTCTGCGTGATTGGTGTCACCATAACATACTTCTTTATAAGATGTCTTCTCAGTATTACCTCCACAATATCCAACCTCTGTATTTATTACTCCATCTAACTTGCTAAATTTTATTTCGGGTCCCCAAAAACATCCAAGTGCTAAAGTCGCTATTTCCATTGCTAAAAATTTTAATTAATCTAAAGTTATTATCATGCTTTCCAAAAATCAATTAGGCTTTTTTTACATGTTTTTATCAATATGTGCCTTTTCATTTATGGATGTAATAGTCAAGTGGTCATCTGATTATCCAATTGGACAGGTAATGTTCTTTAGAGGTCTATTTGGCATTTTGCCAATAATTTTTTTAGTTCCTAAGACAAGATTTAGAGATTTTTACAAAACAAATAGACCAGGATTACATTTAATTAGATGTTGTTCAGGACTGATAGCTTTAGCTGCAATATTTTTGGCACTAAGAAACCTACCTCTTGCAACAGTGACAAGTATTTCATTTGCTGCACCTATATTTACAACTTTGCTATCAATATTTTTACTAAGTGAGAAAGTAGGAGTATATAGATGGGCCGCAGTATTTGTTGGTTTTATTGGTGTTTTAGTAATTACCCAACCAGGATTTTCTAGCTTAAATATTTATTATTTATTTCCAATAATCTTTTGTATTGGAATGTCTTACGTTGCAATTACAATTAGAAAACTTTCATCAACAGAACCAGTCTGGTTGATCTCATTCTTTTTTTCTTTTGCAATTACAATTGTTGGAGTTTTATCAATACCATTTGGGTGGATCATGCCAACTCTCAATGATTTCTTACTATTATGTACAATTGGCTTGTTGGGAGGAACAGCTAATTTATTATTAAGTCAATCATATAAATTATCAGAGGTTTCTCTGGTTACACCTCTTAAATATTTAGGATTAATATTTGCAATATCTTTTGGATATTTTATTTGGGATGAAATTCCCACAATTAAAACATTGATGGGTGCTTCACTGGTAATAATATCATCAATCATTATATTTCGAAGAGAAATATATTTAAATAAACAAGTAACGGTAAGTAGAAATGAGTAAGGCACCGACATATTGGAAAAAAGCTAGAACATATCTTTCAAAAAAAGATAGTATTATGAGATCATTAATTAAAAAATATAAAGATAATAATTTAACTACTAGAAAAGATGTCTTTTATTCTTTATGCAAAAGTATAATAGGACAACAAATAAGCGTTGCTGCTGCAGACTCTGTCTTCAAAAAATTTGAATTGGCATGTAAAAAAAAAATTAATCCAAAAATTGTTTCAAAGCTTAAAATATCACAACTTAAAAAATGCGGTCTTAGTCGTCAAAAAATAAGGGGTATCTTGGAAATGTCTCAAAAATTTAAAGATAAAAGTTTTAATCCAAGATTAATTTCAAAAATGAGCGATGAAGAAGCAATTATATACCTATCAACTTTAAGACAAATTGGAAGATGGTCAGCAGAGATGATTTTGTTATTTACTTATAATAGGTCTAATATCTGGCCAGTTCAGGATATTGGGTTATTAAGAGCAATATCAAACAACTATAAAAAAAAATATTTTCCACCTGAAATTTTTGTAAAAAAGCTTCAAAAAAGATTTTCTCCATACTGCTCTGTTGCCACTTGGTATTTGTGGCGTTCAATTGATGACGATACTATTCAGTATTAGTGCCCTCCACAATAAACATATGTCTTTTTGTAGTTTGTTCTGCATAAGACCAAGCTTTTAAATAATCTTCTGAGTCATGACAAGATATGGCCATGTCATAACTGGGAAATTCCCAAATGACAGTCCTTAATATTTTGTCACCACTATAATATTTTAGTTTGCCTCCTCTAACTACAGGAGTACCACCAAATTTTTTTATAACTGTTATTGCATTTTCACCATATTTTTTTAGGTTATCTTGATCTGAAATCTCTGTATACAAACTCACCCAATATGCCTTCATATTTGCCCCTTTTCTAAGTTATTCCATTCCTTCAAATATCATATGTTCTCTAATTACATTATCTTTAAGATATGTTCTTGCCTCAACATATTCTTCAGAATCGTAGCATTTTTTAGCAGTTTCCACGTCTGGGAACTCTGCAAGTGCTATTCTAACCATTTCTCTACCCTCAAGTGCAATATTATTAGCACTTCGAGCTAAAATTTTTCCAGAATGTTTTAATACAGCTTCCTTTGCTTTATCTGCATATTTTTTCATTCTTTCAGGGTCTTTAATTTCACTGTAAGTTGCAATCCAGTAACCTTTCATAATTCTCCTTTTTAATTTTTTTTTTTTATGTTACCAAATTTTATGGCAGAAAAATTAATAATCAATTATGAAGATTATAAATTAGCAGTTGAAAAGTTAGCTCTTACAATTGAAAAAAATTACAAACCATCTGTTTTAGTCGGAATAATGAGGGGTGCAGCACCTATAATTGATATGCTATCAAGAATATTTAAATTGCCCACTGCTTATGTTGTTATTCAAAGTTATTCTGGAGAAACTGTAGAAAATAAACAGGGCGAACTTATTTTTGCAAGAGACATAAGCTCAATAGCTAAGAATGAAGACTTTAAAAATGTTTTATTAGTTGATGACTTATCTGATACTGGGCTTACTTTGAATGAAAGTATTAAATGGTTAAAAAAATATGCTCCTGTAAAAAATCATATTGAAGAAATTAAAACAGCTTGCCTTTGGAAGAAAAAGTCTTCTTCTTTTACACCCGATTTTTGTCCAATTTTACTAGACGGTGATCCATGGATAGTTCAACCATCTGAATATTACGATGAAATAGACATCAATGGTTTAAAGAAAAAACATTCATAAAAAAGGCTAACTTAATTAGTTAGCCTTTTTAATTTTTTATCTAAAATTATTTTGGAATATCTCCCTCTACACCTTTAACATAAACATTCATTCCTAATAACATTCCATCGTCAGCAACTTTTCCTTCTGCAACAAGGATGTTACCTTTTTGATCATATATAGGACCTGTGAAAGAGTGAATTTTTCCTGATGCTAGATCTTTTTGAAGCTGTTTTGCTTCTTTAACAAGATCAGCGCCCATTCCTTTGTTGTATGGTGACATCGCAACCATACCTTCTTTTAGACCATGCCAAGTATCTTGTTGACTCCATGTTCCATCTCTTGCAGCAATCGCTCTTTCAACATAATAAGGAGCCCAATCGTCTATAATTGATGTTAAAATTGATTTTGGAGCAAATCTCTGCATGTCACTTGCTTGTCCAAAAGACCAAATTCCTGCCTTTTCTGCAGTTTGGACTGGTGCTGTACTATCTGTATGTTGCATTATGATGTCTGCACCTTGATCGATTAATGCTTGCGCCGCTTCAGCTTCTTTACCAGGATCATACCAACTAAATACCCAAACTATTTTTGTTTTGATATTAGGATTTACCTTTTGAGCAGCTAAAGTCATTGCGTTTATTCCTCTAATAACTTCAGGAATAGGAAATGATGCTATGTAGCCAATAGTGTTAGTTTTTGTTAATTTACCAGCAATATGACCCAAAATAGTTCTTCCTTGGTAAAATCTAGCAGAATATGTTGAAACATTTGAATGTTCTCTCTTGTATCCAGTTGCATGCTCAAATTTCACGTTTGGAAAGTCTTTGGCTACTTTGTTCGTCGCATCCATATATCCAAAGCTAGTGGTAAATATTAGGTCATGGCCTGATTGAGCAAGTTGTCTGATTACTCTCTCTGCATCAGCACCATATTTAACACTTTCCACATAAGTAGTTTTTATGCCTGCAGCTTCAACAGCTTTTCTTCCTTCATCATGTTGGTATGTCCAACCATGGTCTCCTGTTGGACCGATGTAAACGAATCCAACCTTAAAGTCTGCTTTTGCACTTATACTAAAAGTAATTAAAAAAATTGCAGAAATTAAGTATCTCAAAAAGTTTTTATACATTTGATTTCCCCTTTAAATTTTTTTTATGATGTTTTTAAGTTAATCAAAAATATAAAAAAAAAAATGTTTATTTTCGAATAGCTAACATTACTTTTCTTTATAGAATATTCTTCCCAAAGAAGTTGGAGTGTTTAGTTTTATTTTTCTACTATCGCGGGAGATTACAACTAAAACTATTATTGTCATCAGGTAAGGTAGTGCAATTAAAAATTGAACTGGAATTCTAAATCCAACAGCCTGCATATGTAATTGTAATATTGATATTCCGCCAAAAATTATTGCACCAATTAAAACTTTTATTGGACTCCAGGTTGCAAATACAACCAAAGCCAGAGCTATCCATCCTCTTCCAGCTGTCATATTCTCAATCCACTGTGGAGTGTATATTAAAGATAAATAAGCTCCAGCTAAACCACACATGCCTCCTCCATAAAGAATACAACAGTATCTAACCATAATAACATTAATACCTTGATTTGATGCCGAAACAGGCGAATCGCCAACAGCTCTAACAATTAAACCTAATTTAGTATTTTTCAAAAAATAATTAGTTAAAAATGGTAAAGCAAAAGCAAAATATAAAACTATAGAGTGTCCAAATAATATTGGACCAAAAAACGGAATACTTTCTCTTAAACTTGAAAATAAAATTGGAAAATCTTTTCCAGGGATACCAACAAAATCTCTCCCCAACATTGCAGAAAGACCAATACCAAAAATTGTTAGTGCCAAACCTGTTGCAACATGGTTTGTCAGCAGAGATTGTGTCAAAAATCCAAAGATGAGTGATATTATAACCCCAGATAACATCGAAACAATTATTGCTATAAAAAGGTTGTCTGTTATTACCATCAAAGCAAATCCAGATATTGCCCCGATTATCATCATTCCTTCGACACCTAAATTTAAAACACCTGATCTTTCAGTAATCAATTCACCTGACGCAGCAAGTATTAATGGCACTGATGAAGCCATTATTGATCCTATCAGAATTCCTATAAAACTAATGTCCAAGCTCATTTTTTTTTAAACTTAAAATTTTAACTTTGAAAAAAAGCAAATAATCAGATGCAAGTAAGAAAAATAAGATCATACCCTGAAATACTTGACCAGTATATTGAGGTATTTGTAAAAAAATTTGAGCTGTTTCTGCGCCTAAATAAGTCAAAGAAACTACTAATGACGCGAATATTATACCAAACGGATTAAGACGACCTAAAAAAGCAACAATAATTGCTGTAAAACCATAATCTGGAGATATCATTCTATGTAGTTGTCCAATAGGCCCAGTAATTTCCCCAACACCAGCCAATCCCGCGCAAGCGCCACTAATCATGAAAACAATCAAAATCATAGTCTTTCCTTTAAATCCCGCATATTTTGCAGTTTTTAAACTTAGACCAGACACTTTAATCTGAAAGCCTAAATAAGTTTTATAGAGAACAAACCAACTAACGAGAACTGCTGCAAGAGCGATAAATATTCCTGCATGAACTCTTAAGCCATCAAATAACAATGGCATTCTAGAAGAGTCGCTAAATTGTCTTGTTTCAGGAAAATTAAATCCCTCTGGATTACTCCATGGACCAACTACTAAGTAATCTAAAATTAACTTTGAGACATAAACTAACATTAGACTAACTAAAATTTCGTTAGTATTAAAATAAGTTTTAAGAATTGCAGGAATAAGTGCAAAAATCATTCCTCCAATTGCTCCTGCGATAATAATTAAAGGCAATATGTAAAATCCTTCTTGATTATAAAATAAGAGAGCAACACCCCCTCCTACAATTGCTCCAAATGTTAATTGTCCTTCAGCACCAATATTCCAATTATTACTTTTGAAACAAAATGACAAACCAATAGCAATTAAACATAATGGTGTTGCCTTAAGTAATAATTCACTAAAACCATATAAATTAGAAATAGGGGTTATAAAATAAAACTTAAGTGCTTCAGCTGGATTAAAACCTAAAGCATAGAAAATAATACCACCACCTATAATTGTTAGAATGATTGCAATAAATGGAGTAAAAAAATACAATGTTGTTGGAACATCATTTCTTTTTTCAATTCTAATCAATAGATCCTCCACCCATTAGAATTCCTAATTTTTCTGGAGTCACTTCATCTGAAGGCATTATTTTTGAAAGTTTGCCTTTATAAATAACTGCAATTCTATCGCTAAGTTTTAATAGTTCCTCCGTATCTGTAGAAATTAAAATCGTTGATTTTTCTTGATCATTAATTTTTATAAGTGTTTCATGAATATAATTGATAGCACCCACATCGAGCCCCCATGTTGGATTGTAACAAATTAATAATTCTGGAGCTGTGATTAATTCTCTTCCTAAAATAAGTTTTTGTAAATTTCCACCTGATAGAAATTGACTTTTTAATTCTACGTTGTCAGTATTTACTGAAAAATCAGACAATATTTTCTTTGAATGTTCTTTAATTTTTCTTTCATTTACCAAACCTTTTTCAAAAAAATTTGATGACTTGAAATTATTTAAAGCAACGTTTTCATAAATTTTTAATTCAGGTACAGCTGCTTGAGATATTCTATCTTCTGGAGAAAAAGCCATTAAATACTCTCGCCGTTGCTTTGGATTTAGTTTTGCTATTTCCTTATTTCGAAAAATGATTGATGTATTAGGTGTAATTATTTCCCCACTCAAAATTTGAAAAAGTTCGTTTTGACCATTGCCAGAAATACCTGCTATACCTAAACATTCTCCTTTCTTTACAGAAAAATTTAGATTAACTAAATTTGTCTCAAAAGGATCATCGCTATAAAAATTTAAATGTTTTACTTTAAATATCTCATCTTTATTTTTAGAAATTTTAATTTTTTTCTTAATTTTCCCTAGTTTTTGACCAACCATCTTATTTGCGAGAGTTTCAACTTTTTCATTTTGTGTTTGGCTAACAGATACAACCTTACCTTTTCGCATTACTGCAACCTCATCACATAAAGACAAAACTTCTTTTAACTTGTGAGTTATGTAAATAATTAATATTCCTTCATCACAGAATTTTTTTAAAGATATAAATAATTCCTCTGTTTCCTGCTCAGTCAAAACAGATGTAGGCTCATCCATAATTAGAACTTTAGGGCTCCTTAAAAGACATCTTATAATCTCAACTTTTTGCTTTTGTCCCGCTGATAAATTTAATACAGGAACGTCAAGGTCAATACTAAAGTTATATTTTTTTAATATTTCATTTATTCTTACCCTTAAACTTTTGTTATCTTCAGTTGCATCTATACTTAAGTTTTCGAATACTGATAAAGTTTCAAATAAATTGAAATGCTGAAAAACCATTCCAATTTTATTTTTTTTGGCATCGAGTGGAGAACTTAATTTTAAATTTTTTTCATTTAAAAAAACCTCACCATTATCTGGGCTTATTACACCAGACAAAATTTTTACCAATGTAGATTTTCCAGCTCCGTTCTCTCCTAATAGTGCGTATATTTTTCCACTTTTAAATTGAAGAGATACATTATCATTAGCTATACATCCTGGATATATTTTTGATATATTTGATATTCTTAAGTCTGTTGCCATAGCATTTCTTTAATATAATAAATCAATAACTTAATAATCTTTAAAATTTCCTATCTTTTCAAATTTGTATTAAATTCAAACAATTTAATGAAAGTTTTGAACAAATTGTTAACATAATTCAACTTTAGGTATGTATTAATGATTATTGCTTTTAAAAATTATACTTTATCAAAAAAATTTATTGCTCTGTTTATCACATTAACAATAATTTTTTTAACTGGATGCCAAACAATTAAAAAGAAATCTGATGAAGTGGCTGAAAAAGAGAATGAGAAATTTGGTCAATTCGTTGGAAAAGAAGTTAATGAGATGAGATTAGAATTAGGCTCACCTTCAGAAGATTTTGTCAATGAACTTGGAAATGAAATGCTTATCTACAAAACAAAAAAATATGGAATTCCTTGTGAAAGAAAATTTGAGGTGAATGCCTCAGGGGTTATTATAGGATTTAGCTCTAGCGGATGTATTTAGTCTTGTGGGGACTAGCCCCACAAGCAAGGTGCTTATTTAATTTCAATAAGTTTCTTTTTTTTATGGTCCGGAATAATCCTTTCACATGCAATTGTTAAAAGACCATCTTTTAACTCTGCACCATTCACTTTTACATCATCAGCAATTGTAAATGATCTCGCAAATTGTCTTTGCGATATACCTTTGTGGATTATCTCCCCATCTTGGTTTTTGTTTTCACTTCTATCAACTTGTTTAGTTCTTACAGTTAATAGATTATCTTCAAACTCTACCTCAACATCTTTTTTATTAAAACCAGCTAAAGCAACCTCAATTGAGTAGTTATCTTTGCCAGTTCTTCTTATGTTGTAAGGTGGGTAGTTTGATTGCATACTTAAACCACCATTCCCCAACATGCTTTCGAATTGGTCAAACATATCGTCAAAACCAATTGAGAAAGGCCGAAGTGAATTGAAAATTGATAGATCCTTACTTGTCATATTATCCTCCTTTAATTAAGCAAGTTTATTTATTGCTAGCCCCATTAGGCGACTAACTAGGTTTATATGGTAATTAATTTTGATATTTCAAGATCAAGTATTTAATTTTCCAGCTATTTTCAAAGCGAATGCGTAGTCAACTGCAATCTCCTCAATTGCTCCATCTCTTCCAGACTTTCCTCCATGACCTGCATTCATTTCTGTTTTTAATAAAAGTAAATTGTTGTCCGTTTTGTAATCCCTTAATTTTGCAGTAAATTTTGCTGGCTCATCAAATAATACCCTGTTATCACTTAGACTTGTTGTTATCAAAATGTTTGGGTAATCCATCTTTTTAATATTGTTATAAGGTGCATATGAAAATATGTAATCAAAGTGTTCTTTTTTATCTTTAGCATTTCCAAATTCATCAAATTCGCCGACTGTTAATGGTAACGAATGGTCTAGGTTCGTGGTCAAAGAGTCAACGAAAGGAACAGCCATAACAATACCCAAAAATAAATCAGGCGCTTGGTTAACAACGGCTCCCATTAAAAGACCTCCAGCAGATCCACCCATTCCAATAATATTACCTTTAGACGTAAACTTTTTTTCAATTAAAAATTTTGCAGAAGCAATGTAATCTTCAAAAGTATTTTTCTTGTTTAATAACTTTCCTTCTTTCCACCATTTCATTCCTTTTTCCATACCCCCTCTAATATGAGAAGTTACCCATATAATATCTCGCTCTATTAAACTAATTCTGGTTGAAGAAAAACTCGGTGACATAGAACTACCGTAAGATCCATAACCATATAATAATAATTTTGCAGATCCATCTAATTTAGTTTTTTTATGTCTTGTTATAGTTATAGGAACCATTCTTCCGTCATGAGAGGCACACTCTAATCTTTCAACTATGTAGTCATCAGAATTATGGCCACTAGGAATCTCTTGTTCTTTAACTAATTTTTTCTCCTTTGTTTTAAGATTGTATAGGTAAGTCCTTCCAGGAGTTTTTGGTGATGAATATGATAAATAAACTGTATCAGTATTTCTATCTCTTTGGGTTAACGACACACCAGGAACAATAACTTTTTCATCTGAAAAAAATATTTCTTCTTCTTCATCATTTTTTGGATTTCTTAATATTAATTTTGATAAAGCGTTAGAAGTTTCAGATCTTATAATCCAATCATTTAAAAAAATTAATCCTCCAATTAATACCTCTTCTCGTGCAGGTATAAACGTTTCCCACTCCTTTTTTTCTAAATCATTTGTCTTTTCGATCTTAAAATCTTCTGCATCTTCATTTGTATGTTTATAGAAATTACCATTCCATGAATTGACCGAATATATTATCCCTCTTTTTCTTTTATCAATTAGTTTTGGTTTTGGAATTATTTCATCTGCTTTAAAATAATACTGTTCGGACGTATTATGATCAGATGACGTAATAAAAAAATACTTTTCGTCAGAGCTAAGACCTATTCCTACAGTAAATGCTTCACTTTCTTCTTTAAATATAAGAATATCTTTACTAGTAGGAGTACCAATTTCATGCCTGTAAATTTCTCTTGGTCTGTGATTGTCATCAAGCTTAGAGTAAAAAATATATTTGTCATCTAAGCTAAATGTTATTCCACCACTTGTATTTTCAATTTTTTCACCAACTTGCTCTCGACTTTTAATATCTCTTATATGTATAGTGTAATATTCAGATCCTTTTAAATCTAATGAATAAGCTAGTAATTTATCATTATAGCTAACTTCTAAGTCTCCAAGCCCAAAATATTCTGTTTTAAGCTTTTCTTTTTCTAAATCACCATTCCAAATTTCTTCTATTTCATCAGAATCAATTTTCTTTCTTAACTTTATAGAATAATTTCCTTTTGTTGTTGTTTTTGTCCAGTAACTATATCTTACATCTTTAAACGGAAGAGACTCATCATCAAGTTTAATTCTTCCTTTAATCTCATCGAATAAAATTTTTTGAATTTCTTTTGTATCTGACATTTGATGACTAAAATAATCGTTTTCATCTTCAAGATATTTTCTTACATCTGGCAATAATTTTGAACTATCCTTCAATACTTCAAGTATATTTTCCTGATGTATCCAACTATAATCGTCTTCCCAAGTTACGTTGTGACAAGATTTTAATTCTGGTTTTTTTTTAAGCTGTGGTATTTTCATTTAAATTTAATTAATTTATGAATATTTTTTTTGCAATACTAATAATCTTTATAATTCTTTATATTTTACTCAATTGGTTTGCCAAAACCTCAACAAAAAAAATATCAAAATTTGTAAGAACATTTATTATAATTTCTTCAATATTGTTAGCGGTAATAATGGCATATGCAGGAAGATATATATTTTCCTTACCATTTATGTTGGCTATTTTGCCTTTAATTAAAACGAAAGCAGGTATTTCTTTATTTCAGCTATTTAGATTATGGGGACTTTTTAGAGTTTTAAAAAATTCTGGCAGATTTAATTTTAATCAATTTAATCAAAATATGTCATCTCAGAATATGAGTTTAGATGAAGCATATAGAATTTTAAATTTAGATCCCAAAAAAAAATATACAAAAGATGAAGTGATGAATTCTTATAAAAAAATTATGAAAAAAATTCATCCAGATAGAAGTCCAGAATTAAATAATATTGCTACTTTAGTGAACCAAGCCAAAGACACAGTCTTAAAATCGGTTGTTTAAGTATAACTTAGTATTGATTTGTACACTTGTTCGACCTTAATTAAATTTGGATCAATTTCACTTCCATGTATAATATTATTAACATCATATCCTTCAGGAATAATTCTAATATGATTAGGAGTATAATCCGTATATGCTTTTGGTGAGTCCAATAAAATCACTAAGCTTGGTTTGCCAGATTGTGATGAAATATGTGAACCAAATGAATCATTCCCCACATACATATCTGCAGAAGCTATAAAAGGTATTACTTCTGAGATATTTTTGTTACTAAGATCTATAATATTATCTCCTTCAACCTTATCCATTATTTCTTGAGCAATTAATTTTTCATTAGGACCACACAAAATAAAAAAATTAAATTTATTTAGTTTATTTAACTCATTTATTAGATTTGAGTAATTATCAGTGCCCCATTTTGTTGTTGGACCTGAAGATCCAGCTCCTATTACAATGTTAAATTTTGATTTATCAAAATAAGTTGAGACACTTTTAAGTTTATTTTCATTTATGTGAATTTTTGTGTATGTTTGACATTTCTCTATGTTTAATACACTCGCAGTAAACTTTTGTGCTGCTTTGATTAAATGAAGATTTTTCTTTTTAAATAAAGGATAGTGATAAATATCTTTTATTCCAGCTAACTTACACGCGATGAATATTCTAGGACTTGGATAATAAATAAATATTTTATCAAAATTATATTTTTTTAATTCCGATGAAAAACTAAATATATTTTTAAATTTATTGTATTTTTTATCTATTACTATGACTTCTTTAATTTTAGGATCATCCTCTAATGCATCTGACAAATTATTGCATAATGTAAAAATTGTTATAGGTCCAAACTTTTCAGATAATTGATGCACATAACTTAGATGTAACAAATTTGCTCCAAGACCTATATAGCTAAGATAAACACAAACTTTCATAAGTATTTAGAATATATTTTTTTATTATTTTTTTCTTAAATCTATTCTATAATTATAGTCATATAATTAAGTTATGATTAATGGAATATATGCAGCTACATTGTCAGTATTAGATAAAAATCTGGCGTTAAATAGTGAAAAAACGATTAAATATGCTGAAAACTTAATCGACAAAGGTTGCCATGGAGTAGTTTTTTTTGGAAGTACTGGACAATCACAACTCATATCTCTTTCGGAAAAAATTCAATTAATCAATTTGTTACCAAAAAGTAATTATAGGGATAAATTTATAATTGGAACTGGTCTTAATTCGCTAGTTGACAATATTAATTTGATAAAAATAGCCAAATCAAATGGGTTTAATAAATTTTTAATTATGCCTCCTGCCTATTATAAGTATAGCGATGACGATGTGATTAATTTTTACTCAAGAATAATAGATGAAATTAATGAATGTAAAATAATTTTATATAATTTCGAAAAACTCTCAGGATATAAATTTAGTATTGATTGTGTTGAGGAGTTAGTAAAAAAATTTCCAAGTCAAATAGTTGGAGTAAAAGACAGTTCTTATAATTTGTATGAAAATTTGAAAATTGATAATTTTTCAGTTATGCCTGGTTCAGAGTCAAAATTATTAAAAGGATTAGAATTAGGTTGTTCTGGAATAATTACAGCAACAACAAATGTTACTTCAATTTTAGCAAGAGATGTTTACGATAAATTTCAAAATGGCTCAGATCAATCTTCTAACGAAAAGTTGTGTTTAGTAAGAAGTATTTTCGATAAATTTAATTTGATTTCAGGTTTACATACTTTCATGGCACAAATTGACCATGACTACCAGAATTTAATTCCACCATTGAAACTGTTAAATGAAAACGAAAAAAAAATATTTTTTGCAGAACTTCAAAAACTCGATTTTGACTTTAAGCACTTAAAAGCAGCATAATGAAACTTATAAATTTTTTAAATGATTTGTTCAAAGAAGATGGTTTTATCTTAATAGATTATAATTCTAACAGATATGTTATAGGAAAGCCTTTGAAAGAAATTCCTATAGAATTACAATTGTTAGACAAAAGTTTGCATAAAAAATTACTTTTCCATCCTGATTTATATTTTGGTGAAGCATATACCAATGGCTCTTTAAGATTAAAAAATGGAACCTTAAAGGAATTTCTTGATATAGCTTTTAAAAATATTGGAAGAGGAGATATTAATATTTATGGAAAGACATTAAATAAAATAAAGGGAACTTTAAAATATTTAACAAGTTTTAATAAAATTGTTAAATCTAAACAAAATGTTGCACACCATTATGATATTTCAGAAAAATTATATGATTTGTTTCTTGATAAAAAAAGACAATATTCATGTGCATACTTCAAAAATGAGAATGATACCTTGGAAACTGCTCAAGAAAATAAAATTGATCACATAATTAAAAAACTTCATATACAACCTAACCAAAAAGTTTTAGATATTGGATCTGGTTGGGGAACACTTGCAATTGACATTGCAAAAAAAACAAAAGCTTCAGTTACCGGAATTACACTTTCAGAAAATCAATTAAAATATAGCCAACAAAAAGCCAAAGAATTAAATTTAGATAATCAAGTTGAATTTAAATTAACAGATTACAGACAATTGAATGAAAAATTTGATAGGATAGTTAGTGTTGGAATGTTTGAACATGTTGGAAAAAAATTCTATCAAACCTATTTTAATAGAGTGTCTCAAATGTTAAAAAAGGATGGAGTAGCCTTGATACACACAATTGGATCAAATCTACCACCTAGAGACCCACAGCCTTGGATAACAAAATATATATTTCCTGGTGGATATACCCCTAGTTTAAGCGAAATAGCGAGGCCAATAGAGGATTCTGGACTTATAGCTACAGATATAGAGATTTTAAGGATGCACTATGCTCACACATTAAGAAATTGGAGAGAAAGATTTCTATCAAAAAAAGATCAAGTTTTAGAAATGTTCGATGAAAAATTTTTAAGGATGTGGGAATTTTATCTTACAAGTTGTGAAATGGCTTTTAAATGGGGAGATCAAGTTGTATTTCAACTTCAGCTAACTAAAGATATTAGATCTGTTCCTAATACTAGAGACTATATTTATTAAAAATTAGCTGATAAAGCTGTATTTCTTAAATGAAAAAAAAGAAAAAAAAACCTAAAAAAAAAAATTTAAAAACAAAGGTTAAAAAATCAAAAAATAAATCCAAGTCAAAAATAAAGAAAAAAAGACCAAAATTAAAAAAAAAAATAACAAAAAAATTAAATCGAAGAAAAAAAATAAAAAAAGTTAAGTTAAAGACAAGTACTGAAAAGGGTATTATTTCAAGAACGGTCAGACTTGAGGAAGATTTAAAAAATAAGTTTTCTTTCAAATTTAGTTTTAATTTATTAGCAATTGATAAATTAATACAAAAATTTTTTCAAAGTATAGAATTTAGATTAATTCGTTTTAAAGAAATAAGAGCTGAGGAAAAAAGGCAAATTAAACTTGAAAAAATTGAGCAAGCAGAAAAGGAAAAAATCGAAATTGAAAAACAGAAGAAAGCAGATGAGTTAGCTTTTTTAAAAGAAAAAGAAATCCAGTTAAAACAAGAACAAAAATTAGAAAGAGAAAGAGCAAAAGATATAAAATTATTCTTAAGAAAAGAACAGGCTATACTAAGAAAAGAGCAGGCGGAGAGACAAAAGAAATTTTTACAAGAATTAAAATTAGAAAAGCAAATAGAAAAGTTTAGAATAAGAGAGGTAAAAGAATTAGAACAACTAGAAAAATTAGCGTTAAGAGAAAAGAGAGAGGATTATTCAGGATTACAAGAGCGTATCGAAAAACTAAAATTAAAATATCAACAAATAAGAGATCAGAAAATAAGAGAACGAGTTGAAGCGTTAGGCGTAGAAACACAAGAAGGAGACGATAGAGCAAAATTACTTCAAAGAGAAAGGGAGTATACTTTAGCTCGGCAAAAAATTGAGTTTGCACTTGAAAGCTTTTACAGAAGTGCGAATAGTTTAGTTTTTCAACTTAATAAAAGATATATAACTAAACATATGTCTATTTTGAGATGCATAGACAGAAGATTCGAAACTGGAGAGATATTTATAAAATGGGATGAGACAATTGATGATGAGTGGTTAATACTAATTTATATTAAAAATAATTCTCCAGATGAAGGTATAGTCATTGAAGATAAAACAAATGAAGAAAAAAATATTTCACATGAATTTAAACCAAGTGAAATTTTTAAAGCCTCAGATTTAATGGTAGATTCATTAACCCAGCTGATTGCAAAAAAAAGATCTAAGAACAATTAAATTTGTTGGTCTTTGATAATTTTTTCTATTAACTTTATATTTTCTCCACTTTTGATTAATGGATAAATAGATTTTGCTTTTCTCAAGTCATCAACTGCTTTTTCGTATTCCTTTAAGCCTAAGTATATTTGCGCTCGTCCTGATAATGCTCCAAAATGTCTTGGCTCTAGATCTAAAACTTTTTCAATATCATCTAACGATTTCTCATAATCCCCCAATATAAATAGTAATGTTGCTCTCTTATTCCAACCCTCTGCCCATTTTGGGTCCTCATTAATCACATCTGTAAATAGTTTTAATGCCATTCTATACTGCTGATGGTACATGGAATAAGTTCCGTTCTCTAATTTGTTCGTCAGATAATCATTGTTTGGGTGTCTTGTCCATTTATTCCAAATTTGATCCTCTAGCTTTTCTGCTTGTTGTAAATTTTTTGCATTAAGCAATTCTTTAAACAATATATTTAAATTGTCTGAATACACATTATTTGTACTTACAAATAAAAATATAATTATAAAACTTACATATTTTTTAATCACTGACATATACAGATACTCCTCTAGAATTAATGTCTACATCAAATTTTTTATGCAATGGTGGAAAGGCTCTTTGAGAACAATCCAGTCTATCACAAGTTCTACATGAAACCCCTACAGGTATCTCTGATTTTTTATCATTCAAATCTAAGTTTTCTGTATAAACAAAATCTCTTGCATATTTGGCTTCACATCCAAGTCCAATAGATAACATACTTTTTTTTTGTCCATATCTTCCTATACCTTTTTCAACAGTTCTTGCTATACATACATACTTTTCGCCATTAGTCATTTTACTTACTGCAGCCTGTATAACACCAGGTCTAGAAAAAGCTGAATATACATTCCATCGAGGACAAGCACCACCATAACGTGGTATTTCTATACCTGACAATGAAAATCTTTTTGAAATATTACCAGCTACATCAACTCTCAAAAAATGAAATGGAACCCCAGGTAATTTTGGATCGTTCAAACATGTTACTCTATGTGTGACTTGTTCGAATGAAGTTGCAAATGTATTTTGCAATAACTCTAAATCATATTTAAGTTTTTTACATTCAGAATGAAATAATTTGTAGGGCATTAAAATTGCTGCACCACAATAATTCAATAAAGCAACTTTGGTCAATTTTTTTGATTCTTCATTTGGATAATTAAAAGTATCAAGATAAGAATTTATTATGTCACTAGCCCCCTCTTGTGCAATTTGAGCTGCAGCATGTAATTTCTTTGTTTCCAAAGACAAATAATCAGACAATAGCAACTTTCTATTTTTGCTATCATAAATTTTTGAAAAGGGTTTTCCTTCCTCAGGAATTATATCTTGAACTTCAATTTTATACTCTGATTTTAAATAATCACATAAAGCAATATATCTTGTTCTATTATTTTGTTTTATTTGCTCAAAGATTTGATTTGCAAATTCCTCTAGTTTTGGAAAAAAATTTCTATTTTCTTGCAAAAAATCTGAAATTACTTCTCCAGGAAATGAGTTTTTTCTATTATCAACAATTTTTCCTGAAAGTTTTTCAATTTTGTTAACCAATTCATGATCTTTTTTTTTCAAAATGTCTCCTAATCTTATTAGAGCTTTACCAATTTTTGGATTACTATTTGCTAGATCTTTAACTTCTGGACCAACTATATCCAAATCTTCAAAAAGTTGATCATCAAGTAATTCTGAAATTGTGTTGACCATATTGATATCTGATTTATTTGTTAGATCGCTAATGTTGATGCTTAATTCCTCACAAATTTTTAAAAGTAATTCCCCGTCAATTTTTCTTTTACCACCCTCGATTAAAGCTAAATAACTTGGTGAAATGTTAAGTTGTGAGGCTAGTTTGTTTGCCTGCATACCTAGCTGTCTTCTAAAAGCTTTTATTTTTGGACCAATGTTTAATTCTACTTGACTCATTTACTATTTGTAAACTTTGTAAATTATTATTTACAAAAAATTTATTGTATTTACTATGATTTTAACATTTTTTGTGGATTTTGTAAATATTGTAAATTATAAAGTTTACATGGACAAAGATACTATAAAAAACATTGAAACTAGTTCTCAAACTACAAATCACCAAGAGCACCAAGAGCATAGAAGCAGAGGGGTTTATTTAAGAGATGACCACTGCGATTGGGGATCAAGTGGAATGAATGAGTTTACAGAAGAATATAACGAAAAGTAAAAGGAATTAGTTTTTTTAAAGGGGGAATAATGTCAGCCGAGAAAATCTCGTACGAGTTGAAAAGATTTGCAGGAATACAAAGGGATTATAAGCCAGATGAAGTAGAAAGGCTAAGAGGATCTATTAGAATTGAGTATTCAATGTGTAAACAGCAATCTCAAAAACTCTGGAGATTGTTGAATACAGAGCCATATGTAAACACACTTGGTTCTTTATCAGGAAATCAAGCTGTTCAACATGCAAAAGCAGGTTTAAAAGCGATCTATTTAAGTGGTTGGCAAGTTGCAGCAGACGCAAACAGTGCTGGTGAAATGTATCCTGATCAATCTTTATATCCTTACGACAGCGCACCTAAATTAGTTGAGTCTATGAATAATTCTTTAATTAGAGCTGATCAAATTCAGCATATGGAAATAGCAGATGGAGATATGAATAGCAGCGAAAGAACTGATTACATGTTGCCAATTATTGCAGATGGTGAAGCAGGATTTGGCGGGCCGTTAAATGTATTTGAGCTAACAAAAAAATTTATAAAAGCTGGCGCAGCCGGAGTTCATTTTGAAGACCAACTAGCTAGTGAAAAAAAATGTGGACATATGGGTGGTAAGGTACTTGTTCCTACTGGAACCATGGTCCGAAATCTAAAAGCAGCAAGATTGGCAGCTGATATTGCCGACGTTCCTCTCATTATTCTTGCAAGAACAGATGCCAACGCTGCGAAACTAATAACAAACGATTTTGATGAAAATGACAAACCGTTTTTAACTGGAGAAAGATCACCTGAAGGCTTTTATTATGTAAAAGATGGCATTGATCAAGCAATCTCAAGAGGGTTAGCTTATGCACCTTACGCAGATTTAATATGGTGTGAAACTGCAACACCTAATTTAGAAGAAGCAAAAAAGTTTGCTGATGCAATACATGCAAAATTTCCTGGAAAGATGTTGGCTTATAATTGCTCTCCATCATTTAATTGGAAGAAACATTTATCTGATGATGAGATTGCAACATTTCAAACTAAAATTGGAATGATGGGATATAAATTTCAATTTATAACTTTAGCAGGTTTCCATACGCAAAATATTGCTATATTCGAGCTTGCAGAAAAGTATAAAAAGGAAGGTATGACTGCTTACTCTAGAATACAACAAAATGAATTTGCTAGAGAAAAAGATGGATATACCAGTGTTAAACATCAACGAGAAGTTGGCACTTCTTATTTTGATGCAGTTTCCAATACAATAAGTTCTGGAAAGACCTCCACAACAGCAATGGAAGGCTCAACAGAATCTGAGCAATTTTAATTACTCTTTAGTTTTTGGATTTGATCCCAGGCTGAATTAATAGCTCTCATTTTCTTTTTACTTTCCTCAATAACTTCCTGAGGAACTCCTTTACTTAGAAGTAAGTCAGGATGATGTTCTTTACTCAATTTTAAATATCTTTTTCTAATATCAGTAAGATTATCATCAGGTTTGCTCTCTAATACCACATATGGATTGAGTTTATCTGATGATTTCCTACCCTCAACTATTCCATTGAACTGAGCATCACTAAGACCAAATAATTGAGAAACATGTTGTATCATTCTAAATTCTTGATCACTTATACTTCCATCAGCTTCTGCAATATAAAATAATATATTAATGACCTCTTCCAACACATTTATATTTCCTTGATAGATCTGAGCTATTTGTTTTGCATATGGTTCGTAACCAGTGCTTTCTTCTTTAGCTTTATTAAAAATTTTTCCAACTTGATCTAATTCATGTTCTGGAATTTTGAGTTTATCTTTTACTGCTATTAATTCCTCTCTACTAACCTGGCCGTCTGCTTTACTAAGTTTAGCTGATAAAACTATAAGAGCTAATGCAAAAACTTGTTGAGGTTGTGCAAAAGATTTAAATGTTGATCTTGATCTTGATACTTTTCCACCAATTAAGGAACCCAATAGCATCCCAAACGGTCCTCCTAAAGAAAAACCGATCATCCCACCAATTAAACTTCCCCAGATAGACATATAAAAAAAATTTAATATAATTTAATATATTTATGTTCTCAACTTTTTTAGCTTTAACATTTTTATTCTTAATGTTTATGTGGTCATTGGCCTGGGTAAATTATTATAATAAACTAGATAAAAGATTTGGTTCGTCTTTATGGAGATGGAGTTATGACTATCCAGTGCCAGGTGATAGAGACATTTCTTTTCTTGATGATAAAAAATTTGTTATTTTAAGAAGAAAGAGAAATAGAGCAGTTACAGTTATGTATTTTATTTTATTTTTCTCTTTTTTTATATTTTTATCTTTTGTAACCCAGATTTTGTACGCTATTCAACATTAGTTTAGTTGGTGTTTATTTTTTAAATACAAAAAGAACGCTACAATTTCATATCCAACATAAAATAACTGGTAAATGACAGGGAGTTTAAAAAATTTATAAAGAAACTTGTATTTTGGAATACTTTTCCAAATAAGTAAAAAAGCATCAATGCCCACATAGATTTTTCCATCTTGTTCTACATGAAGTCTTCTTAGAAGCTCTTTATCAGTTTTTTTTGTCTCTAATTCAGCATTTTTATTTTTGGTTATGTCTATCCAATTCAAATTTTCTATGTTTTCTTTTTTATAAATATTAATTTCTGCTCTGCAGATTTTGCATGAATTGTTAAAAAAAACCTTCATAATTAAACTATATTTGAATATTTTATTTTTACAAATGTGCCAAATAAGCAGTTGATATATTAATAATCACTACTACATTCTTCAAATGTCAAATTTCTTTAAAGAAACAGATATAGATACATCACAAGCTGAAGCAATTGTTACTGAAACCTTAAAAAATTGTGATGACGGAGAATTATATTTAGAAAATCATAAATCTGAGTCTATTGTTTTAGATGATAATAAAATAAAGAGTTCAACTTATAACTCTGATCAAGGATATGGTTTCAGAGCTGTTACAGGCGAAGTTGTTGCATACTCTCATTCTAATGATATTTCAAAAGAGTCACTAAGAAAATCAAGCGATAATTTAAAAGATACGTTAAAGTCAAAAAAAGGTACCTACAACCATGAAATTCCTAAAACTAACAGCAAATATTACGAAAATATTAATCCTATTGAAAGCAAGACTTTCGATTCAAAGATAGATTTGCTGAAAAGTGTTAATAACTATTTAAGATCAAAAGGCTCAATTGTAAATCAAGTAACTGCAAATTTTTTAGGTGAACATAAATCAATAGAAATTATTAGGTCTGATAATCAAATTTTGAAAGATGATAGACCATTAGTCAGATTCAACGTTTCCGTTGTTTTAGAAAAAGATGGAAAAAAAGAAACAGGTGTTTATGGAGTTGGAGGAAGACAAAGTTATGATGATTATCTAAAAGATGGAAGCTGGAAAGATGTTTGTGATGAAGCTTTTAGAATCGCAAATGTCAATTTAGAAAGCAAACCAGCGCCAGCAGGAGAAATGAAAGTTGTTTTAGGTCCTGGATGGCCAGCAATTTTAATTCACGAAGCAATCGGACATGGTCTTGAGGGGGATTTTAATAGAAAAAAAACTTCAGCATTTCATAGTTTAATGGGGCAGCAAGTAGCTAGCGAAGGAGTTACGATTGTAGATGACGGGACCTTACATCAAAGAAGAGGAAGTTTAACGATAGATGATGAAGGAACGCCTACTGAAAATACAGTTTTAATAGAAAATGGAATTTTAAAAAACTATATGCAAGACCGTTTAAACGCTCGTCTGATGGGAACTAAGTCGACAGGTAGTGGAAGAAGAGAAAGTTATAAACATGTGGTTTTACCAAGAATGAGAAATACAATGATGTTGTCAGGTAAATATTCACAAGATGAAATGATAAGTTCAGTTGATAAAGGTATTTTCGCTGTAAGTTTTGGGGGCGGACAAGTAGACATAACCTCAGGAAAATTTGTTTTTAACTGTACGGAAGCATATGAAATCAATAATGGCAAAATAGGATCACCAATCAAAGGTGCTACATTAATTGGAGATGGACCGTCAATTTTAAAAGAAGTTTCATTAGTTGGTAATGATATGAAATTAGATCCAGGTATTGGGACATGTGGTAAAGCTGGACAAGGTGTTCCAGTAGGAGTAGCTCAGCCATCAATTCTTATAAATAAGATGACTGTTGGTGGAACAAAACTTTAATCTAAATGATAAGGGATCAGGAATTTTTAAAAGATATAGCGTCTTATTGTATTGAAAACTCTAAAAAACTAGGAGCAACAGATGTGGGTGTAAAAGTAATTCACTCTGTCTCAGAAAATGTTAGTTTTAGAAACAAAAAGTTAGACGAGTCAAATAGAGCAGATAGTTTTGCTGTCAATTTAACTACTTATATAGAGAAAAAAAAATCAAGCATTAATTCATCAGATTTATCTAAATCAAACTTAGAAAAACTAATAGAACGTTGTATTGATGCTACAAAAATTACTCCATCAGATGAAAATAATTCGTTACCAGATAAAGATTTAATGTCTAAAGAGATAAGAGACCTTAATCTCTATGATGAAACACATTATCCAAATGATAAAAAGATTGAATTTTTAAAAAAAGTTGAAGAGACAGCATCAACTGACGAAAAAATAGTTAATACTGAAGCTGGTTTTACCGAAAATAAAAATAATTTTATACTCGCAAACAGCAATGGTTTTTTAGGTGGATACAAAACCTCAAATTTTTCATCTTCATGTGTAGCTGTATCAAGAATTAACGGTGCAATGGAAAGAGATTATGAGTTTGGTAGCACAAGATTCTTGGAAGATATGATGGAACCAGAGGAAATTGGAAAAATAGCTGCCGACAAAGCAATAAAAAAGTTAGGTCCAAAAAAAATCAAGAGTGAAAGAATTGGCGTTATATTCGATAAAAGAATTTCCAAAGGAATACTAAGCACAATAGCAAGTGCAATTAGTGCGAGTGCTATTGCAAGAGGAACTTCTTTTTTAAAAGATCAAATCAATTCTGAAGTTTTTCCAAATTCAATTAATATCATTGATGATCCAAAAATTGAAAAAGGATTAGGTTCCCAAAACTTTGATAGCGAGGGCGTTGAAACCAATTCTTTGAAACTAGTTGAGAATGGTATTTTAAAAAATTATTTAATTGATACTTATTATGGTAAAAAGTTAAATTTAAAATCTAATGGTAGGTCTGGAGGAACAACAAACTTATATTTTGAAAATGGTACCTTAAGTTTTAAAGATTTGCTAAATTCAGAAAAAAAGTTTCTATATATAACAGAGACTATAGGCCATGGAGGCAATATTATTACAGGAGATTACTCAGTTGGAGCGTCAGGATTTATGGTTGAAGATGGAGAATTAACTTACCCAGTAAGTGAAATAACTATAGCTGGAAATTTTAAGGAGATGTTTAAGAATATTACTTTGGCAAATGATTTAGAGATGAAGTACTCAACAAATGCTCCTACTTTGTTGATTAATCAAATGACGGTAGCGGGAAAATAATTATTGAATTTTTTTTAGTCTATATTCCCATAAACCCATTCTTTTATAAGCCACTTTTATAATCAATGCTTTTTTTTTATCATACCATATTTCAAAATTTAATTTTTTATCATCAGATAGATTTGGGTTGGTAGAAAAAAGTCTAAAATGTTCTACATCATATTCTTTATTATAAAGTTTAATTTTTCCTTTTCCTAAAAATTCTATGTTTTGTTTTTTTACACTTCCAGATAATGGACTTATTTGTGTTTCAGTTTGCAAAATTCTATGATTCCACCAATGACCGATTATATTTTCTCTATCCGCCTCACCCTTATATGATGATCCATCAATTATAAACTTCTCTTTTTTTTCATCAAAAATTAAATTTACATATTTTCTCTTATTGTTTTGAAATGTTTCTGAGTTAAATGAAATTAATTGGTCTCCAATATATTCTTCAGTACCTCTACTATTTATAGAGAATACTGTAACACCCAATAATTTTACATTGAAATTAGTCTTATTTTTAACAATAAATTTATTTTCTTCTTTTTTAAATGTGAAAATACTTTCTCCAATTTTTTCATCATCTTTAAATATCTCCATTTCTATGTATGAATAATTTTTATAGTGATCAGTATGTGCTTGTAAAAAAAGAGGAGATAAAACTAATAATATTACTAAGAATTTTCTCATTATTTCATATTATTTTAACTAACTTGTCAGAACTTTATATAGAATTTTTATGTTTAAAAGATAAATAGTCTAAAGAATTATGTTTTTAACCATTAAAAATATTCCCTCAAAATCCTGGAGCTCAGAAAAACCTTTAAATTTAAAACCTAAATTTACAACTTTTTTACTTTTATGTATTGGTTTATCTTTGTTTGGGTTGGGAGAGGGTCTTTTATTAGTTTCTACGACTGGTAATTCTCCATGGTCTGTTCTTGCAGAAGGGTTATCAAACATATTAAATATTTCGATTGGTTTATCTACATTAATAATAAGTATTGTTGTTTTAGGGTTTTGGTTTCCACTAAAACAAAAACCAGGAATTGGTACAATTTTAAATATTTTAATTATAGCAGCCATAATTGATTTGACGCTTTTTCTTTTTGATCCTCCTTTAGCTACTTTTTCAAAATATATTCTTGCTGTATTTTCTGTTTTACTTGTCGGTCTAGGAAGCGGCATATACTTAATTGCAAATTTAGGTCCTGGTCCTAGAGATGGATTGATGACGGGTCTAACAAAAAAAACTCAACTTCCTATTGCTTTAATTCGAGCTACTTTAGAAATTTCAGCTGTTATATCTGGTTGGTATTTGGGAGGAACTGTTGGTTTGGGTACTATAATATTTGCATTTGGGATAGGCCCTGCTGTAGCTTTAGGAATTTATATTGTGGATAAAGTAACGAAGTAAATGTGTTTAGTGGACAATTAGTCGATTGTTAATACTGAATAAAAATTGTAAATATAAATCATGTCTATAAAAAATTGGATGAAAGAATCGGCGAATATACTATTTGACGATAGTAAAAATGATTTAAGAGCCCTTCCCAAAACTGTGAGACTACAAATATTATTAGTTTTGAGTTTTATATGGACAACAGTATTTAGTTTATACGTATTTTCATATGCCACTTTTGCATTTGGTTGGGCAGGGACGTATGTTGCTCATATAGGTTTAATATTTGCTGTTTATTATACGTTTAAACAATTTCATAGAGCTGAAGCAAAAGCTGTTAGTGTTTTTAAGACAAAAAATTTTGATCCATTTAAAATAATGACAATTGTTTTTGTAATAGTTTTTATTTTTGTTTTCTCAAAAGGAATTGAAGTATTGACAAGAACAAACTCTTACTCAATTCCATATGATGGACCTAGTAAATCAGCATTTGAAAAGTGGCTGCCTTTTACCAAAAATAAATCTGAATAATTATTTTTTAAGAAGCTTCTGATAATTTAGAGAGCTTTTTTCTCTCGTGAGGATCAAGCACAGCTTTCCTTAATCTGCATGAATTTGGCGTAATTTCTAGTGCTTCATCAGAATTTAACATGCTCAATTGTTCAGCGATAGACATCTTTCTTACAGGAGTTAAAACAACATTTTCATCTGTTCCTTGTGTCCTCATATTTGTAAGTTTTTTACCTTTCATGACATTTATAATCATATCACCAGGTTTAGGTGACAATCCTACAATCATACCCGAATAAACTGGATCGTTATGAGTAACAAACATTTCTCCTCTTGCCTGTAGATTATAAATTGCAAATGCTACTGCTTTTCCTTGTTCCATTGAAATTAATGCACCATTTCTTCTGCCTTCCATATCTCCCTCAAATTTTCCATAAGAATGGAATATTCTGTTTATTACTCCTGTTCCTTTAGTTAGAGTAAGAAATCTACTGGTGTACCCCATTAAACCTCTAGTTGGTGCATGAAAGATTAATCGTTTTTTATTTTTTCCAGTATCTTTAAGATCTATTAATTTTCCTTTTCTTTTATTCATGGAGTCTATAACTTTTGAAGAAAACTCTTCGTCAAGATCCATAGTAATTTCTTCAATAGGTTCTAATTTTTCACCATTTTCATTTTTTTGAAATAAAACTCTAGGAGGGCTTACTGTCATTTCAAATCCTTCACGTCTCATTTGTGTTAATAATATTTCTAACATTAATTCGCCTCTTCCACTTATTTCAAATGAGTCTTTGTTTTCATTTTCTGAAAAAGAAATTCCGACATTATTTTGAGCTTCTTGAACTAACCTCTCTCTAATTTGAGTACTTGTAAGTTTTTTACCTTCAGTTCCAGCTAATGGAGAACTATTTACTGTTATTTTGATAGACATCGTTGGTGGATCAATTGGGGTTGCTTGTATTGGTGTATCTACCTCAGTATCACATATGGTATCAGCAACATTTGCTTTTTCTAATCCAGCTATAACTACAATATCTCCAGCTTCGCCTACTTCTATTGGTACTTTTTTTGTCCCCTCGTATCTAAATATTTTAGTCAACCTTCCCTCATCAACTTTTTCTCCATCAAGATTAATTGCTTTGATTTGTTGGTTTGCTTTTGCAGTACCTTGAGAAATTCTACCAACTAAACTTCTACCCAAAAAACTGTCTGCATATAAAAGAGTCGAAAGCATTGCAAAAGGCTTGGTCTTGTCAAATTCTGCTGGTTTAACATGATCTATTATTAAATCTAATAATGGGTTTAAATTCTCTCTTGGGCCATCTATTTCTTTAGATGCCCAGCCAGATCTTCCACTTGCGTAAATAACTGGAAAGTCTAATTGCTCTTCGTTGGCATCTAAGCTAACAAACAAGTCAAAAGTCTCATTTAAAACTTCATCGGCTCTTTGGTCAGCTTTGTCTAATTTATTAATAACTACTATTGGTTTAAGGCCTTGTTTAAGTGCTTTAGCTAATACAAATTTAGTTTGAGGCATTACTCCTTCGGCTGAATCAATTAACAATAATGCACCATCAGCCATACTAAGAACTCTTTCAACTTCTGCAGCAAAATCTCTGTGTCCAGGTGTATCAATAATATTAATTCTAGAATCTTTCCAATTTATGGAAGCTGGTTTGGCAAGAATTGTAATACCTCTTTCCTTTTCAAGTTCGCCGGAGTCCATTAGTCTTTCATCAACAACTTCATTTTCCCTAAAAGAACCACTCTGTTTCATTAAGTTATCAATTAAAGTAGTCTTGCCATGGTCAACATGAGCAATTATGGTGATGTTACGTATTGATGTTGTCATTTGCGCGTTCTTATATATTCAAAATATTTTTTTTCAATTCAAAAAAAAAGGGCAGTAAAAACTGCCCTTTTTGAATTTTTTTTTGAGTAAAATTGGGATTACATTCTCATACTGGTTTCTAATAACAGTTGTTTTACTTAGTATTTTGAAAATTCCTTCATCACTCTTCATCACTATTTAAAGCAATTCAAAAGCAATTCAAAAGATAAGACTATTAAACAAAGTTTTAAGTCTTAAAATTGCCTTTATTAATAGTTATGTTCTTAATTGTTAAAGTTAATATTCAAAACTTTAATAACTCCAAAATATGCAACAACAAGAACTATTTGATTTCAGGAGAGATATTCTCTTTGAAAAAGATAATGAAATCGCTCGTTTTTATGATGTCCTTAGCGAAACCCAAGACACAATAAGTTATGCCGAACATATAGATCCTAAAAAAAAATTCTCTATATGCGGTATGGATTATGAAGAGTATGTTGATGTGAAAAAGAAATACTTACAGGGTTTGACTTATGATCAAATACTCACCTACTTAGGGAAATTTAAGAAAGAAGAAAGATTAGAAAAATATAAAATCTTACTTAAATTTAGAAACATACCTTTTGATGCTGATTTATTTACTTGGAATAGTGATTAATTAAAATAAAATTACAATATCTAAATTTGTAAATAAAAATTTAAAATCGATTTTATTCATTAGTTTGCTACTATAGAGTTATGGAAAAACAAAATCTCTCTTCACTTATATGGTCTACAGCAGATGATATTTTAAGAGGTTTGTTTAAACCTAGTGAGTATGGTCGAATAATTTTACCATTTGTAGTTTTAAGAAGACTAGATTGTGTACTTGAACCTCAAAAAGACGAAGCATTTGAATTATATGAAAAATATAAAAAAAAACTTCAAGATTTTAATCAAGTAATTCAGAGTCAATTAAATTTACCTTTTTTTAATGTATCAAAATTCGATTTGCTGAGAATTAAAAGTGATCCAAATAATGTATACAAAAATTTTAACAATTATATCCAAGGTTACTCAAAAAATGTATTAGATATAATTGAAAATTTTCAGATAGACCCATTAGTAACAAAATTAAATAAAAATAAAAAACTTTATCTTTTAATAGATAAATTTACAGAGTTTGATCTACATCCTAATAAAATTGACAATCACATGATGGGTACTATGTATGAGGAACTCTTAAGAAAATTTTCAGAAATTTCAAATGAAGAAAGTGGTGATCATTTTACCCCAAGAGATATCGTAAAACTATTAGTCTCACTTGTATTTGGAGGTGATAGAGATAATTTAAAAGGAGAAGGAAAAATTCGATCTGTTTACGATCCATGTTGTGGAACTGGTGGGATGTTGACTATTGGAAAACAATGGATACATGAAAATATAAATGAAAAATTAAAAATAGAGTTATTTGGGCAAGAGTTGAATGATGTAACCTATTCAATTTGTAAATCAGATTTTTTAATGGCAGATGAAAATCCTGAAAACATTAAAGGTCCATATTCATCATTATCTAACGACAAATATTCAGATCGTAAATTTGAATATATGATTACCAATCCTCCATTTGGTACAAGTTGGTCTGCTGATGAAGAGTTTGTAAAGAATGAAGCAAATCAATCGAACGGTAGATTCTTATCGACTTTACCAAGAACTTCTGAAGGATCATTATTATTTTTACAGCATTTGATTGATAAGATGGAACCCAATGGTTCTCGTATAGGCATTGTATTTAATGGTTCTGCTTGCTTTACTGGTGATGCAGGTTCAGGCGAGTCAGAAATAAGAAAATGGGTTATAGAAAATGATTTTTTAGAAACCGTTATCATGTTGCCAGATAAAATGTTTTTTAACACAGGTATTATGACTTTTATTTGGATACTTGATAATAAAAAATCAAATAAAAGAAAAAATAAAATTCAATTAATTGATGCTTCAAAAAAATATAAATTTTTAAAAAGAAATCTTGGTGAAAAAAATAAAGAGTTTTTAGATGATCATATAAAAGATATTAACAATTTATATGAAAAATTTGAAATTAATGAAGAGTCTAAAATTTTTGAAAATAATTTTTTTGGTTATGTAAGGGCAACAATAGATAGACCTTTAACTGAGAAAGGAAAAATAATTTTTGATAAAAAGAAGAAAATTAGAATAGATAAATCTAAAAGATATTATGAAAAAGTTCCTTTAAATTTTAATTTTCAAGATTATTTAAAGTTAGAGGTAGAACCTTACATTCCTGACTACATCCATGACGAATCTCAACAAAAAATTGGTTACGAGATAATACCAACAAAAATTTTTTATAAGACTAAATTAATTGATAATACTGAGTCAATTAAAAAGGAACTCGGGGATATAGACACTCAACTTAAAGAGGCAATTGATAATCTTGAAAAATAATTTAAATAAAATAATTGAAATTAAACTTA
>CABZGR010000005.1 GCA_902525295.1 uncultured Pelagibacteraceae bacterium | reverse complement strand
TTGGGACAACTGCGTTGTAAGCTCTACCCAATCTTGTTATGGAGTCCAGAAGAATTACTACATCTTTTTTATGCTCAGTTAATCTTTTAGCTTTTTCTATAACCATTTCAGCAACAGCAACGTGTCGCTGTGCAGGTTCATCGAATGTTGAACTTATCACTTCTCCTTTGACAGTTCTTTGCATATCGGTTACTTCTTCAGGCCTTTCATCGATTAATAAGACCATCAAATAACACTCTGGGTGGTTTGCTGTTATTGAATTTGCTATGCTTTGTAAAATCATTGTCTTACCCGCTTTAGGCGGTGAAATTATTAGGGACCTTTGTCCCTTTCCTATTGGGCTAACTAAATCAATCAATCTTGGTGTTAGGTCTACCTTTTTATCTATCTTCGTTGCTTCAACTTCCATTACTAGCTGTTTGTTAGGATAAAGAGGTGTTAAGTTATCGAAAGCGATCTTGTGTTTAAATTTTTCAGTTTCTTCAAAGTTAATTTTGCTAACTTGAAGCAACGCAAAGTATCTTTCCCCTTCTTTGGGAGATCTTATTGGTCCTTCAACCGTATCTCCTGTCCTTAGTCCAAAACGTCTTATTTGGTTTGGGCTTACATAAATATCATCAGCACCAGGCAAATAATTGGACTCTATTGCTCTTAAAAAACCAAAACCATCCTGGAGCAATTGAAGAACTCCGCCTCCGGTAATTTCCTCTCCTTTTTCTGCGAGTTTTTTTAAAACAGCAAAATAAATCTCTTGCCTTCTGAGTGTGCTAGCATTCTCTATTCCTAAATTTTCAGCATCTTTTATTAACTGTTCTGAGCTCTTTTCTTTTAATTCTTGTATGTTCATAATGGGAGTTTATTATTTGGATAATCTTAATATAGTAATGTGTTTACAATTATTCAAGTCTATAAAGGCTTAAAAACAACAACAAAAACAATCAAAATAAGTAATAATGTAGGTATTTCATTAATAATTCTATAAAATTTGTGAGTATGTATATTTTGATCTATTTTGAATTGGATAAGAATATTACCAAGATAAAAATGGTAAAGTGTCAAAATAATTACAAAAACTATTTTTAGAATCATCCACGTTTGTCCGATTTGTTGAAATCCTATACTGTAAATTAAAATTACTCCAAAAATCCAAGACAAAATCATGGCAGGAGTCATTATGTAGAAAAATAATTTTCTTTCCATTGTCTTAAATATTTCTGATGTTTTTTTTTCTGAACTATTTTGAGCGTGGTAAACAAAAATTCTAGGCAAATATAAAAGTCCTGCCATCCAAGATATAACTGAGATTAAATGCAACGACTTAAATAATAAATAAAAGTTCATTATTAAATTTTTTTTTCAATCAAATTTTTTAACAAAAGAATATGATCATCACTATCATTTAAGCAAGGAACCATATCAAAATTTTCTCCTCCAGACTCCATAAAGCTCTCTTTACCTTGTATAAGAATTTCTTCTAATGTTTCTACGCAATCAGAAGAAAAGCCAGGACATATTGCTAGGACATTTTTTTTTCCATCATTTGGTAAACTTTCAAGGGTTTTATCTGTATATGGTTGCAACCATTCTTGTGGTCCAAATCTTGACTGAAATGTCGTTTTAATTTCTATAGTATTAAAGTTTTCAGCCATCAACCTTGTGGTTTTGTGACAATAACAATGATATGGATCGCCCTTATCAAAGTACTTTTTAGGAATACCGTGATAAGAAGCTAATATTAAATCTGGTTTCCAATCAATCTCACTAATTTTTTTATTTATAGAGTTTACTAATGCTTCAATGTACAATGGGTGCGATTCATAGTGTGGTATTATTTGCAAAGATGGTTGCCATCTCATGTTCATTAAAGTCCTATAAACCTCATCACACACTGTGGCTGTGGTGGCTGCAGCATATTGAGGGTATAAAGGTAAAATTACTAAATTTTCACATCCTTCTGAATGTAATTTTGCTATTTTGCTTTTGATACTTGGGTTCCCATATCTCATCGCAAAATCAACAATTAAATTTTCCCCTTTTAAATATTCAGAAGTTTTTTCTGTTTGCTTCTTTGTGTAATAAAGTAATGGAGACATGTTTTCATCTTTCATCCAAATTTCTTTATAAGCTTTTGCTGTTTTGGAGGGTCTAAAAGTTAAAATAAAAAGATTAAGAATTATTTGCCAAATAATTGGATTGACTTCTATAACTCTTCTATCAGATAAAAATTCCTTTAAATATTTCCTTATATCAAACCAATTAGTAGAATCAGGAGTTCCAAGATTGATCAATAAAACTCCAGTTTTTCCAAATTTAATAGTAGGGTGTTCTTTTTTCATTTATAATCTCTAACAGTTTCTACGAGTTCATAAACCATGTCCACTTCTGTTTCAGGCAAAATACCATGACCCAGATTAAAAACATAAGGGTGGTCTTTAAATATTTCGAGATATTTTCTAATTTGATTATTTAAATTTTCTTTATTTGATAAAAGGATCTTGGGGTCTAAGCCTCCTTGTATCGGTATATCTAAAGATTTTATTAAATGTTCTGGATCTACATTATAGTCGATATTTATCATGCTGGGCTTAACAATTTTAGTAAATCTAACGTAATCAGTAATGCCTCTTGGGAAACATATAACAGGCACACCTAAATTTTTTACATAATTCACTAGAGATAATGTTGGATCATACAAAAATTTGTCAAAATCCTCTTTTATTAAACCAGCCCAGCTGTCAAAAATTTGAATTATTGTAGCACCTGCTTTTATTTGATTTTCTATATGAATCTTAATAAATCTATCTAACAAATTTAAAATTTCGTTAATTAAAATTTTATCTTTGAAAAAATCTTGAGATAATCCGTTCTTAGGTGAAACTTTGTTTATCATATATACTAACAACGTCCATGGAGCTCCTACAAATCCAATTAAATCTCTAGTTTCAAGATCTTTAGTGTTTTTAAGATTAGACAATAATTTATATACAGGTAATAAATTTTCCGTAAACTTATCCTCGGATACACTTTGGATTTTATTTAAATCAATAGTTCCAAGACTGGGACCAAAGTTTTTTTTAAATTTAACAGTTTGGCCTATTCCATAAGGAACCATTAATATATCTGAGAATATTATTGCAGCGTCAAAACCAAATCTTTTTATTGGCTGCAATGTTATCTCCTCAGCCAAAGTATGATTTAAACACAATTTAATGAAATCTGGGTTTGATCTTCTGATTTCCCTAAACTCTGGCAAATATCTACCAGCTTGTCTCATCAACCAAACTGGATTAACTTTAGTACTTTTATTTATTAAACATTCTTGTATTGGTGTCATCTATATTAAGATAATTATATTTAGTATTTATTATTAGTATGTATTGTTAATAACGTAAATTACTCAATTTCAACATTTTATTAACTTTTTATACAACTTATCATCTAAAAAACCCTCTAAATTCAAGGTTATTAAATTATTTTATAAAGCTTTAAAATTGTTAATAAGATATTCACATTAATTTTAGATGTTAATTAAATGAGTATAAAAAATGTTTCTTTTGGAATTTTAACAATTGAAAATTACTTCTTAAACAAAAATTAGTTTATAAACAATTTATACATGAAAAATACACACCAAATATTCTTAATTTCCGACTCAACTGGGGAGACACTAGATAGGATTTTCATGGCTTTAAAAGCTCAATTTAATAATTTTAATTATGAACTCAATCAATTTTCTTTTACAAGAACAGAAAGTCAAATATCAACAATTCTTAAAAATGCGAAAAAACAAGAAAGCCCTATTATATTATACACCGTAGTTAATAGTAAACTTGCAAAGTATTTGGCAGAAGAAGCTAACAAGATAAATATACCTTGCTTTGGTGTTTTGGGAGATCTAATCTTAAATTTTTCAAAAATTCTTAACCAAAAAGCTACACATAAACCTAGTGGGCAGCATGTATTAGATGAAGAATATTATAAAAGAATCGAAGCAATTCAATTTACAATGAACCATGATGACGGTAATCAATCAGGAAATATACTTGAATCGGATATTATATTAATTGGTGTTAGTAGAACGAGCAAAACACCAACCTCTATTTATCTAGCAAATAAAGGTTTAAAGACCGCCAATATACCATTAGTAAATGAAATGGAAATCCCAAAAAATATAACAGAGTCAAAAAAATTGTGTGTTGTTGGTCTAGTAACGGAAGCAGAAAGACTGTTTGACATTCGACGTAATAGACTAAACTCGCTTAAAGAAAATGAAGCATCTGAATATACCGATTTAGAGAAAATCAAAATTGAAGTAGAACAGTCAAAAAAAATTTTTAAAAAGAATAATTGGCCGACAATAGATGTAACAAGAAAATCAGTTGAGGAAACTGCTGCTTCAATTATAAAAATTTATGAGATAAAAAATAAAAATGCATAAGTTAGTTTTAGCATCAAAAAGTAAAGTAAGACATCAAATTCTATCAAAATATGATATGAAATGTATAGTTGAACACTCAAATATCGATGAAGATCCAATAAAAGAAAGTTTAATTAATGAAGGTGCAACTCCAGAAACCATCTCAAAAAACTTAGCTGAATTAAAAGCAAATAAAGTCAGTCAAAAATTATTTGATCAATTAGTTTTGGGAGCTGACAGCGTTATAGATTTAAATGGTGAATTAATCTCTAAACCAGGAAATAGAGAAGAAGCATTCAATATCTTAAAAAAATTAAATGGAAAAATACATCACTTAATAAGCTCTGCATGTATATCAAAAAATGGATCAATGGTGTGGAATTATACAGATAAAGCAAGTTTAACGATGAAAGAATTTACAGACAAAGATTTAAAAGAATATTTAAGCAAAATAACAGACGAGGATTTATATGCTTATAATGTTTACCAAATAGAGGGAGAAGGACGAAATCTATTTTCTAAAATCGAGGGAGATGAAAATACTATAATGGGCCTTCCTGTTGATAAAATTAAACAGTATATTGAAAGTTTATCGTGAAAAAATATTTAGTCGTTGGTAATCCCATTGAGCATTCATTATCGCCAAAACTTCAAAATTATTGGTTAAATTTTAATAAAATTGAGGCTATTTATGGAAAATTGCAGGTATATGACGATGATTTGAAAGAATTGTGTAACAGTATTAAGAACGGTCAATTAAATGGTCTTAATATTACAGTCCCTTTTAAAAAAAAAATTATACCTCATTTAGATGTATTAAGTGGACATGCATTAAGAACTCAATCTGTGAATACAGTTTGTCTTAATAATGGAAATGTTACTGGTTACAATACTGATATTGAAGGATTTGAACTTAGTATTAAAAAATTAAATTACGATGTTAAAAACAAAAAAATAATCATTTTGGGAGCAGGAGGGGTTGTTCCTTCAATCATTTATGCTCTAAAAAAAATGAATGCTCAACAAATATATCTAAGTAACAGAACAAAAGAAAAAGCTGAAATTTTAAAAAATTTATTTGAAGGAATAGAGGTTATAGATTGGGGATCGCTTCCCACTTTTGATATGATTATTAATGCTACTAGCTTAGGCTTAAAAGAAAATGATAAATTTGGAATTGATTTTTCAATAGCTGAAAAAAATAAACTTTTTTTTGATGTTATTTATAATCCATTCAACACTGACTTTTCTGAAGCTGGAAATAAACCAGGAAACATAATTGAGAATGGTTTAAATATGTTTTTATTTCAAGCACAAAAAGCTTTTAGTATATGGCATAATTTTGAACCAAAGATTGATCAAGAACTAATAAAATTCTTAGAAGGTTAGGATTAGTGAGACTTAATAATAAAATTGCAATAATAACTGGTTCGGCTTCTGGTTTTGGCAAAGGCATAGCAGAAAAGTTTACTCAAGAAGGGGCCAATTTAATATTAGTTGATATAAATTCAAAGTTATTAAAGAAAGTTTCTAAAAATTTATCTCAAGATTATTTTGTTGCGGATGTGTCTAAAGCATCTAACTTTAACTCTCTTCTAAAATTTGCTTATAAAAAGTACAATTATGTGGATATATTTGTAAATAATGCCGGAATAACACATAAACCCAAATCCATGGAAACTGTCACTGAAAAAGAATTTGACAAAGTATTTAATGTAAATGCAAAGTCGGTTTATTATTGTGGAAAATATTTTGTGCCAAAAATGAAAAAATTAAAAAGAGGAGTTATCTTAAATGTTGCTTCAACAGCAGGATTATCTCCAAGACCTAAATTGAATTGGTATAACGCAAGTAAAGGTTGGATGATTACTGCAACAAAAGCTATGGCCGTAGAATTGGCACCCTTTAAAATAAGAGTTAATGCTATAGCGCCTGTCGCTGGAAAAACCCCCTTATTAAAATCATTTATGGGAGGTAACACTCTAAAAAAAAAACAAGCTTTTTTATCAACTATACCATTAGGTAGATTTTCTACCCCTCAAGATATGGGCAATGCTGCATGTTTTTTGTGCTCAGATGAAGCAAGCCTGATAACAGGAACAGTTTTGGAAGTAGATGGTGGGAGATGTATTTAATTTCTAATGATTAGAGTCGGAGTTATTGGAGCAATTGGTTCAGGAAAATCTTTTATATCTAAGCTTTTTAAATCACCAGTTTTTAATGCAGATCGGGAAGTAAATATACTGTATAAAAATAGTTTTGAATGTTATAGGAAATTAAGTAAAAAACTCCCAAGATTTGTCAAATCTTTTCCAGTATCTAAAAGTCAACTAATTAAAGCAATTAACCATGATAAGAAGAATTTACAGAAAATATCTTCTATAGTTCACCCTTTAGTTAGAAAGAAAATGAAGTTATTTATCAATAAAAATAAAAAAAGCAAAATTATAATTCTTGATATTCCATTACTAATAGAAAATAAACTTTACAATAAAAGAGATATTTTAATTTTTGTAAAATCCAATAAAAAAAAAATAATCGAAAGATTAAAAAAAAGAAAAAATTATAACAAAAAAATTCTTTTAAAATTAAAAATGAACCAAACTAGACTGTTAAAAAAGAAGAAATTAGCAAATTATGTTGTCGATAATAATTTTAGTCCAAATATAATGAGATATAAAATTAATTTTTTGAAGAAAAAAATTTTAAATGAAAGAAATAGTACTTGATACTGAAACCACAGGACTTTCAGTAAAAGATGGGCATAGAATAGTTGAAATAGGTTGTATTGAAATCGAAAATTTAATACCAACCAAAAACGTTTTTCATTGTTATTTAAATCCAGAGAGAAAAGTTTCTGAAAGTGCTTTAAAAGTTCATGGATATACAGACAAATTTTTAGCAGATAAAAAAAAGTTTAGTGATATAGCAGACGCTTTTTTAAAATTTATAGAAGGAAAAAAAATTATAATTCATAATGCAGAATTTGATATAGGGCATTTAAACAATGAGCTTTCTTTAATAAAAAAAGAAAAAATTTCTAAAGAAAATGTTATAGATACACTTGAAATTGCAAGAAACAAATTTCCTGGATCAGGAATAAGTTTAGATGCATTATGTAAAAGATTTAGGATAGATAATTCTAAAAGAGAAAAACATACAGCCCTAATTGATTGTGAATTACTATCTAAAGTTTATGTTAATTTAATTGATCAAAAAGAGCCAATATTTCAATTCCAAAAAGAAATAAATAAAAAAGAAAACCAAAATAATGAAAAAATAGTTTATTGTAAAAAAATTATAAAGCCATCAAAACAAGATTTAGAAAACCATAAAGAATTTTTGCAAAAAGAATTGAAAAGAAATTTTTTTAATTAAGTTTCTGTTGGTAAAGTTTTTCAAAATCAATTTTTTTTTCTAATTTCATGTCTGGGAAACCTGCATCTTTAATCGACTTTAAAAAAATCTTCTCTAAGTCAGGATATATATCATTTTGTAAATCACAAAGTATTAGTCTCTCTAATTCGTCTTTTTTCATTTCTTTATTTTTTAATTTTATTACTGTTGCATATGAAATTTCAAAATATGATTTTCTTCTATTTTCATTTTTATCTTTATAATTTAAATTCGTAATAACTTCGATAGCCTGATCTTTGATTGGGTTTGTAGATATGTTTAAACCTAAAGTATATTTAGTTATATTTTCTCTACTAAATAAAAATGTTTCTGCATCAGGAATTTCAACTGAGAGATCTTTTATATAATTAAACACTATTTCATAATTTTTTGTCATTATCTTCAGTTATATCCTCATAATCACCTTCAATATAATTATTTTTTTTTTTTTTTTTTATTAGTATTTTTTTTTACAAATCTACTTAGTAAAATTTTTCTTGTAAAAGGTATAACAAACAATAAACCCACTAAATCTGTAGCAAATCCAGGCAAAATTAAAAGAAAAGCCGCAAATGCAAGAGTTGCACCCGATATAAGCTCATATACCGGTAACTCGTTTTTTACTAATTGTCCAATAGCTGATTTTAAAGTATTAAAACCCTCGTATCTTACGTATGCAACTCCAATCACGGCTGTGGTCAGTATTAGTAATACTGTATTAAATGCTCCTATTTGTGATCCAATTTTGATAAATAAATAAATTTCAATAAGTGGAATACCAATAATTAAAATTAATGCTGTGTTCATTTGTCTATTATTTAATTAGCAGGTTGAAATTTATCAATATAGTAAATATTATATATATATGAGTTATAGCTTTGAATACATTGATATCATCCTTCTTGCAATGATAGCTGGTTTCATTTTTCTAAGATTGAGAGGAATTTTAGGAAAAAAAACTGGTTTTGAGGAAGATATTGAATCAAGCTTTGCTCATGAAGCTCCACCTTCAAAACCAACAGTTAATTTGAATGCTAGCACATTTGATGAAAATGCAAAAAAAGAATTTGTAAAAGGTGCAAAAATTGCATACGAAACGATTATCACAAATTTTGCCAAGGGAACCTTAAAAGATATCAAAACTTTATTAGATAAAAGTGTTTATCAACAGTTTGAAGATGCAATCAAAGATAGACAAGATAAAAAACTTTCTTCCGAAACAACTTTTATTGGAATCAGCTCTGCTGAAGTAAAACAACACGAACAAAATAAAAATATGCTCGAAGTAACAGTTGAATTTGTTAGTGAAATTATTTCGTGTGTTAAAGATAAGGATAATAAAATAGTTTCAGGAGATCCTGAAAAAATAAAAAAAGTTTTAGATACTTGGAAATTTTCAAAAGATACCAGATCTTCAAATCCTAACTGGTTATTAATTGACACTCAAGCTTGACGGATAAATTATCAGATAAAGATAAAAAAGATTGGCAAAATTTTTTAAATAGTTCTGAAAAACTTCAGATTAAAGACCTAGAGCAAATAAACGACCAATCAATTTTAGAAAGATCAATCGATTTACATGGTTTTACCTTGGAAGGAGCTAATAAAGAAATTTCAGAATTTATTGAGAATTGTTATTTAAATAAAGTAAAAAAAATTAACGTAATTACTGGCAAGGGAATGAGGTCAAAAAATATAAATGATCCTTATCAGTCTTCAGAACTTAGTATTTTAAAATATTCAGTGCCAGAATATATTAAAAATAATTCTGAATTAATGAAAAAAATAATTAAAATTGATTTTGAGTCTGTCGACAGTCCATCAAAAGGAAATTTCAATATTATTCTTAAATCTACAAAATAAACTTAGAAAGATCTGTATCTTTTACTAGTTCACCGATGTTGTCTTTGATGTATTTTCCATCAACAGTTATTTTCTCTCCAGCTCTATCTGTAGCTGTAAAACTAATTTCGTCTAGAACTCGCTCAATAATAGTATGCAATCTTCTTGCCCCTATATTTTCTACAGACGAATTGACTTCACTTGCTACATGGGCAATTGTATTAATTCCATCCTCTGTAAATTCTAAATCAACATTCTCAGTTTTTAACAGTGCTTTGTATTGCTTTATTAAACTATTATCTGGCTCCTTTAATATTCTAATAAAGTCCTCACTATTTAAGGCATCAAGTTCTACTCTTATTGGAAGCCTACCCTGTAATTCAGGTAAAAGATCTGATGGTTTTGCTAACTGAAAAGCACCCGAAGCAATAAATAAAATATGATCAGTTTTAACAGGACCATATTTAGTACTTACAGTAGTACCCTCTATTAATGGCAATAAATCTCTTTGAACTCCTTCTCTCGATACATCTCCACCAACCCTGTCTGTTCTTGCAGAAATTTTATCAATCTCGTCCAAGAAAACTATTCCATTATTTTCTGTTGAATCTTTTGCTGATTTTATAATTTTATCTTGTTCTATAAGCTTGTCTGATTCTTCATTTATTAAAATTTCATGAGACTCTTTTACTGACATTTTTTTTCTCTTAGGTTTTTGACCCATGGATTTTCCAAGCATGTCAGAAATATTTATCATCCCAACATTAGCTCCTGGCATTCCTGGAATTTCAAATGATGGCATCTGATTAGACTCACTAACAGCTATTTCGATTTCATTATCATCTAAATCTCCATCTCTTAATCTTTTTCTAAAACTTTCTCTTGTTGCTACGCTTGCTTTATTTCCAACTAAAGCATCCAAAACTCTATCCTCTGCTAATTTTTGCGCTTGAGCATGAACTTCTTTTCTTTTCTTTACTTTTTCCATTGCAATTGCAATTTCTAACAAATCTCTTACAATTTGCTCTACATCACGTCCAACATATCCTACTTCTGTAAATCTTGTAGCTTCAACTTTCACGAATGGAGCTTCTGCTAATTTTGAAAGTCTTCTAGAGATTTCAGTTTTACCAACACCAGTCGGCCCTATCATCAATATATTTTTTGGAAGAACTTCATCTTTCATGTCATCTTCTAATGCTTGTCTTCTCCATCTATTTCTTAGAGCAATCGCAACAGCTCTTTTAGCTTTGTTTTGTCCAACAACAAATCTGTCTAATTCAGAAACAATCTCTCTTGGTGATAATGAATTTGCTATAGTAGTTTTTTCTTTAGTAACCTTACCTTTTGGAAACGATGTAACATTAGATTTTTCCATTAAATTTTCTCCATACTTAAATTGTCATTAGTAAACACACATATATCTGAAGCAACTTTTATTGATTTTTTTGCAATATCTTCCGCAGACAAATCTGTATCCATTAATACTTTCGCAGCAGCCAGAGCATAATTTCCACCAGAACCAATTCCAATTACATCACCTTCGGGCTCTAACACATCACCAGTTCCTGAAATTATAAAACTTTTTTCTTTATCTCCAATTGCCATTAATGCCTCTAATCTTCTTAAATATTTATCAGTTCGCCAATCTTTTGCTAATTCTACAGCAGCTCTTGTTAGGTTACCCGCATGCTTTTCAAGCTTTGACTCTAATCTTTCAAATAATGTTAAAGCATCTGCTGTCGATCCAGCAAACCCCGCGATCACATTTCTTTTCTCAATTTTACGAACTTTGTTTGCAGTTTTCTTTATAACAGTATTACCCATGCTAACTTGACCGTCACTGGCCACAACTACGTCATTATTTTTTCTTACAAGTACAATTGTTGTCATAGACTATAGATGGATATGAATTTAAATAGTTCAAGACCAGGTTTAGGATTATTGATATAATCAAAAATACCTATATACCTAATTTAAATTATGAAAAGAAAAGCAAAAATATCTAGAAAAACAAAAGAGACAATTATAAGTGTTGACCTTAATATTGATGGTAAAGGTAAGTACAAAGTTGACACAGGAATAGGATTTTTAGATCATATGCTCGAGCAATTATCTAAGCACTCATCAATGGATTTAACAGTTAAAGCTAAAGGTGACACACATATTGATCTTCACCACACAACTGAAGACACTGGTATTGCTATTGGAGAATGCTTAAAGAAAGCTTCAAAAAAATTTGTAGGTATTAAAAGATATGCACATATTTTATTACCGATGGACGAAACATTAACAAGAGTTGCAATAGATGTTTCAAACAGACCTTATTTGATTTGGAATGTAAAATTAAAAGTTGAAAAACTTGGTGAAATGGACACAGAACTATTTAAAGAATGGTTCCAAGCATTCTCGCAAGCTGCAGGAATTACATTGCACGTTGAAAATATTTACGGTGACAATAGTCACCATATCATCGAGTCTTGTTATAAAGGCTTAGCAAGAACTTTAAGAGCTGCATTAGAATTGGATCCGAGGAATAAAAGTACAATTCCATCTACAAAGGGCTCTTTATAAGATTAATGGACGTCACTATTGTTGACTATAAGTCGGGTAATATTAGTTCTGTAATTAACTCCTTCAAGGAAGTTGCTAAAGGTAAAGTAAATATCGAAGTAACCTCAGATTTAAATAAAATTAAATCAAGTGATAAGGTAGTTTTGCCAGGGCAGGGATCATTTAAGAGCTGCATTGACGGTCTAAATAGCATAAATGGTTTGACTGATACTTTAAGTGAATTCGCTTTAAATAATAAAAAACCTCTTTTAGGAATTTGTGTAGGTCTTCAAATGTTTGCAGATGTTGGATATGAGGAGGTTGAAACAAAAGGTTTAGGATGGATCTCTGGCAAAGTATCTAAAATTAATAATCAAAATGGAAAATATAAACTTCCTCACATTGGTTGGAATCAAATTAATATTGTTAAAGAAAGTAAAATTTTTAAAGATATAGAAAACAATTCTCATATGTATTTTGTGCACAGTTACGAATTTATTCCAAATGATAAATCAGTTGCAACAGCAACTACTGATTATTCGTCAAATATAGTTTGCGCTATTGAAAAAGAAAATATATTTGGGACTCAATTTCACCCAGAAAAAAGTGATAAGACTGGTTTAAATATTATAGATAATTTTCTGAGCCTATAAAAATGAAAAATATTAATTTAGATCAATTTACTGGAAAAAATATTTCTTTTATCATGAGTAAGGCAGATGAGTTATTTAAAAAAGATCTTGAAGGAATAATTCACGCACACAAAATTTATAATATGCTAATTGAGGAAATACCAAACACTTACGATGAAAAAAAATTTCATGTATTGCGTGGAGATTTAAGACAAAAGATTTGGAATTGTGAAAGAAAACTTTTTTGGAATGAAAAATTTCCATCACAATCTGGGCAAGATAAAATTATAAAAAATTATTTTTTTAAAGATAAAAAACATGGTTTTTTTGTTGAAATTGGAGCTTTTGATGGAATTATGGGAAGTAATTGTTTTCATTTTGAAAAATTTTTAAATTGGGAAGGTATAGCTTTTGAACCATCTAATACTCAATTTGAGAAATTAAAACTCAATAGAAAATGTCATTTAATAAACAAAGCTATTGCTACAGAAGAAAAAGAAGTAGAATTCCTTGAGGTAGAGGAGGGGTATACCCAAATGAGTGGTATTCTAAATGAAAAATATATAAGTGAGGAGACAATTAAAAAGGATCCAAGAAGCAAAACAAAAAAAATAATAATTACGACAACGACATTTGATAAAAATATACCATTTGATAAAGAAATTGATTATTTATCTATAGATATTGAAGGTGAAGAAATGGAGTTATTAGATTCAATTGATTTTAAAAAATACAATATAAAAGTTATTTCAGTAGAAAATAATTCACCTGAAAAGTTAAATTTTAAAGAGTTTTTTGATAAAAAAAATTTTAATTATTTTGATAGAGTTGGACAAGATGAAATATTTTATAACAAAAATTATTTTAAATTAAGTTAAATAGTGAGTTTATAATTCATATATTGTGAGAAATCTTTTAACAATTTTACTATTTGTATTTTTTATAATTGGTAACTCTCATGCAAAAGTTAAATCAGAACATATAATATTTCCAAAACATTTTTATACTGAACAGATAGGAGTTTGCCTTGCCGCAGGAAATGAAAGTTTTAAATCTAACTATACGAAAACTAGAATTAAAAGCTTAATTAATTTAGATTGGATGAGTGAGTGGGCAAAAGGAAACTCAAGAAGTGTAAATCACGAAAATTTGACAGGTCCAATGACGTTATTTGCGGTTACCACACATACAGCAGTTGGAAATAATGATAAAGATGAAATTAATTTAGCTAAAAATGTTCTAATTCAAATGGCAAAGGCAAATATCTTGTATGACACAATAGGAAGAGAAGAATTAAAAGAAAAGCCTAGATGTTGGAAAGATGGTAATCCAGAAGCACCTTGTTGGTATCATGCTTATGAATTTGCAAGAGATGCTTTCACAAATTACATGATTATTGCCACTTATTTAAAAGAACATTTAAGCAAAGAAGAACTAAAGATAGTAAATAAATATATAAAAAAAATGCATAAAAAATTTATAAAACCAGAGGAATTTGCAAATAAAAAAAGAGGTTTTTATGCAATGGGAAATGGAGGAATTCCAAATTTAGTTTATGCGAGCTGGACAAATAATAAAAAATTAGCTGCTAAAGAAATAAATTTTAGATTAAAATATATTGATAAGGTATTTTATGATGATGGATATATTAATAATAATTCATTTAGAGGTTACAGAGGTTTATGGTATCACTCTTATGGATTAAATTCCGCATTAGGATATATTTATTTAGCTCATTTATGGGGTGCAAAAATTCCAAAAAAAATTATTAAAAAGGTAACGAAAGCAGCAGAGGTCCTAAATTTAGGAATTACTGATTACAAAAAATTTGCCTCAAGAAAGTTTGATGGAGATCAAAATAATAACCAATACAAAAAGAAAAATGCAAGAATGCATACTCATCAAGATGCATTGGCAATAGATACTTTAATGGAAATGATTACTGGTATAAAATTAGAAACAGACCTAACTTATTTACGTAAAAGACCCAAGTCAGGTATTGATGATTTGATTGGTTTTAATGCAAACTGTATAAAAAAATGAAAATATTCCCTGCAATAGATATTAAAGATAAAAAGTGCGTTAGATTAATCAAAGGAGATTTTGAAAATAAAACTGAATATGAAATGTCTCCTATAGAGCAAGCTGGAAAATATAAAGACAATGGATTTAAAAATTTACATATAGTCGATTTGGATGGCGCATTAACTGGGGAGCCAATTAACATTGATATTATTCAAGATATTATTGGAAAATTTGACCTCAAAATAGAAATAGGAGGCGGAGTAAGAAATTTTGAAACTATTCAAAAATATATTGATGCTGGTGTTGAAAAAGTAATTTTGGGAAGTGCTGCTATAAAAGATAGAAGATTTTTGGAAGATGCTTGTAATAAATTTCAAAACCAAATTGCATTAGGTTTAGATGCAAAAGATGGACATCTTGCGATTTCAGGATGGACAGAGGAATCTGAGAAACTAACAACTGAATATTTAAAAAAGGTAAATGATTATGGAGTTAGCAGGATTATTTACACAGATATTAATAGAGATGGAACTAAGCAAAGCCCAAATTTTGAAGAAACACAAAAAGTGGCGAATATTTCTAATTGTCCAGTAGTTATATCAGGCGGAGTCTCATCGATTAATGACATTAAAAAAGCTAAAAATTTAAATAATATCGAAGGTGTTATAGTCGGAAAAGCTATATACGATGGAGATATAAAATTAGATGAACTTGCAAAAGAAATAGATGCTAAAAAATAGAATTATACCTTGTTTAGATGTTAAAAATGGTCGTGTTGTAAAAGGTATTAACTTTGTAGATCTTAAAGATGCAGGAGATCCTGTTGAACAGGCAAAAATTTATAGCGATGGCGGTGCTGATGAGATTTGCTTTTTAGATATTACTGCCTCAAATGAAAATAGAGATACTATTTATGAAGTGGTAGAGAAAACTTCTAAGAAATGTTTTGTTCCTTTAACAGTTGGCGGTGGTGTTAGAAGTATTGATGATATTAATAAATTACTTAATTGTGGAGCTGATAAAGTATCTATAAATACAGCAGCTGTTCAAAATTCAAAAGTCGTTGAAGATAGTTCTAGAAAATTTGGATCTCAGTGCATTGTTGTTGCAATTGATGCAAAAAGAAAAGATGGTGGATGGGAAATTTTTACCCACGGTGGTAGAAATCCAACCGGCATAAACGCTTTAGAATTTGCATCTAAAATGGAGAAATGTGGTGCTGGAGAGCTTCTTGTGACCTCTATGGATAAAGATGGAACGCAATCCGGATATGATATTGAATTAGTGCAAAAGATATCATCTATGGTCAATATTCCAGTTATTGCATCAGGTGGGGTTGGAACTCTTGATCATTTAGTTGATGGAATAAAATCAGGTGCAAGTGCTGTTTTAGCTGCATCTATATTCCATTATGGCACTTATTCAGTAAATGAAGCTAAGCAATATTTGGCTTCAAAAGATATACCTGTTAGGATTTAGAATGTTAAAGATTTTAGAAGACCTTGTAAAAATTGCTAGAGAGAGAAAAAGTAATCCTGTCGAAGGCTCATACACTAATAAGCTTTTAGAAGATAAATCTTTAGCGAAAGAAAAAGTCTTAGAAGAAATAAATGAACTCATAGAAGCTGTAGAGCAAGACTCAAATAAAATCCATGAAGCTGCAGATGTTTTTTATCACTTAATTATGTACCTTGAGAAAAGTGGTATAAAAATTGAAGAAGTAATGGATGAACTAAATAACCGAAAAAAATAACTTACAATTTACCAGGTAACCAGGTTGAGAATATTGGAAAGAGTATCATTAGTATTCCATAAATAATTCCAACAATTGTAAATAGAGGAACTTCTTTGAAAGCCTTGGCTGGATTTTCTTTGATCACTCCTGCAGCTGTATAAATACCTACGCATACGGGGGGTGTTATCATTCCAATGCCTGCAAACGCAACAAACACAACATAAAGGTGAAGTAAGCTTTGATTGAATGATAATGTGATTGCTGCAAATATAGGCACGGTTAAATAAAATACAGGAACAATTTCTATAAACGTTCCAAGAATTAAACAAATAGCACCAAGCATTATCCAGAACAGATTTACGCTAACTCCTTTATCTGTGAAGAACGTTATAATTTTTTGTGGAGCTTGAGTGTAAGTTAAAACTACACTTAAGAAAGTTGCAGTTGCAATAATTGCAAAAATAACAGCTGTTATGATTGCTGTTTCCCTTAAACAACTCATCAAAGAAGAAAAAGTTAGTTCTCTATAAATTAAAAATCCAATTAGAACTGCATATACTCCTGCAACAGCAGCTGACTCAGATGGGGTTAATATTCCTGCATAAATTCCACCTAATATTATAACTGGTGTTATTAATGCTGGTAATGCAGCTATGAAAGAACTTACTCTTTCTTTAAATGATGCCTTCTCATCTGTTCTAATATGCCTGCATTTAAACAAAACTAGAAGGACCATCAAAACAAGTAGAACTAAACCCGGTATAACGCCTGCAGCAAAGGTTTTAGAGACTGGGACATTAGTTAGAGCACTAAATAGTATTGCTGCATTAGATGGAGGTATCAATGCCTCTAAAAGGGCAGCAGAAGCAGCTAGAACAACAACAAAAGGAGTTGGATAACCCTGCTCAATCATCTTCGGCATCATAATGGTTCCAACTGCTGTGATTGCTGCAAGAATTGAACCACAAAAAGCTGCAAAGAAACCCATCGCAATTACCATTGCAACACCTAATCCACCTGGCCAATGTCCAACAAGTGTTGTTGTAAACTTAACTAGTCTTGATGCTGCTCCTCCTTTTAACATAGCCATTCCAGTAAATATGAATAATGGAACAGCGATTAGAACGTGTTTTGTTAATGCACCAAATGAAACCTGAATTAGAACTGACCAAGGTAAATTTAACCCTGCTATAGCTGCTAATGAACTTCCTAAACCAAACACTAAAAAAATCGGAACTGAAATAACTAATGTTATAAGAGAAATAATAAAAGCCAATCCAAACATTTATTCTTTCCCCAAAAGTTTTTTAAAGTTATCTAAAATAAGTTCCAACGATGTTAATGCTAAAATTAAAAAACCAACTGGAAATGCTAAAAACATCCACCAAATAGGAATATTAATTTCTAATTCCATCATCTGCCCCAAATTGTAATACATAGTTGTTGCATCAACTCCTGCTTTAAAGAAGACACATGCAGAAATTAGTGCTATTAAATTTACAATTGTTCCAATAATATTTTTTGATTTTTCAGATAAATAATGGCTTAGAAAATCTACTTTAATATGTTGTCCTTGCTTTAATAAAGGACCTAATAATGGAAATACTAACCAACTAACCATTACAGGTGGTAATTCAATAAACCAAGCAAATCCTGTGCCTGTGATAAATCTTGTTGTGGCGCTCAAAGCTAAAGCTGCCACCATTAAAAAGACGATGAACATTGCGAGCGAAATTGCAGCTTTTGCTAGTAAATTATTAATAGCTCGCAATGCCCTCATAATTTTTTTAGAAAAAGTTTAACTTCTTCTAATTGCTCTTAGCATATGCTTGTGCTGCCTCTAAAGCATCAGCATCAATCATTTTAGCCATTGCTGGCATTACTTCATCTTTCATAAGCTTATCAAACTTAGCTTTTTCAGCTCCTGAAAGTGTTGTAACAACTCCACCTCTTTCTTGGAATTTTTTAAGAGTACTTTCTCCAGTATCCATAATTAAGTCAGTTGATTGTTTTCCAACTTCTTTTCCAACATCCATTATGATTTTTTGTAAGTCTGGAGACAGACTATTAAACCAAGTTGAGTTAGCCATAATATATGCATCAGCATAATATTGATAAGGCTTTTGAGCGTATTTCAAAAATTCCCACCAGCTGTATGCTTCGATACTTCCTGGAGGGCTGTTGATCGTATCAATCATTCCAGTTTGTAAAGAAGTGTAAACCTCACCGGTAGGCAAAGACACTCTATTTGCTCCTAAAGCATCCCACATAGGCTCTTCACTTTTTAAAAGTCTTCTAGCTTTTAGACCTTTCATAGCATCGATACCTGTTAACTCTTTTGCACTTGAAAAAGTCATTACAGGTCCAACTGGGTTATACATAACCAATGTTGAATTAGTCTTTTTTGTTAGCTCGCCCCAAATTTCTTTTCCTTTTGGTGAGTTTTGGAAAAAACCTCTTTGTTGTTCCCATGAATTAAATAATCCTGGAAATGATGCAACATTAAAGTTTTTGTTTATTGGTGGAAAACTTACCACGCCAACAATGCCTCCAAGTTCAACTGCGCCAGAAGTTACTGCTCCCATTACCTCTCTAATTCCAAATAATTGTTTAGATGGATAAACTTCTATTTTTAATTTCCCTTTTGCTCTTTTGTTAACTTCATCAGCAAATATTTGTGCATGTTTTGCACTATGGTGCTTTGGGCTCCAGTGAACAGATAAACGTCCAACTATCTCTGAAAAAGCAGCTGTTGAAGTAAGAACAAATGAAAAAATAAACGTTAAGCTAATAATAGCTTTATAAATTGATTTAAATTTATTCATTTTCCCTCTCTTTTTTTAAAAATTGATCTTATTAGTTGCATGTATTTTAACAATGCAAAATTTTAAATATTTTAATAGAATACAATCTTAAAATGAAGCGTAATGGTTTCACATTAATAGAACTATTAGTTGTAGTAGCAATAATCGGTATCTTAGCTGCTGTAGGGGTAGTAGCTTATAGTGGATACACTTCTGGTGCAAAGAAATCTGCAGCAAAGTCTAATCATAATTCAATTGTTAAATATATTATGAGTGAATCAATGAAATGTTCGTTGGGTGAAGCTAATGCAATGAGTGGTGAATTAGATTGTTCAAAACAAAGCCAAGCTGATTGGAAAGATGTTGTAGCAAAAGCAACAGAAAAGGCACTTGTTGATTTTAAAAATCCATACAATAGCTCAGAAAAAGCAGTAACTCACGGGGGAGGTGTTTCAAACGATACTGATGTTGGATTTAATAGAATGAGGTCACCTGGAACCACTATTAAAGTTATGACTTGTATCACAACTCCTTGTACAGGAACTATGTGTACTGTTCCAAATCATCTTTGTAGTAAAGATATAACAATTAAGTAATGAAACAAAAAGGTTTCACTTTAATTGAATTACTTGTTGTTGTAGCAATTATTGGTATTTTAGCTGCCGTAGGTGTTGTTGCGTACAGTGGTTATACTAAAGGTGCGAAGCAAAATGTATTAAAATCAAATTTTGCAAATATTGAAAAAAAAATCAAATTAGCAGCAACAGGTTGTTTTAGTGGAATTGAAATAAAATTTGGCCCATATCAAGATGGTAGATCACCAAATACTCATACATGTAATACACCCGGCTTTTCTAGTAATATGTTAAGCGCTGACTCAATTACATATAAATTGTACTTAGAAAATTTTGGTATGAAAAACCCTATTAATAGCTCTCAACTTGGAATAAATTGGAGTAATGGAACTTGTCCACCACAGAATGTTGCTCAAGGTCAAATAGTTATGGGATATGCCCACAAAAATAATACATGCGGAATGGCTGGTAATATGTCTTGCCTTAAAGTAAATTTAGGCGATATCGACGGAAATGGATCAGATGATTTTATATCTGAAGAAATTAATTTTTGCGATTTTAGATAAATGAAATATACAAATGATAATATATTCACCTAAATACTAAGTGGTAAAATTTCTTTTAACACAAGTGATTAGGTTTTTATTGATACGTCAGCAAACTTTAAATAATAATTTAAATATTTAATAAATGTTAAAGTCATCTTTAATTATTGCAGCAATAATATTTAGTATACTTACTTGGGCTACTGCTAATGTGTGTAGTTATAATTACGTTATCAAAAAAAAAAGCAATATAATTGAGGAATTAAGTAAAGAGATTGACATTTCATTGGGTAATACGAGAGTATATTATTTTAGAGAGTTAAATTGTAAAAAAGCTGATTTAAATTTTGATATGATAAGAATGATGAAAAATATTGAGGTTATATCTGTTATGTTTTATCAATATTTTACAACAGATATAACAGGAAAACCTTTGGGAGAAAAATAAAATATATGAAATATGACGATAGCAATATATTTGCAAAAATTCTTAGAGGTGAAATTCCTTGTAATAAAATTTATGAAGATGATTTTGTGTTATCCTTTTATGACATCAATCCTCAAAAAAAAATTCATGCTTTAGTTATACCTAAAGGAAAATATATAGATTTAGATGATTTTAATACAAATGCTTCAAATGATGAAATAATAGGTTTGATGAAAGGCATAACTATAGTCTCAAAAAAATTAGGTATCTCATCCTTTGATGGTAAAGGCTATAGAGCTCTCGCCAACATAAGTGACTATGGTGGCCAAGAAGTACCGCACTTACATTTCCATTTATTTGGAGGTGAAAAAGTTGGAAATATGGTTTCATGATTACTAAAGTAGACAGAAAATACTTAGAAATTAATTCAATTGATGAAATTAATTTATCTAATAAACCAAAAAGTAATTGTAAAGTAGAAAAAAAAAACCCTCCAGATTTTCAAATCAATAAATTTTTTTATAAGAACATCGGTAAAAGTTATCGTTGGATCGATAGATTAGTTTGGAATGATACAAAATGGATGGAATATACTAACAATTCAAATTTGGAGACTTACATTCTTTCTGAAAATGAAGATTTAATTGGCTTTTTTGAACTTTTATTTCATACAGAGACAAGTAAATGTGAAGTGGCTTATTTCGGTATCCTTGATCAATTTATAGGAAAAAAATATGGTAGTTATCTTTTGTCTGAAGCATTGAAATTTGGATTTAGAAAAAACACTAAAAAAGTTTGGCTGCACACTTGCTCTTTAGATCATAAACATGCTTTAAATAACTATTTGGGAAGGGGAATGAAAATATTTAAATCTGAAACTATTAATTTAGATATTAATTAATATAATTTTGAACTTTAAATAATTTTTTATCAATCATCATATTTGTTTCTACACCGAATAATTTCGTTTCAACTGTATTTAGATAAACATCAGTTGTAGTCCATCCTTTAATTTCATAACTTCTTTTATCAAAAAAAATGTTTAATAGATTGTTGTTATGCATGATTTCAAAAAAAAAAGTTTCATCAGTTTCTTGAATTAATTCCACTCTATCTAACTCATCAAGAAGAAATTTTTTATCTAAAATTAAATTAAGAGGAGTGTCTTTGAGTTGGTATCGCAAATAATTTGTAATTTTTTCGCTGTTAATTACAAGTGATTTTCCGTTAGATACTAAAATTTTTTTATATATACCATCATATTTACACAAAATTTTTTTTGGATACGAAATTATACATTTTCCTTGCTCAGTCTTTTCTCCAATTTTTTGTATAAATTTAAAAGATATATTGTCTGTTTTCTCTAATTTATTTTTTATTAGTAACTTTGAAGATGCAAAACTATTTATTGGGTAAAGAAGAATTAATATAAAAATTAAAAATTTCACTACTTTAAAACTTCTCTTTTTCCAACATGATTAGCTTTACTAACTTCGCCATTTACTTCCATTTGATCAATGATTCTTGCGGCTCTATTATATCCAATTTGTAATTTTCTTTGCAAAAATGAGGTAGATGCTTTTCTCTCAGATTTTATTATTTCTAATGCTTCATCATATAGTTCATCAGTATCAGAATTATCCTTATTTTTTTCATTAATCTCTTTTTCATCAGCAAAGTTTAAAATTTCATCAACATAGTCAGGCTCTGCTTGATTTCTTAAGAAGTTATTTACCTTATCTATTTCTACTTCTGAAACATAAGGTGCATGTATCCTTGTGATTCTATTTGCTGAAGACATGAATAACATGTCTCCTCTTCCCAGAAGTTGCTCTGCTCCTTGTTCACCTAAAATTGTTCTGCTATCAATTTTAGAGGTTACTTGGAATGAAATACGAGTAGGAAAATTAGCCTTTATAGTTCCGGTTATTACATCTACGCTTGGTCTTTGCGTAGCCATTATTATATGAATTCCAGCTGCTCTGGCCATTTGTGATAATTTTTGAATATAGTTCTCTATCTCTTTTCCAGCTACCAACATAAGATCCGACATTTCATCAACAATTACAACAATATAAGGCATTTTTACTTTGTGCTTTTCATTATAACCATCAATGTTCCTTACACCCACTTTTGTCATTAACCTGTATCTACTTTCCATTTCTTTAACTACCCAACCTAAAACAGACGCTGCTTTCTTTGCTTCTGTTATAACTGGACATAATAGATGAGGAATTCCTTCATAAGTTGAAAGTTCTAACATTTTTGGATCAATTAAAATGAACTTACAGATATCAGGGGTATGTTTGTAAATTAGTGATAGGATAATTGTATTAATGCATACTGATTTTCCTGAACCAGTAGTTCCAGCTATTAATAAATGAGGCATCGAACTTAAATCGCTGGTTATAGGCTCTCCAGAAATACTTTTACCAAGAGCAATGGGTAATTTTATTTCTCTTTTTTTAAAATTCTTATCTGAAATTATTTCTCTTAAAAAAACATTTTCTCTAGATATTTTAGGTAGCTCAATACCAACAGTATTACTTCCAGGTATTGTAGCTATTCTAGCAGATTCTGAACTTGTATTTCTAGCAATGTCTTCTGCTAAATTAATAATTTTAGAAACCTTAACTCCAGCTGCTGGTTCAAACTCATTCAATGAAACTACTGGACCATGGCTTATTTTTTTTATTTTTCCTTCAACACCAAAATCAAGAAGTATTTTTTCTAATCCCTCTGCATCAATTTTAATATCTTCTTTTTTATTAGAGATCTTTTCAGATTTTTTTAAAAAATCAATTAAAGGTAATTTAATTTTTATATCTTTTAAAATTGATTTATTATTAGCAAATAAATCTTCTTGAATAGGAGGCTCCTTGATTTTTTCAATTATAGAACTTTCTTTAAATATATTTTCTTGATTAATAGAATTGTTTTTTTTGGAAAAAAACAATTTTTTTATTAATGTGAAAAAGTTTAAAATATATGTAATTTTGAAATTACTGCTTAAAAGAAAAAATAATATAATTAAAAATATTAATAAATAATAGCTTACTGTTTTATTAATTTCTAAAAAGTCTGCAACTTTAGTCTCAGACATCAAATCACCTACAAAACCATTGTTTCCATTTATTACTAACCAATAAGTTTCAGTATGAAAAATACCGAAGAAGAATACCGCAGCAGTTATGTAAAGAATTATGAAAAAAATATTTTCGATTATAGTTGTCAATTTTTTGTTAATTGTTATTGATACTCCAGTAAATAGAAGAGAAAAAGGAATTAAAAGTGATATTATGCCAATTGATTGAAAAAATATATCAGCGATGAAGCTTCCCCTAAATCCAAGTAAATTTCTTATCTCTTGATTTTCTGGAAATATAAAATTTGGATCTTCTGGTGAATAGCTAATTAAAGATACAAAAAGTAATATAGAGACAACCACTAGAAAAATACCAATCAATTCGGCCAATCTTCTTATGATAAAATCGTTTATTTTATTGATATAATTTTTAAATATCATGAATCAAAACTGCATTTGTCACTTTGTATCATTTAATTTTTATTGTTAAAATTATTTTGTTATGAAAATTTGTCTTATAGGCCATAATTTAACAAATTTGATTCTCGCTAGTGTTTTTGAGGAAAAAAAACTTAATGTTGACATATATTTAAATAAAAAGTTTCAAAACATAAAAACAAATAGAACATTAGCTTTATCTAGCGAAAATTTTGATTATTTAAAATTTGTTATAAAATCGAGCATTACATCTTGGAAAAGTAAAGAAATTAAAATTTTTACAGAAAGTTCACAATCTAAAGAGATAATTAATTTTATTAAAAAAAATAAAGAGGTTTTTAATTTAGTATCATATTCGAAATTAAATGAAATTCTTTTAAAAAAAATGAAAAAATCAAAATTTATAAAATTATATCATTTAGATACATCTAGTTCACTTATTCTAAATAAAATTAAAAAATATGATTTGGTTATTAATAGTGAAAATAAAAATTTTATTTCAAATAAATTTTTTATAAATAAAATAAAAAAAAATTACAGAAGCAGAGCGTACACCTTTATAATAAATCATAGTCGTAAAGATAATGATATCGCTATTCAAGTTTTTACAAAATTTGGACCCTTAGCTTTTCTGCCATTATCTAATACCAAAACTTCAATTGTTTTTTCTTATAATGGAGTGAAAATAGATGATGAGAAAATCGTAGATATATTTAAAAAATATAATTCTTTCTATACATTTGCTAAAATAAGTAGAATTGAAAATTTTAGTCTTAGTTTTGAAATGCTTAGAAATTATACTTATAATAACATCCTCGCTTTTGGCGATTTAATACATCGCATTCATCCTCTTGCAGGCCAAGGATTTAACATGACAATTAGAGATATTAAAATAATCTCAAGTTTAGTAAATGATAGGATATCTTTAGGTCTTCCGATAGATATCTCTGTTGCTGAAGATTTCCAGAAATCTACAAAACACCTTAATTATCTTTATGGAAAAGCAATCGATGGTATATATGAATTTTTTAGATTCGATAGCAATATTAATAATTCAATTTCAAAACCAGTTTTTAATATTTTAAATAAAAATTTTATTTTTAAAAAGTATTCTAATATTTTATCGGATAAAGGATTTAATTTATAAATTACTGAAGAGTAGTATTTTCGAATTCGTCTTTAATATAATTATTTAGAATTTGTTCCATTTTTTCTTTTCTTACATTTACATCAAGACTTTCTAATAATATTTGTTTTTCTTCTAATGAAAAGGGTGATGCCATTGATAGATCATTAAGAGTTTGGCTAAGATCCTTCTTTTCTAGATCTTTTAAGTTCACAATATACCCTTGTTTTTTGAAAAATGTTCTCATGTTCTTCATAATTAAGCTTAAGTCTGAAAAGTTAACTTCGTTACTTTTTTGCATTATATCTTTTGAAAAATGATCATATTGAACATTGCACTCACGGTACATTTTGTCAGTACTTAACTCTGAGTTAATTTTGTACCTACAAATCCCGTTTAAAATAATAAGTATTCTACCGTCTTCTGTTTCATTGAAACTTGTGATTTTTCCAATACATCCAATTTCATATAAATCAGGTTTTTTCAAAGACCCTGTTTTTTTTGGCTGTATCATTCCTATCATCCTATGTTTTTTCATACTATCATTCACCATTTGTAAATATCGAGGTTCAAAAATATTCAGTGGAACAGTTGTGCCAGGAAACATTATGAAATTTGATAAAGGGAAAATTGGTATAGTTTTCGGTAATTCTTCGAGTTTCATGTCTTAATTATAATAATTCTTTTCAAGGTTACAACTATACAGAAATGATTCGTAGTCGCATTTAACTATTTAATCACTTGCTAAATTCAAAAAAAGCTTTTAGTTTTGTCATGTACGAATAAGCGGGCATAGCTCAGTGGTAGAGCGTCTCGTTGCCAACGAGAAGGTCGTGGGTTCAAGTCCCATTGCCCGCTCCACTAAAGGAATTATATTATGAGTGATTTAGCAAGTAAAAAATGTATCCCGTGCGAAGGCAACATCCCGCCATTTAACACAGAAGAAATTCATAAATATTTAAAACAAGTTGATGGATGGGAAGTTATAGAGGATAAAATCGATGGATTTCATTTAATAAAAAATTTTAAATTTGATGATTTCTTACAGAGTCAAGAATTTGTGAATAAAGTTGGAGAAATTGCTGAAACTGAAGGACATCACCCTGATCTGTGGTTTGGATGGGGCTATGCAAGAATTAAAATATTTACTCACGCAATTAAAGGTCTTGCTGAGAGTGATTTTATTTTAGCTGCTAAAATAGATAAGATAAATTGATCAGTGGTTAAAGTGTCTTGTTTTTGAAAATACCAAAATAGTATTTGTATGATTAGCAAATTTAATAATTTCCTTATCATTTTTTGAACCCGACGGTTGAATGACTGCTGAAATTCCTGATTGTACCAACTTTTCTATACCATCCACGAACGGGAAAAACGCATCAGATGCTGCTAAGATTTCATCACTATCGTTTATTTTCTGGAACTTTTTCATTTTATCAATTGCTATTTTGCAACTATCTAACCTACTTGGTTGACCAGAACCTATGCCTATTGTCTTGTAATCTTTTGTAATGACTATCGCATTCGATTTTACACTTCTGCATATATTAAATGCAAAAATAAGTTTGTTTAAAGTTTTATTCGTAGGTTTTAATTTTGATACAATTTTAAAATCTTTTTTAGAAAATCTTAGAGTATCTGGATCTTGAACTAAAATTGAATTAAATTTATTTGAAAAATCAAACTTAAAATTTTTTTCGACCTTACTAGAATCAATCAATCGCAAGTTTTTTTTCTTTTTTAAAAGTTTAACTGATTTTTCATCAAATCCATTTGCAATTATTACTTCAAAAAATATTTTATTAATTTCTTTAGCTAAACTAATATTTAATTTAAAGTTACATGACACTATACCCCCGAAAGCACTAATTGGGTCACTTTCTAAAGCCTCTTTAAATGATTTGACTTTGTTTGTATTAATGGAAACTCCACAAGGGTTAGCATGCTTAATTATTGCTACACCCTTATTTTTTGGTAAAGTTTTAGATATGCTTAGGGCAGAATAAAGATCGTTATAGTTGTTGTAACTGAGTTGTTTTCCACTGATTTGAATAATTTCCTGACTATTATTTTGTGAATATATTGCTCCTTTTTGATGAGGGTTTTCCCCATATCTTGTCTTCTCAATTAATTTTCCAGAAAAAATGTTCTTAGTTGGAAAAAGGTTTTCAGATTTCTGATTGAAATAATTAAAAATTTTTGATTCATAATATGCTGTTTCCATAAATGCTTCTTCAGCCAATTTTTCTCTAAATTTTAAATTTGTTGAACCTTTATTTTTATTTAATTCAATAGTTAAATCTTCATACTGTTTTGTATTACTTAGGATAACTACATCATTATAATTCTTTGCAGCTGCCCTAACCATTGTTGGACCTCCAATATCTATATTTTCAATTATATTTTTGTGACCAGAATTGCTTAATAAAACTTTTTCAAATGGATAAAAATTTATAATAACTAAATCTATATTTTCATAATTGTTAATTTTCATTTCTTTTTGATGTTTTTTATTTTTTCTGATATTCAAAATCCCAGAATGAATTTTTGGATGCAATGTTTTTACTCTTCCATCTAGCAGCTCTTTAGAATTTGTAAATTTAGATACTTCTAAGCATTTAAAACCCATACTTTTAATTTTTTTGTATGTGCCACCTGAGCTTATTATTTTAATTTTATATTTTTTTAGTAAATTTAATAATGGCTTTAAATTGGATTTATCCGACAATGAAATTAAAGCAGTCTTAATTTTTATTGTATTTTTTCGAATACCCATTTAATTTCCTGAGTTATACTTTTTATTTTGCCTGATAAACATATATTTTGGTTTTCACTAGTTATATTTTTATTACCGAAATATATACCCGTTTCAATATTTATAATCTCGCAGTTAGTTGAAAATTTCCATCCAGAATTTTCAATTTCAATTAGTATAGTTTTGTTATCTAGAGTTTTTGTTAATTTAACACCTGGTTCCATATGAAATCTGATATCATATTTTTTTGTTTTTAACTTGTTTTTTGAAATTATTTTATCGGTTCCTATTAATTTATTTTTTTCAACGAAATATTCTAAAGATCTTTCATATAAAATTCCAAATTTTTTTAAAAAACCATTATGAGATGCTTTGATTAACCAATAGTTTTTTTCATTAACAATGTTTTTATCAATTATTTTCAAACCGTTTTCTAATGTTTTATAATTTACATTATTTCTAAATGAACAACTTGAATGATTATCAATTATAAGTGCTGAATGTGCGGCAGTAGATTTTGAAATTAGATTTAATTTATTTTTATAATCTTGAAAGTAACCAGAATTTGAAATAAGTTTTTTATCTTTGTAGAAGAATTCAAATGAAAGAGCTCCACTTTGATAATTATGTGAAAAGGTTTTTTGAGGTGAATTTCCAACATCCATTGCTAGAATACAATTTTTATTTTTTAAAATGGCATATCCTCCTACTTCATTGTTTGAATTTTCAAACTTATATTTATAAAACGAAAGATATTTATTAAATTCCTTTAAATCATTTTGATGATTCCCATTGAATAGTAAACTTTGTTCGATTTTAGAAAAAACAGAATAAGATTTTCCTAGATAGAAAATTATTTCATCAAGGTACTCAGGTATATCATTAAAAGACTCCTTTAATAATTCTCTAACAAGAACAAAATATTTTAAATAAAAATTTAATTGCCTTATACTTCTCGTTTTTGGAAAATACTCATCGTCAAAAGAATTAATAATAATTTTTCTTAGTAATTCTAATCCATAATTTAAAAATTTTTCATTTGCGTATGATAATCCTGTAATTATTATTGCTATACAGCCCAATAATTTATCATTAACAGATCGCGATTTGCTTATTTCATTTATTAAATGATTAATTTGTTTATTTACAGAAAAATTAAATTTATTTTTATATTTAGCATCACTTTCATCATAAGATAATTTAGAGTTTGCAATCCAAGATATTACTCTCTTGGATAAAATATCTGTTTGCCATGTTAATGAATTATAACTTTGATTTTTTTCAATCCATTTAATAATTATTGATTGTGTAATACTTGGGGAAGATTTTAAATCAATACTAAATAGCCAATAAAAATTATTTAGTTTATTGAGGTTATTACTACTTAATAAATCACTTTCCCAAATATTATCTTTGTCTAATTCTTCAATTTTAATTTTTTTTTTATCATATTTAACTAAGCAGCTTAAAATACTTAGACTTGGTCTATAGGAAATATTGTTTATCTCAATTTTTGAAATTTTATTATTATAGAACCTTGATTTTAAATATAAATTTCTTATTTGATTTTTAGTGGAGTAAAAAAATTCATTTATTAAAATTAAAGAATTTTTTAAATACATCTTACATTGATTTTAGAGTTTCTATATTTTTTTTAATATCACCATTGTTTTCTTTGAATATTGTTGTTCCAGAAACTAATATATTTGCTCCTGCTGATATAACATCTTTTGAATTAGAGAAATTTATTCCACCATCAACTTCAATATCAAATTTTAAGTTATTATCTTTTTTTATTTGATAAAGTTTTTTAATTTTTTCAATTACCTCTGGTATAAATTTTTGACCACCAAAACCAGGATATACGCTCATAATTAAAACTAAATCTATTTCTTTTAACACTTTTTCAATTACACTTACTTCCGTATTTGGATTTAAAGATATGCCTACTTTTTTCTTTAATTGTTTTATAAGTTTAATAGACTCAATCAAATCGTCGGTTGCCTCAGGGTGAATTGTTATTATATCAGATCCTGCTTCAGCAAAATTTTTTATATATTTATGAACTGGTGAAATCATTAAATGTACATCAAAAGGTAATTTTGTATAATTTCTTAGTGTTTTTATCACTGGGGGACCAATTGTAATATTGGGAACAAAATGTCCATCCATTACATCGACATGAATTAAGTCAGCGCCACCATCCTCTAGTCTTTTAATTTCTTTGCCTAATTGGCTAAAATCTGCAGAAAGTATTGAAGGCGAAATTTTTATATTTTTCATTAATAAATAAAAACTAGTACTATCAATTTTTGAATATATTTGAATTATTATTTACCAAATATTTTATAAATTTCTGCAGCTATTTCACTTTCTAATGGAAACGATAACATTCCCATAACAGAATAACCCATTAAATAAGGCATCAAATAAAATCTAAACATATAAAAAAACCAAGCTACATAAAGTGGAACTAATGGTCCTATAATGAAACTAGGAGTTATGAATTTAAAAATTTTAATAATTGGATTTGTGTATTTTACAAATACTTTCATAAAAAAGAATTCAGAGTCTTCTTTTTGAAAAATATTCATTGCAGATCTTCCAATTAAAGTCCACATAATGATACCTAAAATGTAGTCTATTACTAAAATATATAAAGGCATTTATCTGAAAAAAATGGGGGCGGTATCCGCCCCCAAAAAGTTTAATTTAGTGTTGCTTACCAAGTATTGTCTTACCTGATGGAACACGAACTTCGTCTACCATTTGCTGTGTAGCTTTGTCTGGTTCTTCAGTCATTAAACTTACTACAACCATTACAACTAAACAGACCGACGCTCCGATTATACCGAAACGTAAATGGTCAATACCTAACCAAGGCGCATTACCCATAAACTTAGGATAAACATAAATTAGATAAGCTGTTCCTGATGCAAGACCTGCTATCATACCTGCGATTGCTCCTTGTCTTGTTGCTCTCTTCCACCATACACCAAGTATTAATGGGAAGAACAATCCTGACATTGCAAAGTCAAATGCCCAAGCAACTGCACCAAGAATACTAGTGATTCTCATCGATGCAATGTATGCTCCAGCGGCACCAATAACTATTAGAAGTGCTCTAGCAACTAACAATCTTTTTCTTACATCCGCTTTTGGATCAATGATTTTGTAATAGATATCATGTGATAAAGCGTTAGCGATAGCAAGAATTAGACCGTCAGCAGTTGACATCGCAGCAGCCATTCCTCCTGCAGCAACTAGTCCAGAGATTACGTATGGTAATCCAGCAACCTCAGGAGTTGCTAGTACAACTACGTCACCTCTCATAAACCATTCATTTAACTGAAGAATACCATCCCCGTTAAAGTCTGCTATGAAGGCTTGTTTTACATTAATCCAAGCATTTACCCACTCAATTTGCATAATTTCAGCAATTGGTTTTCCAATAATACCTGTTGGTAAGTTTGGATCTATTAGTGAGATTTTGGATAATGTTGCAAGCATTGGCGCTGAAGTATAAAGCAATGCAATAAAGAATAGTGACCATGCCACTGATTTTCTTGCAGCTTTAACACTTGGAGTAGTGAAGTATCTCATTAAAATGTGTGGTAAAGAAGCTGTTCCTACCATCATACATAGTGCTAATGAAATAAACTTCCATGCAGCCATTCCACCTTCTGGCACACCTGCGTGTGATACAGCAATAGATTTTAGACCACCTGGTACACCTGCAGCTTTGACGTCTGCAGCAGCATTTTTGACTAATCCAAATTGAGCTTCAAGATCACCTAATCTAGCCACTTCCTCACCTAACATAAAGTGTGGAAAGAAACCAAATCCAGATTTGTTACTAATCCAGAATACCGGAATTAGATAAGCAATAATCAATACTATGTATTGTGCAACCTGTGTCCAAGTTACCGCTCTCATTCCGCCTAGCATTGAGCAAAGTAAAATACTTACTAGCCCAACCCAAACTCCTAATTCAAATGGAATACTTAGTGCTCTTGATGCAATTGTTCCTGTTGCGTTAATTTGAGCTGTTACATAAGTGAAAGATGCCAATGTTAAAACAACTACAGCACAGAATCTTGCGAAGTTTCCGCCGTATCTTGTTCCAATGAAATCTGGCACAGTATAACATCCAAATTTTCTTAAGTATGGTGCTAAAAGTGATGATACTAAAACGTATCCCCCAGTCCAACCGACCAAGAAAGCCATATAAGTATAACCACCAAAATAAATACCACCAGCCATTGCAACGAATGATGCACCTGACATCCAGTCAGCTGCAGTTGCCATTCCGTTAAATACTGTTGGTACCTGTCTTCCAGCAACATAATAAGCATCGACCTGAACAGTTCTAGATAAATACCCAATCAAGGCGTATATACAAACTGTAAAGGCGACAAACAAAATACCAATTGTTTTAGCGGTCATACCTGCTTGTTCGGCTATCGCCATCAATATGATGAATACAATGAAGCCCCCAGTATATGTTCCGTAAATTTTTGGTAGGTTGTCAATAAAATTGCCTTTAAACATTAATCATCCTCCTTTTCGGTAAAACCAAACTCTTCATCGATTTTTTCCTGTCTATTTGCAAACCAAAAAATTAGGACCACAAATGCAATGATGGAACCTTGCGCACACATGTAATACGCTAATGGATATCCCATAAAACTTGAAGTGTTTAGGTCAGAACCAAACATGAAGATCAGATAACCGAAAACAAACCAAATAATTAATGTAATTATCATTAATCCTTTGGTTTTTTCCCAGTGCTTTTCTTTGTTTGACATTATTTTAATCCTCCCTATAGGTTAAAGATATAATTCATACTCATTTAATGTGATAATTAAAGAGTAAAAAATGGCATATATTTATAGTAAAAGTAGTAATATCGGTTCTAAATGGGCATTAAATACAAATTAAAGCTCAAAGATTTGAAATTTGAGTATTTAAAGGAATATTTCATTCCATTCTTAAAATATTTCAAAAAAACAAAAAAAATCGAAAATTATTCCGATCTGAAAGAATTTATTCAAAAAAAATCTGCATGGGTAAGTCAGGTCACTCTATATGGATATCTGAAAACTAGAATGGGAGCAAAATACGTATTGATGTTCGAAGATGAGATATTTTTAGGATCGATTAACAAAGCTAAATGGAACATCTACTCAGTTGCTTTACAAGATCTTACATTTTATGCGATTTCTTTTTTAAAAAATATTAGAAATCAACATGACACTGAAAAAGCAAATGAAATATATTTTCAGATTTTGGATAATGAACTTCAAAAAAATGAAATGCCAAATGAAATATATGAAAATGCAAAAAAAAATTTTCTTGAAAGATATGAAAAGATTAATTGGAATGAGTATCACGAGTCATTACCATTTAATACAAGCGCGCTATCATTATATGAATGGTCACCAATAGCTGAAGAGTTAAAATCTTTAGACAAAAAAATAGTTTTAAATTCTATGATCCTGAAATGGGATAATGTTAAAAAGGAATTTATTGAATTAATAAATTTTTAAGTATTTTTTCTATTTTCAACTAAGCTTTTTACTACGCTTGGATCTGCCAAAGTTGTTGTGTCACCTAATTGGTCATGTTCATTTGCTGCAATTTTTCTAAGAATTCTTCTCATAATCTTCCCTGATCTAGTTTTTGGAAGTCCAGGTGAAAATTGTATTAGATCTGGTGTAGCTATTGGACCAATTTGTTTTCTTACCCATAGCTTTAAATCTCTCTCTAAATCTAAAGTCGACACTTCCCCCACATTTAATGTTACATAACAATACAAGCCATTACCTTTAATATCATGTGGGTATCCAACCACTGCCGCTTCCGCTACTTTTGGGTGAGCAACGAATGCACTTTCTATTTCAGCAGTTCCAAGGTTGTGTCCTGATACAATAATTACATCATCAACTCTTCCTGTGATCCAGTAATATCCATCTTTATCTCTTCTGCATCCATCTCCTGTAAAATATTTACCGTCAAATTGAGAAAAATATGTGTCAATGAATCTTTGATGATCGCCATAAACTGTCCGCATTTGACCAGGCCAAGATTGTGCAATACACAAACGACCTTCTGCCTCTCCTTTTAAAACTTTTCCATCTTTATTAACTATTACTGGTTTAATTCCATAAAATGGTTTTGTTGCTGAACCTGGTTTTAAATTTATAGCACCTGTTTGTGGACTAATTAATATTCCACCAGTTTCAGTTTGCCACCAAGTATCAACAATCGGACAATTAGAATCTCCAACAGTTTTATAATACCACTCCCATGCTTCTGGATTAATTGGCTCACCTACGGTTCCTAACAATTTCAGTGATTTTCTTGATGTTTTCTTAACAGGTTTTTCACCTTCTCTCATTAAAGCTCTTATCGCAGTCGGAGCAGTATAAAAAATATTCACTTTATATTTGTCAACAATTTGCCACCATCTTGAACTATCGGGATAAGTTGGAATTCCCTCAAACATTATTGTTGTTGCCCCATTTGATAATGGTCCATAAATAATATAGCTATGACCAGTTACCCAACCAATGTCAGCTGTACACCAATAAATATCTTTGGGTTTATAATTGAATACATACTGATGAGTCATTGATGCATAAACCATATATCCTCCAGTTGTATGCATCACCCCTTTCGGTTTTCCTGTTGATCCCGAAGTATATAAAATAAATAAGGGATCTTCTGCATTCATTTCTTCTGGTTCACATTTATTTGAAACTTTTTTTGTTAACTCGTGGTACCAAACATCTCTCCGTTCATCCCAATTTATTCTATTGCCTGTTCTTTTTACAACAACACATTTTTTTACGTTTGGGCAATTTACTAAAGCCTCATCAGCTATTGATTTTAATGGGATTATTTTTCCACCTCTTACACCTTCATCAGCTGTAATTAGATAATCAGACTCGCAATCGTTTATTCTTCCAGAAATACTATCTGGAGAAAATCCTCCAAAGATTATTGAATGCACCGCTCCTATCCTCGCACATGCTAACATAGTATATGCAAGTTCTGGTATCATAGTTAAATAGATTGTTACTCTATCACCTTTCTTAACCCCTAATTCTTTAAGACCATTTGCGGCTTTAGAAACTTCTTTGTGTAATTCTTTGTAGGAAATTTTCTTTTGAACTTTTGGATCATCTCCAACCCATATAATCGCAGTTTTATCCTTATTCTTCTTTAAGTGTCTATCAATACAATTTGCCGATGCATTAAGAGTACCGTCGTAAAACCATTTTATCTTAACATCTGATTTACTATATTTAACATCTTTAATTTTTGTATACGGTTTTATCCAATTAATTCTCTTTCCTTCTTTTTTCCAGAAGCCATCATTATCTTTTATTGAAGATTTATATTTTTTTTCGTACTGAGATTTATTTACTAAGGCTTTGCTAATCCAGTCTTTCTTTGTTCTATATATAAGTTCTTTTTCTTGCTTTGGAGCTAAAGACTTAGCCTTAGTTTTCCTTTTTGTGATTATTTTTTTTTTTCTTTTTTTAACTTTTTTTTTTGGCATCGATTATAAATTTCTCAGATACTACTCATCTTCAAAATAATTTTCCAGCATTTAGTGTCGATTGGCATTACAGACAGTCTGCTTTGTTTTATTAGTGCAATATCTTTTAAATCTTTATTTTTTTTAATATTTTCAAGAGAAACTGGTGTTTTTAGTTTACTTTTATACTTAACTTTTACTGCTACAAATCGCTTCTCTTTATCTGTAGGGTCGACAAATGCTGTTTTAATTACTTCAACAATTCCAACGATTTCTTTACCAATATTTGAATGATAAAAAAAACATAGATCACCCTTCTTCATTTTTTTTAAATTATTTGCTGCTTGATAATTTCTTACACCATCCCAGTCGGCACCTTTTGCACCAACTTTTAATTGTTGATCTATCGACCACACGTTGGGTTCTGATTTTAATAACCAATAATTCATTACAAAACTACGCCAGCTCCTTTTAAAAATTTAGCACTTGCATCCAAAGCTAGTCTTGGACTAGCTTCTAAATCCATATTATCAAATTTTTTTATTTTATATTTTTCTAGACCTACCAATGCGATCATTGCTGCGTTGTCTCCGCATAGTTTAATATCTGGAAATATTGCCTTAAAGCCATTCTCATTACTCACTTCGATTAGTTTTTTTCTTATACCTTTGTTTGCAGCAACTCCTCCCGCAACGATAAAAGATTTTTCTTTAAATGAGTTTTTTAAAAATTCCTTAAAAGCAATCTTAGATTTAATATACAATATTTCTTCGATAGTTTTTTGAAAAGAAGCTGCTAAATCATATTTTTCTTGTTCTGAATTTATATCTTTTGTTATTCTTAGTATTGCAGTTTTTAGTCCTGCAAAAGATAAATTACATCCACCTTTATTAATTATTGGTTTGGGTAATTTATATTTATTTGGATCACCCTTTTCTGCAAATTTTTCTAACTTTGGACCACCTGGAAATTCTATTCCTAAAAGTTTCGCAGTTTTATCAAATGCTTCTCCCAAAGCATCATCAATTGTAGTCCCCAATCTTTTATAACTACCTAATCCATTCACACTTAAAAATTGACTGTGTCCACCTGAAATCAACAGAAGTAAATAAGGATAATTAATATTAGTTTGAAGTCTTGGACTTAAAGCATGACCCTCTAAATGATTAACACCAATAAGTGGAACCTTTAAGGATGATGCGAGTGATTTTGCAAAATTTAAACCAACGCTAAGACAAATTATCAAACCAGGTCCAGATGTTACGGCAACAGCAGATACTTTATCAAGAGTTACACCACTCTCATCCAAAGCTTTTTTTGCAATTAAATTAATTTTTTCAACATGTGACCTTGCAGCTAATTCTGGAACAACGCCCCCAAATTCTTTATGAATGTCAAATTGACTTGAAACTATATTTGATAAAATTTTTGGTATACCACTTTCGTTATCTTGAATAATTGAAACCGCTGTTTCATCACAACTTGTCTCAATTCCTAATATTATTGGGCTTTTATTCATAAATTATTTTTTATAATTAATACAATTAATCTATAAAAATGTAATAAAAATAACTTTTATGAAAAGAGCTAATCTTATAATTGGAACTCGTGGAAGTAAGTTAGCAATGATTTACGCAGAAAATGTGAAAAAAGAACTAAAAAAATATTTTTCGGAAGAGATTGAATTAAAAAAAATTGCAACAACAGGAGATCAAAAGCAAGATGAGAGATTATCTGAAATAGGAGGCAAAGGATTATTTTCAAAACAAATTGAAAAAGATTTATTAAATAAAAATATAGATATAGCAGTACATGCTTTCAAAGATATGCCTACTGAAGAAACTGAAAATCTTTTAACTAATAATTTCTTAAAAAGAAATTCTCCTAATGAAATTTTAATAAGTAAAAATAATATAAAATTTGAAGATTTAGAACCAAACTCAATTATTGGTACATCATCATATAGACGAGAATATCAACTAAAGAAAAAAAGACCCAACTTAAAATATAAACTTATCAGAGGAAATGTTGATACTAGAGTTCAAAAGTTAGAGAAAGGCGAATATGATGCGATAATTCTCTCAAAAGCAGGAGTAGATTCTTTAAATTTACAACATAAAATTTCACAAGAATTTAGTGTTGATGAACTTATACCTTGTGCAGGTCAAGGAATTATAGCAATTCAATGCAGAGAAGATGATAATGAAATTAAAAAATTACTTGAAAACATTAATGATCAAGAAACAAGAACTGTTGCAAAAGCAGAAAGAGAGGTTTTAAAAGTCCTTGAAGGAGATTGTGACACTGCAGTTGGTGTATTTGCAAAATTAAATGGGGAAAAAGTAGACCTATTGACCGAATTGTTTTCTGCCGATGGAAAAAATAGATATTTCATAAAAAAAAGTCTGCAAAAAGATAATATTGAGTCTACTAGTAGAATGGTGGGAGAAGAGCTTAAATTAAAATCAAAAGGTTCTTATAAAAATTAAAATGCATATTTTATTAACCAGACCATTAGATGATAGCAAAGAATTAATTATAAAATTTACTTCGATGAATCATAAAGTTTCTCATTTACCCTTATTACAAATAAAAAAAATAGAAACACAAGAAATAGATTTTACCCAATTCAAAGGTGTTATTTTTACGAGCGCCAATTCTTTAAAAAATTTAAATATTTCAAAAATAGATAAAAAAATAATTTGTTTTTGTGTTGGTCTTGCAACAGAAAGAAAGGCAAAAGAAGTAGGCTTTCAAAATATTTTCTGTGCTGAGGGTAATGTAAATAATCTTAAAGAATTAATTTTACAAAACTTTGACCCAAAGATTGGACCAATGGCCTATATTAGTGGTGAAATTGTTTCTTATAATCTTGATAAAGATTTAATTTCAGAAAATTATGTCATAAAGAGAATTATAAATTATACGGCAGTACCTAATGAGAATTTAAGTGATGACTTTCTAAGAGATATCAAATCTTCTGTGCCAGAAATTGTTTACATATATTCTGAAAATAGTGCGAAGACATTTTTTACGTTAATAAAAAAATATAATTTAGATAATATTTGGATGGAAACTAACCTAATGTGTATGGGTGAAAAAGCATCATCAGCATTGAATGACATAAAATGGAAAAAAATTTTTCTTTTTAACCCTGGTGAAGAAGAGTTTTTGCTATATAAAATTTAAAAATGGACGTTTTAAATAAACTTAATGAGTTATTTTTATCTGTATGGAAGCAGGGAATTCTTGGGGTAGATTTCTTTCAGATAATAGTAGGTCTTGGAATATTTGTATTATTTTTAATATTTAGAGGTCTAATCAGTAAACTCGTAATAAAAAAATTGGAACTAATTTCAAAAAGAACAACTAATAAATTAGATGATACTTTTGTAAAATCTATGGAAGGTCCTGCAAGGTTTCTTCCAATTGTTCTTGGTGTCTTTTTTGCCAGTTACTATATGTCATTTGATAATGAGACTAGAGGCTTCATAGATAACGTGAACAGAACTCTAATAACAATTTTAATATTTTGGATAATACATCAAATAATTGAGCCAATATCATATATTTTAAGTGGATTAGATAAAGTACTGACAAAAGAATTAATAGGCTGGATTATAAAATCTCTTAAAATTTTAATTTTTATTTTAGGAGCAGCTGCTGTTCTTGAGTTATGGGGAATTAAAATTGGACCAATAATTGCTGGATTAGGTTTATTTGGAGTAGCAGTAGCATTAGGCGCTCAGGATTTATTTAAAAATTTAATATCTGGAATTTTAGTATTAGTTGAAAAAAGATTTAGAATTGGTGATTGGATTAAAGTTGAAGGAGTTATCGAAGGGGTTGTTGAGAATATTGGATTTAGATCAACCGTTATAAGAAAATTTGACAAATCACTGGCAATTATTCCTAATTTTCAATTTGCAGAAAATGCAGTGATTAATAACACAAGAAAGACTAATTGGGCTATTAGTTGGATAATAACTCTTCAATATGACACCACTATTGATCAATTAAAAACAATAAGAGACGAAATTGAAGATCACATAAATAAAGGTGACGATTATGACCAATCTGTAGGAGTCGCCGTAAGAATAGATAAGTTTTCAGATAGCTCAATTGATATGTATGTAAGATGTTTTACAAAAACAAATAGTTGGACTAATTATTTACAAGTAAAAGAAAATTTGGCACTTGAAATAAAAAAAATTGTTGAAGGTAAGGGAGCTGCATTTGCATTCCCAAGTCAGTCTATTTATGTTGAAAAAAAATGATTGCTATATTTTATTTAGCTCTTCAAATTTTAAAACTTTATTCATATGTTGTAATTGCTAATGTAGTTATAAGTTGGTTGGTTGCTTTTAATGTACTAAATACAAGCAATCGGTTTGTATATTTAATATTAGATTTCACTTATAAAATGACAGAACCGATTTTAATGAGAATAAGAAGATTTTTACCTAACCTTGGTGCTTTTGATATTTCTCCTATCGTACTTCTTTTGTTGATATGGTTCATAGAAATGTGTATGAAACTCTACGTTGCACCACTAATATTTTAATAAATGATTTTAATTGATGGAAAAAAAGCTGCTGCTGATTTAAGAGAAGAGCTCAAGAAAGAAGTCTTATCTTTAAAAGATAAGCATAATAAAGTACCAGGTTTAACAGTCATATTGATTGGTGATTTAGCACCTAGTCAAATTTATGTTAGAAATAAAGAGAAATCTGCCAATGAAGTGGGCCTTAAATCAGAGGTGATTAGATACCCAGACAATGTTGAAGAAAGTGAAGTTTTAAAAAAAATCGATGAACTTAATAATGACGATTCTGTTTCAGGAATTTTAGTTCAGCTCCCACTTCCTAAACATATTGATAAACAAAAAGTTATAGAGGCAATTATGCCAGAGAAGGATGTAGATGGATTTCATCCCATGAATGTTGGTAATCTGTCGTCAGGTTATGAAAGTTCTATTCCGTGCACTCCTTTAGGTTGTTATTTATTAATAAAAAAAATTGAACCAAACCTTAATGGAAAAAAGGCTGTAATTGTTGGAAGATCAAATTTAAATGGTAAGCCAATGACACAGTTGTTGTTGAAAGAAAATTGTACAGTTACAATTACTCATTCAAAAACAAATGATCTTAAAGGAGAATGTTTAAAAGGTGACATTATAGTCGCTGCTGTTGGGATCCCCGAGCTTGTAAAAGGTGATTGGGTAAAAAAAGATGCAATTGTGATTGACGTTGGTATTAATAAAACTGAAAACGGCCTAGTTGGCGATGTGGCATTTGATGAAGTATCAAAAGTTGCAAAAGCTTTAACTCCAGTTCCAGGTGGAGTCGGACCTATGACTA
>CABZGR010000004.1 GCA_902525295.1 uncultured Pelagibacteraceae bacterium | reverse complement strand
ATTGCATCTTTCACATTTTGTATCAGATTGATATTGAGCAATTTCTTCTCTTTTCCAATCGCTATCTGTTTCTAAATATCTTCTCTCTAGATTATTGACAACACCTTCAAAGGTTTTTTTATGCGAATACTTCTCATAGCCATCGTCATAAGTAAATTTAATTTCTTCATCATCAGATCCATACAAAATTACATCCTTAATTTTTTTTGGTAGTTTTGACCATTTATCATCTAATGAAAAACCATAATGTTTAGATAATGATGCCAATGTTTGGGCGTAATACATTGATGTAGATTTTGCCCAAGGTTCGATTGCACCATCTGCGATAGATTTTTTTTCATTTGGAACAACTAAATTTGGATCAACATTTAATTTCATTCCAATACCTTCGCATTCTTCACATGCTCCATAAGGACTGTTAAATGAGAAAAGTCTTGGTTCAATTTCCTCGATAGTAAAACCACTTTCAGGACAAGCAAATTTGGTTGAGAAAATTAATTTTTCAATTTTTCTGTATTTTTTTGGAAGTGTTTCATTTTCATATTCAACAAAAAGTAATCCATTTGCTAAATTAACAGCCGTTTCAACACTTTCAGCTAGTCTATTTCCTAATGATGAATTTATTACAATTCTATCAACTAAGATTGAAATATCGTGTTTAAGTTTTTTATTTAATTCTGGAACACTTTCAATATCATACAATTGGTCATCAACTTTGATTTTTCTAAATCCTCTTTTTTTGTATCCCAATATATCTTTTTTATATTCACCCTTACGTCCTCGTACAACAGGTGCATATAAATATATTGTAGATTTTTTTGGTAATTCTTTAATCTTATCAACAATTTGACTAATAGTTTGTGAAGTAATTGGTTTACCAGTGAATGGAGAGTAGGGTATTCCAGCTCTTGCATAAAGTACTCTCATGTAATCGTATATTTCGGTTACAGTTGCAACTGTTGATCTTGGATTTTTAGAAGTATTTTTTTGTTCTATTGAAATTGCAGGACTCAAACCTTCGATTAAATCTACATTTGGTTTTTTCATTTTGTCTAAAAACTGTCTTGCGTATGCAGATAAACTTTCAACATATCGTCTTTGACCTTCTGCATAGACAGTATCGAATGCTAATGATGATTTTCCTGACCCAGATAGACCCGTTATTACAACAAATTTGTCTTTAGGAATCTCTAGTGAAATATTCTTTAAATTGTGCTCTTTTGCGCCCTTAATAAGTATCTTTTTAAGCATAATTTTAGTTGCTTTAGATTAATAAAATTAATATTCAAGCCTATTAATGTTATAAATAACATCTCAAATATATAAATATTATGGCAGGAAGCTTAAATAAAGTACTTTTAATCGGTCGATTAGGCGCAGATCCAGAAGTTAAACAAATGGTTAACGGTAAAAGTGTAGCAAGATTAAGCCTAGCTACTAGTCAATCATGGAAAGATAAAAATACCGGTGAAAAAAAAGAAAAAACTGAGTGGCATAGAGTAGTTGTTTTCAATGAAGGACTAGTAAATGTAGTTCAACAATATTTAAAAAAAGGAGCACAAGTATACGTTGAAGGACAACTGACTACTAGAAAATGGAAAGATGAACAATCAGGACAGGATAAATATTCTACTGAAATTTTAATTCAAGGATACAATTCATCATTAACAATGTTAGGTGGGGGAAATCAAAATTCAATTCCATCTCAAGATAACAAACAAAGTTTTGATGATAGTTCTATGGCTCAAAACGAGTTAGACGATGATATCCCTTTCTAAATAAATGCAAAAAAACGAAGTAACTAAAGATTTAAATATCAAACCAATTTCAATGTATGATGAAATGAGTTCATCATATTTATCTTACGCCATGAGCGTAATAATTAGTAGGGCATTACCCGACATAAGAGATGGACTTAAACCTGTTCACAGAAGAATTTTATATGCAATGCACAAAGGTGGTTTTGATTGGACAAAACAATTTAGAAAATCTGCAAGAATTGTTGGAGACGTAATTGGTAAATACCATCCGCATGGTGATCAAGCGGTGTATGATGCCTTAGTTAGAATGGTTCAAGATTTTTCAATGAGTGTTCCTTTAATTGATGGTCAGGGCAATTTTGGTTCAATCGATGGTGATCCACCTGCAGCAATGAGGTATACAGAAACAAAACTTGCAAAAATATCTCAATTTTTGATTGATGATATAGAAAAAAATACTGTCTCATTTAAAAGTAACTACGACGAAACTGAGCAAGAACCCACAGTATTACCAGCTCAATATCCTAATCTTTTGGTAAATGGAGCCGGAGGTATCGCTGTTGGTATGGCAACGAGTATACCACCACATAATCTTGGAGAAATTATTGATGGAACTTTAGCGCTTATAAAAAATAAAGATATTAAAGTTAAAGAGTTAATGAAGTATATACCTGGCCCTGATTTTCCAACTGGTGGAGTTATTATCGGTAAAGATATTATTCGAGAAGGATACAAAACTGGCAGAGGTTCTTTTAAAATTAGAGGTGAGATAAATGTAGAAAATCTTAAAAATGGTAAAGATAGATTAGTAATTACTTCAATACCTTATCAAGTAAACAAATCTAATTTAAACGAAAAAATTGCAGAATTAGTTAGAGACAAAAAAATCGAGGGTATAAGTGACATTAGAGATGAATCTAATAGAGAAGGTATAAGAGTTGCTATCGATCTTAGAAGAAGTGTTGAGCCCGAGACAATAAAAAGACAACTTTATAAATATACATCCATTGAAACCTCATTTGGTTTTAATTCATTAGCAATTGTTGATAACAAACCTAAAACATGTTCATTAAAAGATTTCTTAGAGAACTTTTTAAAATTTAGAGAAGATGTTGTTATTAAAAAAACAAAATATGATTTAAAAAAAGCAGAGGACCGTGTCCATGTACTGCTTGGTTTATCTGTTAGTGTAGAAAATATTGATAAAGTAATAAAAATTATTAGATCTTCAAAGAATCCAGAAGAAGCAAAAAATACTCTTATAAAAACTAAATGGAAAATATCAAAATCTGCTAAATTAATTAAATTAGTTGATAGTAAAAATTATAAAGGATCTTACAACTTATCTGAAACTCAGGTTACATCAATACTAGAACTTAGATTACAAAAATTAACAGCTCTTGGAATTAATGAAATTGAAGAAGAAATAAAAAAATTATCTGAATTGATTACAAAGTATAAAAAAATAATAAATTCTAAAAGTGAACTATTAAAAGTAATTAGTAATGAGTTATCTCAAATTAAAGAGAAATTTTCATCTCCGAGAAGAACACAGATTATAGATGCAGTTTTAAACTATAATATTGAAGAAACTATTCAAAAAGAGTCTGTAATAATTACAATTACTTTACAAGGATACATTAAAAGAGGTGCTTTAAGTAATGTTAAACAGCAAAAAAGAGGTGGTAAAGGCAAAACTGGAATTAAGACAAGGGATGAAGATTCTGTAGTACAAACATTATCGGTAAATACTCACACATCTGTACTATTTTTCTCTACAGAAGGATTAGCATACAAAGTTAAAGCTTGGAAAATTCCGGAAGGATCAGCTGCATCAAAAGGTAAGTCTTTATTTAATATTCTTCCTCTAAAAAATCATCAATCAATTAGTTCAATTATGCCATTTCCAGATAGTGATGTTGATACAAAAGACATGCATATCATTTTTGCAACAAGTGAAGGAAAAATTAGAAAGAATAATCTTGAAGATTTTACCTCAATTAATGCTTCAGGTAAAATTGCAATGAAACTTGACGGTAATGATAAAATTATTGGTGTTAAAATTTGTAGAGATGATCAGGATATAATTTTAAGTACTAAATTAGGAAAATGTATAAGGTTTGAGTCTAAAAAACTTAGAGTTTTCAAAGGTAGATCATCAAAAGGTATAAGAGGTATCAATTTAGCAGAAAATGATACTATTGTATCTCTATCTATTATTGATCATGATTCAAATAAGAAAGCAAAAAATAAAGACCAAAAATCAGAAATTAAAGCTAAAGAAAAATTCATATTATCAATCACAGAAAATGGTTACGGTAAGAGAACATCTCATTATGATTATAGAGTTACAAATAGAGGGGGAAAGGGAATTATTGGTATTGTAAATTCACAAAGAAACGGGAATGTTTCTTCATCCTTTCCTGTTTTTGAAGGAGATCAAATATTAATCTCAACAAATAAAGGTAGAGTAATAAGAACAGCTGTTAAAGAAATAAGAATAGCTGGTCGTAATACGCAAGGTGTTAGAATAATTAAACTGACTGGTGATGAAAAAGTAGTTTCTGCTATTAAATTAGATGATAATCTTATTTAATGAAAAATATAGCTATCTATCCAGGAACTTTTGATCCAATAACTTTTGGCCATATAGATGTCATTAAAAAATCACTTAAGATAGTAGATAAAGTAATTGTAGGTATTTCAGATGGAAATCAGAAAAACTTCCTATTTTCATTAGATGAAAGAATAGAAATTGTTAAAAGAGCTCTTTATAAAGATTTGAAATTTAAAAAGAATAAGGTTGATGTTATAAAATTTAATACTTTGACAACAGACCTTTGTAAAAAATATAAATCAAATATAATCTTAAGAGGCTTAAGAGCAGTTTCTGATTTTGAGTATGAGTTCCAATTAGCTGGAATGAATAGAAAACTTAATAATCAAGTTGAGACAATTTTTTTAATGTCAGATGTTGAAAATCAAATAATATCATCTAGGTTTGTTAAAGAAATCGCTCAACATGCTGGTGATTTGAAAAAATTTACGACCAAAAGTACAATTAAATCATTGAAAGAGGTTTATGAATAAATTTTTAAATATTTTAATTATTTTTTTTATTTTTTTATCAACAAATTTAATAGCAAAGGAGAATATAATGATTTTAAAATTAAAAGATGGTGATGTAAAAATTGAAATGTATCCTGATGTTGCACCAAACCATGTTAAAAGAATTCAAGAATTAGCTGATTCAGGACAATATGATAATGTTGTTTTTCATAGAGTAATTGATGGGTTTATGGCACAAACAGGTGATGTAAAATTTGGAAATTCATCTTCAAAAGATTTCGATTTAAGAAGAGCGGGTATTGGTGGATCTGATTTACCAGATTTAAATCAAGAATTTAATGACCTTCCTCATGATAGAGGAACCGTTTCTATGGCAAGATCGTCAGATCCTAATAGTGCTAATAGTCAATTTTTTATATGTTTTAAACCAGCACCTTTCTTAGATAGACAATATACTGTTTTTGGAAAAGTAATAGAGGGAATGGAATTTGTTGATATGATTACAAAAGGTGATGGCGATAACGGAGCAGTTTCAAATCCAGATAAAATTCTAAGTTTTAAATCTCAATAATTAAATAATGAATGTCATTAAAAGATTTCAATTTTAATGTTCATCATACTCAAAATTATGCAAGAGTAGGAATTATAGAGACCCATAGAGGCAATATAAACACTCCTGCATTTATGCCAGTTGGTACTCAAGCAACTGTTAAAGGTGTTTTTTTAGATGATATAAAAAAAACAGGTAGTGAGATCATCTTATCAAATACGTACCATCTAATGATAAGACCTGGTGTAGAAAGAATTGAAAGTGTTGGAGGACTTCATGAATTCATGAATTGTGACCTACCAATTTTAACTGATTCAGGTGGTTTTCAAGTAATGTCTCTGTCGAAATTAAATAAAATCGATAGAGATAAAGGTGCAATTTTTCAATCACATATAGATGGTAAAACTTTTATTTTAAGCCCTGAAGAAAGCATAAGAATTCAAAAAGGTTTGAACTCAGACATAGTAATGGTTATGGATGAATGCCCTAAAAATACTAAAGACTATGATAAAATTAAAAAATCAATGGAATTATCATCAGAGTGGGCAAAAAGATCAAAAGATGCATTTGGAATAAATGACCACAAAGGTTTATTTGGAATTGTACAAGGTGGATTATTTAATGATCTAAGAATCAAATCTTTAAACAATCTTATAGATATTGGATTTAATGGATATGCTCTAGGAGGTCTGGCAGTGGGGGAAACACAAGATGAAATGTTTAATGTTCTTGATGGAATAAAAGATCATATGCCTAAAGATAAACCAAGATATTTAATGGGTGTTGGAACTCCATCTGATATACTTGGAGCAGTTAAGAGGGGTGTTGATATGTTTGACTGTGTAATGCCCACAAGATCTGGCAGAACTGGTTTAGCATTTACATGGGATGGACAAATTCAAATTAGAAATTCAAAATATAAAAATGATAATACTCCTCTGGACAAAAATGTCACAAAGTTCAATTTAAATAAATATTCTAAGAATTATTTAAATCATTTATTTAACACTAATGAAATGTTGGCCTCAATGATTCTGACCTTAAATAACATCAACTTTTATCAAGATTTAATGAGAAACATCAGAGACAATATAAAACAAGGTACTTTTGATGAATTTCACGATAAGTACATCAATAAATTGTAAATTTTTAACATTGATTAATAAAAAAAAATCAATATAAAAAACGCTTTTTGGGCCGTTAGCTCAGTTGGTAGAGCAATTCCCTTTTAAGGAATGGGTCGATGGTTCGAGTCCATCACGGCTCACCACTTATGCGATAGGTGGATATTTAATAATAATTTCGTTTATCCAATTTGTAATATTATTAATCCTATTTGTTGAAGATGGGTGAGTAGACATAAATTCTGGTGGTTCTTTCCCTTTTTTAGCTTCTTTCATTCTTTCCCAAACTTTAATTGTTTCCCTAATGTCATAACCAGAAAGTGATGCAAATATTAAACCAAGATAATCAGCTTCGCTTTCTTGTTTTCTATTGAAAGGATTCATAATTCCTATCTGTGATAATAAACCAACTGCATTCATTCCAGTTGTTTTATTAATATTTGAAACAGCTCCTTTAGTTGCTATATCTAAAATTGCCGTACCGGTATTTAATAAAACACCTCTACTTGCTCTTTCTACCGAATGTTTTGCAACAGCATGCGCAATTTCATGACCCATTACAGCTGCCAATCCATCTTCATTTTTAGTTATATCTAATAGACCTGTATAAACAGCTATTTTACCTCCAGGCATACACCAAGCATTTTTAACTTTTTTTTTATCAATAAGTATATATTCCCAATCAAAATTTACAGTTGGGTCAGGGATATTATTTCGGTCAAAGTATTCTGATATTGAATATTCAATTTTAGATCCAATTTCTTTTATTTGATTTAATGTTTTACTATCGTCACTTAAAGTTTCTTTCTCTTTTACCTTTTCATATAATTGAGCAGCTTTTGCATTAAGGTTAGATTCGGGAATTAATTTTAGTTGTTTTCGATCTGTTATCGGTGCACTACCACATGCAGATAGGCCAAAAGATAAGCAACTACAACCAAATAAATGTATGAAATTTCTTCTATTCACTTTTTTTACTTAATATATTACACCTTTTTTATAATAATTTATATGATACTTAATAACAAAATTTTAATAGTACTATTTGTACTAGCAGTCGTATTTGTTTTATATGCAAGTTACAGTTAATTTATGGCAAAATTAAAGAGAAGAGGCATTTCAATCCTTGGAAGACTTAGAAACTATTTTATAGCAGGAATAGTTGTTCTTGTTCCAATAGGTATCACATTATATTTAACTAGATTTTTTATATCTATATCGTCAAAATTAATACCAAACGAATTAAATCCAAATAGTTATTTGCCTTTTGCAATACCAGGTTTAGAAATATTATTAGCTATAATTTTTATTACAATAATTGGAAGTTTATCTCTATCATTTATTGGAAAAAAAATACTTAAAATATTTAATGATATATTAAAAAGAATACCAATTCTTAGAACAATTTATTCAGCAATTGGCCAAATGACTGAAACATTAGCACCAAAAAAAGGGTCAAAAAAAAGTGTAGTCTTGGTTGAGTATCCTAGAAAAGGGAGTTGGGCAGTGGGATTTGCGACAAGAGAAAACGATGGTGAAATATCAAAAAAAACAAATACAAATCTTATTAATGTATTTGTTCCAACAACACCAAATCCTACAAGTGGATTTTTATTAATGTTCCCTAAAGATGAAGTTATTTATTTAGATATGACTTTTGAAGAAGCTTCTAAATTTATTGTTTCAGCTGGTACTTCAGATCCAAAAAAAATTTAAGAAACTTCGTTAATTATTGAGGCTCGATCGTATAATTTTAATAATTTATTATATTTACTAAAATTATCACCTTTCATCTCTAATTTTTTTACTTCTGCCTCAGCAAGTAAGAATAAATCTTCATTTAATATGGGATCAGCTAATCTAAAATTTTTAATTCCACTTTGCTTAAATCCTAACAAATCTCCATATCCACGCAATTTCATATCTTCCTCAGAAATTACAAAACCGTCATCTGAACTTTTGAGAATGTTAATTCTTTTTTTTGCATTTTCACTTAGTGAGGATTTAAACATCAATATACAGTAAGATTGTTTACTACCACGACCGACACGACCTCGTAATTGATGTAATTGAGATAAACCATATTTATCAGCATTTTCAATAACAATTACGTTAGCATTAGGAAAATCAATTCCAACCTCAATAACAGTGGTTGAAACCAATATATCCAACTTTCTATCTAAGAAATTATTTAAAATTTTATTCCTTTCATCCTTATCAAGCGAACCATGAATTAATCCAATTCTATTCTTAAAATATTTTTCTAAATACTTAAATTTATTTACAACAGATTGTTGTTCAACTTTTTTCGACTCTTCAATCAAAGGACAAACCCAGAAAATTTGATTTTTATTAGAAATTTCTTTTTTAACAAATCTAATTATTTCAGATATTTTATCTTCTAACTTGCTATATGTGACTATATTTTTTCTATTCTTTGGTTTTTCTTTAATTAAGGTTAAATCCATATCACCATAAACTGTCATCATCATTGTTCTTGGTATTGGAGTTGCAGACATGACTAGAACATCGCAGTTATTTCCACCTTTTTCTGATAACTCTTTACGCTGACGAACACCAAACTTATGTTGTTCATCAATTATTATTAAACCCAGTTTATTATATTCAACTTTTTTTTGGAATAACGCATGTGTTCCTATCAGAAAGTCTATTTTACCAAGTTTAAGATTTTCTAAAATTTTCTTTCTATCAGCATATTTTGACTTACCTGTTAACATTTCAATTTTAATATTTTTGGGAAGATATTTTTTAGCAAAAGAAAAATGTTGCTTAGCTAGAATTTCAGTCGGCACCATAAAGCTCGTTTGATATCCAGAATTTATACAATTTACCGCAGCTATCATCGATACTATTGTTTTACCTGATCCAACATCTCCTTGTAAAAGTCTAAACATCCTACTTTTTGATTTAAGATCTTCGTTTATAATTTTTATTGCTGCTTCTTGATCATTTGTTAATTTAAAATTTAAATCCTGTATCAATTTTTCCTTACAATCTTTAAAAATTTTTTGTGATTTCTTTATTTTTTTTATTTTAGTTCTTATTTTTGAGGATAATAAAAAATGAGCAAATAATTCGTCAAAAACTAACCGTTTATAATACTTAGATTTTAAAATTTCCTTAGTATCAAGTTTGTGAATTTTTAAGATTGCGTCTTTCCACTTAATATTATTAAATTTTTTCTTTATATCGTCATTTAGCCACTCATCTAAATCTGGTAATTCCTTTAAAACTTCATTAATTATATTATTGTATTTATTGATTGTAAGACCTTCTGTAAGACTATATTTATTTTGAGTCTCTAAGATATTTTCATTACTTTCTTTAACCTGAGTCGGATTAGTGATTTGATATTTATTTCTAAAAAAATTAATTTTTCCACTTATTATTATTTCAGTATTTAATGGTAAGATTTTTTTTATATATCCTTCATAGGAATTAAAAAAAACACAATCTATTTTTATATCATTACTTTGACATACAACTCGGTTGGGCAATCTTCTTATTCTAGGAAAATTATATTTTAAAGGAGTTAATTTAATTGTTTGTAACTTACCTATTTGTATATCACCAATATTTGTTACTTTGGAATTTTCAATTTTACTCGTAGGTAGATGCCACAATAAATCAAAAATTGTATTTATATTTTTTCTTTTAAATAATTGGCTTGTTTTTTTCCCTATACCTTTAATATTCTGAATATTTGACAATAAATAGTCGTGATCATTCATGATTTATATATATAAAGATTTAATTAATGGATTCAAATAAACAAAATTTAATTAATAAAATTTTATACAGAGCTCAATATCGTGGAACTAAAGAAATGGATATCTTTGTCAGTAAATTTGTTAATTCAATTATTGATAATCTAGATCATAAAGAATTAGTTTCTTTAGATAAGTTAATTAATTTTGATGATGAAACTTTAGTCAATTTTAGTTTAGGTAAAAATTCAAAAGACTTTGAAGATGAAGTTATCTTAAAAAAACTTATAGAATTTAAAAATAAATATTAGTGGCGGAGAGACTGGGATTCGAACCCAGGAAAGAGTTGCCCCTTTGCCGGTTTTCAAGACCGGTGCTTTCAACCGCTCAGCCATCTCTCCTAATTTATAATAATTAAAATTCTATATTTCATAAACAAAATAGTTTAATTGATCAATATAATGTTAAGCAAAAATCAATTTAATAAAGGTATAATTTTAACGGCATTTGGTTCTTTCTGGTGGGGTTTTATCGGAGTTATATATTTTAAATATATTGCTTTTGCTGGCCATATTGAAGTTGTCCTACATCGAAGTGCATGGACAACTGTTATGCTAATTTTAACAACAATCATTTTATCAAAGTGGAAAAAATTTAGCTCAGTTTTTAAAGATAAAAAAAAAATTATGATGCTGTTTTTATCTGGATTATTAATTTTTACGAATTGGGCAGTTTGGATTTATGCAATAGGGAATGATCAAGTTATAGATGCTAGTTTTGGATATTTTATAATGCCTATAATAAGTGTTTTTTTAGGTTATTTTTTTTTAAAAGAGGAATTAAGTTTCAAAACTAAAATTTCACTTTTAATCGTAACTATATCAATTTTGTATTTAGTAATATCTAGTTTCCAATCAATACCATGGGTTGGATTAATAGTAGCTTTAAGTTGGAGTTTTTATAATTTAGTAAGAAAAAAAATTGATGTAGACACAGATATTGGTTTATTAGTTGAAAGTTTATTTATTTTTCCAGCGGTAATATTTGCTTTTTATTTAATTGTACAAAATGATTTAAATGATTTTGATATATCGAATGTTAAATTAATGTTAATATTCATGCTGGCAGGCCCTATGACCGTGATTCCTTTATATTTATATGTTAGAGGTGTTGAATTATGTGGTTTAGGTCCGACTGGCATGGTTTTTTATATAACTCCAACTTTGCAATTCTTGTTGGGTTATTTCTTATATAATGAGGAACTAGATATACATAAATTAATCAGCTTTATTTTGATATGGATTGCTGTATCGATATACCTAAAAGATTTGTATGAAAAAAATTAAATTATTTATCATATCAATTTTAATTATTTTAAATTCTTCAACTCTAATCGCTGATGATTTTAACAATTGGAAAATTAAATTTAAAAAAAGAGCAATTAATGAAGGTATTAGTAAATCAACAGTTAATAATTTAATAGATAAAACAAAGTTTTTACCTGATGTAATAAAGTATGACAGATACCAGCCAGAATTCTATGAAGACACAAAGACATATATTTCAAAAAGAACATCGTCAAAAAAAGTTAAATTAGGAAAAATTATATTAAATAAAGAAAATAATATTATTAATAAAGTGTCTTCTGAATACAAAGTAGATAAAAATTTGCTATTAGCGCTTATGGGAATTGAAACTAACTTTGGAAACTATTTAGGTAAAATGGATATCGTTTCTTCACTTGCAACATTAAGCTACGATCAAAGAAGAAGTGAATTTTTTACTAAAGAATTAATCACCCTTTTAAAATTAGTAGATGCAAAAATTATAGATCCGAGTACATTATTTGGATCTTGGGCAGGTGCATTTGGTAATTTTCAATTTATGCCATCCACAATTAAAAATCATGCAATTGACTATAATAAAGATGGATCAATTGATCTAAAAAATATTGAGGACTCTTTTGCATCTGCAGCAAACTATTTAAATAATCTTGGATGGAATGATAATACTCCGTGTTTTTATAGAATTAATCTAAATGAAAATATTCCTGATAAATATTTAAATACATCAGCAAAAAAAATTAAACATGAGAGAAAAGTAAAATATTTAAAAAATTATATAAAAAATTCGTCTTTTTTGGACAAATATGACAATTTGACAGCAGCAATAGTTACTCCTGATGCTGAAATAGTTGAAAATGCAAATAAACTTAAACCTGCATATATTATTTTTAATAATTATAAGCTAATCTTAAAGTGGAACAGGTCATTAAGATTTAGTTTAGCGGTATGCACATTAAAAAATAGTTTTGAAAATGAAACTTAAGATAATAATTTTTTTAGCAATAATTTTAACATCATGTGAAACTACTAATAAAAAAGTAATCACAAATAAAGATTTCAAAAATTATTCAAATGATGGATTTGCTCTCATATATAATAATGATATTTTCAAAAAACGAATAGTTTCAAAAAAAATAGATCAAAGATCATTAATTATTTTCAATAATAAACTTAAAAAAGATACAGATATAAAAATAACAAATTTGTTAAATGAAAAGTATTTGATTGCTAAAGTAGGAAAAAATTCGAAATATCCAATATTTTATAATTCAGTAATTTCTGAAAGGATTGCGACTGAACTTGATATTGATCCTGATCAACCCTATGTACGTGTAGAAACAATAAATTCTAGTAATACTTTTGTTGCAAATAAAGCTAAAACATTTGATGAGGAAAAAAAAGTAGCTAATAAAGCTCCAGTAGACAGTATATCAATTCAAAATATATCCCTTGAAAAAGATAATAATACAAAAGTTAAAAAAGCAAAAAATACAAAATTTGAATTTATAATTAAATTTGCTGATTTATTTTTTGAAGAATCTGCAATTACATTGAAAAAAAGACTTGAAGATGAATACAATTTAAAAGACATAAATATCAAAAAAATGTCTAAAAATTTATATAGGGTTTATAAGGGTCCTTTTTATAATTTAGGATCAATTAAAAATGTATATAATGAGATATCTGATATAAATTTTGAAAATATTGAGTTAATAAAATTATGAAAATAAAATCACTATTTAGTTTTGTCCTATCTTTTTTAATTGTTACTAATATTTCTTATGCAAAATTTAACATAAGTGCACGAACTGCAATTCTACAAGACTACTTGTCTGGTGAAATTTTATATGAAAAAAATCCTGATGAGAGAATATTTCCTGCTTCTATGACAAAAATAATGACTTCAATCGTTGCTTTTGATTTATTGAAAAGTGGCGAAATCACTTTAGATGAAAAATTCATTGTTTCTGAGAATGCTTGGAGATTATCCTCATCTGGTTATTCATCAATGTTTATAATGGTTGGAGATGAAGTTTCGGTAGAAGATTTATTATTAGGAATAATTGTTGCTTCAGGTAATGATGCGTGTGTAGCATTAGCAGAAGGTATTGCTGGAACAGAAGATGAGTTTGCATTGCTAATGACTGAGAAAGCTCAGGAAATTGGAATGGAAAATACAAATTTTTCAAATTCATCAGGGATTAATGATGATAATAACTATTCAACGGTTCGAGATATTTTAATTATGTCTAATTATTTAATCAAAGAACATCCTAAATATTATGAGTATTTTAAAATTAAAGAATTTACTTGGAGTAGGACAGGCGGGGATCCCATTACCCAAGGTAATAGAAATCCATTATTGTATAAAAATATGGGTGTAGACGGAATTAAAACTGGTTACCTTGGTTCAGAAAAATATTCACTTGCATCGTCTATATTAAGAAAAGAAAGACGATTGATAGCTGTTGCAAGTGGTTTTGAAACTAAAAATTCTAGATCAAAGCAATCACAAAAATTGTTAACATGGGGAATTACAAATTTCGATACAATAAAAATAAATAATGATAACGAATATCTTTATGAACTAGATGTTTGGCAGGGAAATAAGAAAAAAGTAAAAGTTAATACCAAAGACATAATTTATAAGACCATTCCAAAAGCTAAAAAAAAATATATGAAAGTAAAGATTGTTTATGAAGGTCCTATTCAAGCACCGATAAAAAAGGGAGAAAAATTAGCCGAAATAAAAATATTATATAAAGACGAAGTTATATCTAATCATGACTTATTTTCTACTGAAAATATCAAACAGCAAAATGCAATATCAAGGTTGATAACTTCTATCAATTTTTTGATATGGGGCGATGTCTAAATATCCAATTATTATATTTGAAGGTATTGAGGCCTCGGGAAAAACTACAAATTTTAAAATTGCTGCAAACTATTTAAAAAAACGTAGAAAAAGTTTTATAAAATTAAGAGAGCCTGGTGGTTCAATTTTTTCAGAAAAAATAAGAAAATTGATTTTAAATAAGAAACTAAATTTAAATAATAAAACCGATCTATTACTATTTTATGCTGGAAGATCAGAAAATTTTGAGAAAATTATTAAAAAAAATTATAAAAAAAAAATAATATTAATTGATCGTTTTACGGATTCTACTACTGCATATCAACATTATGGAATGAAAATTGATTTAAAGTTAATCAAAATGCTGAATAAGTTTATAATTGGAAATTTTAATCCTGATATAGTTTTTTTAAGCACTGTAAATTCAAAAAATTTACAAAAAAGGCTTAGAAATAGATCTAACTTAAATAGATATGATAAATTTAAACTTAAATTTTATGAGAAAGTTCAGAGCGGATATGAAAAAATTTCAAGCAATAAGAACAAATATATTAAAATTAATTCAAACATTAATACAATTAACGAAGTAAAAAAAATCATAATAAATAAACTTGAGAAAATAATATAAATGTCTGAACATAAATTAATAGGACATGAAACATATTTAGAAAAATTTGTAACACTTTACGAAAATAATGAACTTCCAAATAAAATTTTATTATCTGGTAAAAAAGGTATTGGAAAATCATTACTTACAGAAAAATTTTTATATAAAATTTTTAATTCTAATAACGATAATGAGCTAATAAAAAATAAATCCCATCCTAATGTTTTAAATATAAAAAAAAATAATGATAAAAAAAATATAGAAATTGATCAAATTAGAGAAATCATAAAGTTTACAAATCAATCCTCCTTTAATAATAAATCAAGATTTATAATCCTCGACGATGTCGAATTTTTAAATATTAATTCATCAAATGCTTTATTAAAAAATTTAGAGGAACCAAATGAAAATGTTTTTTTTATTTTAATTTTTAATTCAGAGAAGTTTTTAATAAATACAATAAAATCTCGATGTATAGAATTTAAATTAAGTTTATCTAATGAAAATACCAGATTAATTGTCAATAATTACTTTAATGAAAATATATATGATCAAATAAATACAAATTTACTAAATTATTACTCAACACCTTTTTTTTTAATATCCTTAATAAACTATATGAATGAATTTGAATTATCAGTATCCGAAACCACAATTGATGATTTGTTAGTTAATTTAATTAACAATAAGCATTATATTAAACAAGAGTTTATAAGAGATAATTTAAATATGATTATTGAATTATTTTTTTATAAACATATAAACACAACAAAAAAACTGTCATATAAAGTTAAAGAATATTATTATTCAAAACTATCTAATGTAAAAAAATTTAATCTTGATTATGAAACTTTTTTTTTAGAATTTAAGGATAAATTACTAAGTGAATAAAAATTATTATATAACAACACCAATTTACTATCCTTCCGCAAAACCTCATATGGGACATGCATATTCGAGCATTATTGCTGATTTTTTTGCACGTTTTAAAAAAATTGATGGTTTTAATGTCTATTTTTTAACAGGCACAGATGAGCATGGTTTAAAAATACAAAGATCTGCTGAAAAGTTAAATAAGGATCCAAAATCTTTTTGTGATGAAATAAGTAAAACATTTGAGGATTTAACTAAAACATTAAACTTATCTAATACAGATTTTATTAGAACTACAGAAGATAGACATAAAGTATCTGTACAAAATTTATGGAATATACTTGAAAAAAATAAGCAAATTTTTTTGTCTAAATATTCTGGTTGGTATTCTGTATCAGATGAGGCTTTTTATAATGAAGATGAGGTCGAAGAAAAAGATGGTTTAAAAGTTGCTAAATCATCTGGTTCAGCTGTTGAGTGGGTTGAAGAAGAATCTTTTTTTTTTAAACTTTCAGAATGGGAAAAGCCGTTATTAGATTTTTATGAAAAAAATAAAAATTTTATTTTACCTGAAAGTAGAAGAAACGAAGTAATTAGCTTTGTCAAAAGTGGCTTAAAAGACTTATCTGTTAGTAGAAAAACATTTTCTTGGGGTGTGAAAGTACCGAGTGATGAAAATCATGTTGTTTATGTATGGTTAGATGCATTAACAAATTATTTAAGTTCTTTAAAATATCCCGATGAAAATAATGAATTATATAAAAGTTTTTGGCCAGCAGATTTACATATTATTGGTAAAGACATATTAAGATTTCATGCCATTTATTGGCCAGCTTTCTTATTAGCTGCAAAAATTGAACCACCAAAAAGGGTATACGGACATGGATGGATACTCTCTGGTGATGAAAAAATGTCAAAATCAAAAGGAAATATTTTAGATCCATTAGAAATCATAAATGTTTATGGTTTAGATCCATTAAGATATTATTTACTTAAAGAAGTTTCTTTTGGTAATGATGGAAATATTTCAGAGGAAAAACTAGAAAATTGTATTAATAGTGATTTAGCAAATAATTTTGGAAACTTATGTCAAAGAGTACTTTCTTTTGCTGAAAAAAATTGTTCATCTTTAATACCTGATCACAAATATAATGATGAAGATTTAGAAATTTTAAAACCATTAAATAATCTAGATAAAATAAGATCATTTATAGATAATCAAGACATAAACCAATACATGAGTTTTATTGTTGATAGATTGTTTGCGGCAAACAAATACTTTAATGATCAGGAACCTTGGAAGAAGAAAGATGATAGATTAAGGTTAAATACGATTGTTTATACTGCATTAGAATTAATTAGAAAAATTACTATTTTGCTTTATCCAGTAATGCCAGAAACATCATTAAAAGTGCTAAATGTTTTTGATGAAACAGAAAATTCTATTGATTTTACATCAATTGATAATAATGAAATTTTAAAAAAAGATTTAAAAATAAATAAATTAGATATTTTGTTTAAAAAAATTGAAAAATGATAGACTCACATTGTCATCTTGATCACGAACCCCTTTATTCAAATATTAGTGATGTTATCAAACGTTCTAAGGAAAATGGATTAAAGAAAATTTTAACCATTTCAACCAATTCAAAAAGTTTTGAAAATATTAAAAAAATAATAAATCTTGATGAAATAATTTATGGAAGTGTAGGAATTCACCCTCACGAGTCCAGCATTGATAAAATGGATAAAAAATTCATCGTTGAAAATGCTAATAAATTTAAAAAAATAATTGGAGTAGGAGAGACTGGATTAGATTTTTATTATGAAAATAGTCATAAAGATGATCAAATTAAAAGTTTTGAGACACATATAGAGGCATCCATTGAACTAAATTATCCTTTAATAGTTCATTCTAGAAGTGCCGAAACAGAAACTTTTGATATTTTAAATAAATATAAAAATAGTGATATTAAAATACTTATGCATTGTTTTACAGGTTCAAAAGATTTTGCAAAAAAAATGATGACATTAAATGCATATTTTTCTGCTAGTGGAATAATAACTTTCAAAAATAGTACTGATCTGCAAGAAACATTTAAAATGATTGAAAATGACAAAATTTTAATTGAAACAGATAGCCCTTTTTTAGCTCCTATTCCAATGAGAGGTAGAAAAAATGAACCTTCTTTTATTAAATATACATTGGAAAAACTTTCAGAATTAAAATCACTAACTTTTGATGAATTAGAAGATATTACAAATAATAATTTTGAAAGATTATTTTTTCAATAATGAGTATAAAATTTATAATATTAGGTTGTGGAAGCTCCATGGGAGTGCCAAGACCCGATGGTTTTTTTGGAAATTGTGATCCAAAAAATAAGAAAAATTATAGAACAAGATGTTCTGCACTGATTAAAACAACTGATGAAAATATTTTAATTGATACATCTCCTGACTTAAGACAACAGTTATTGCGTCATAAAATTAAGAAAATTGATAAAGTATTTTATTCACATCTGCATGCTGATCAAACACATGGTATAAATGATTTAAGATCTTTTTTTATAAATAGGAGAAAACAAGTTAATGTTTACGCAGATAAAGCTACTTCAAAATATTTAAAACAAAGTTTTTCATATTGTTTTAATAATTATTCTAAAGAATATCCTGCAACTTTAAAATTAAATAAATTAAAGAAAAATTCATTTATAAAACATAAAAACAAAAATGTAAGATTTAAATCAATTGTCGTTAAGCATGGTGCAGTTAATTCTAATTGTTTTATAATTGATAAAAAAATCGCTTATATTACTGATGTAAGTGATATTTATAAAAAGGATTTCTTATATTTTAAAAATTTAAATTATTTAATAATTGATTGTCTGTGGTACAATTTTCATCCGTCACACTTTAATTTAGAAAAATCTTTATACTTCATCAAAAAATTTAAACCAAAAAAGGCTATTCTTTCAAATCTATCACCAGTCTTAGATTATAATCAGTTAAAAAAAGTTATACCAAAAAATGTCACACCAGCACATGATGGTTTAACAATAGAACTATAGTATTTCTTCAATTTTATTTATAATTTTATTTGATGTAGGTTTTGTAAAAGAGGCATATGTGTCTTCTACATTTCCTTGTTTATTGATTAATATTTTATGAAAATTCCACTTAGGGACTGCAGATTTGCCAAAATTATTTTCTGCCCACTTAAAAATCTCATGTGCATCTCTACCTTTTACTTCCGTAATAGTTGTTAATGGAAAATTAATGTCAAAATTTACTTCACAAAATTCTTTTACTTCACTATTGGTTTTTTTTTCTTGATTGAAAGAGTCTGAGGGTACTCCAAGAACGATTAGACCTTTAGATTTGTATTTATCCCATAATTCTTGTAGATCTTCGTATTGTTTTGTGAAACCACAATAGCTGGCAGTGTTTACTATAAGTATAACTTTATTCCTATAATCTTTTAATTTAATGATTTCTCCATTAATACTCTCTATTTCTAGATCATAAAAACTTTCCTGATTATTGCTCATTGCTGAATTTTTAAAAAAAAACATTATAATTGTTAAACTTATTATTATTAATTTCTTCATAAACTACTTACTTATTTGGTGTAAGTAGTATTAAGAAGTATCCAAATAAAGTGGATAATAATGACCCAGTTAAAACTCCTATTTTAACTCCATCCATATATTGCATATTTTCAACGAATGCTAAATTCCCCACAAATAAGCTCATTGTAAAACCAATACCCGTTAAAACACCAACGCCATAAAAGTTAAACCAGTTAGAATTATTAGGCATCTGGGCAATTTTCAATTTTATTGAAACATAAGAAAATACAAATACTCCTAATTGTTTACCAACAAACAATCCTAATAAAATTCCTAATGGGACTTTATCAAGTAAAGATGAAAAAGATAAACCTTCTAATGAAACACCAGCATTTGCAAAAGCAAATAATGGCATAATACCAAATGCAACATATGGACTAATCGCATGTTCAATTTTTATTAGTAGTGAAAAGTCCTTATCTTTTTTTCTATGAGGTATAGTCATTGCTAGCAAAACACCAGCAATTGTTGCATGAATTCCAGAATTGTGAGTGAAGTCCCAAAGAAATATTCCAACAATTAAATAAGGTAAAAATTTTTTTATATTAAACTTATTTATTACAAGAAGAACAATAAAGGCTAAAAGCATTAAGCTTAAATATTTAATGCTCAGATCACCTGAATAGAATAATGCAATTATGACTATAGCTCCCAAGTCATCTATAATAGCTAAAGCAGTTAAAAAAACTTTTAACGATAAAGGAACTCTTTTACCCAATAATGAAAGTACTCCTAAAGAAAATGCAATATCAGTTGCAGATGGAATGGCCCAACCATTCATTGTTTCACTATCTCCAAAATTAATAAAGACATAAAATAATGCAGGAACTAACATTCCTCCAACTGCAGCAATAATCGGAAGAAGTGCTTGCTTTATATTCGACAGCTCTCCTTGTAAAAATTCTCTTTTAATTTCCAATGTTACAAAGAAAAAAAATATTGCCATTAAGGCATCATTTATCCAGTGTAAAACAGATAATTTTAAACCAAAATTATTTATTCCTAAAAATAAATATTTATTTAATGTTGAAAAATATAATTCAGATAAATTAGAATTACTTACTATTAATGCTATAATAGCAGCAAAAAGCAGGACTAAGCCACTTGCGGCTTCTAATTTAAAAAACCATCTAAATGGTTTTGTAATTATCTGAATCATTTTTACCTGACTAAATCTTTAATAAATAATTTCAAGTCATTTATTACTAAATACAAACTATCTGACATTTGTAATATGCCAGGAAATATAACAGATATCTGATTTTTAAATGTGTCTATAAGTAAAATAAATGCGATAATAGAAATAATAATTAGAAATATTTTTTTTATAATATTGTTTTCTCTTGAAACTGAACTTTTATCAATAGACACTAATTCTTTTGATGTACTCTCTTTTGTTGAAGATTTTTTTGAAATTTTTTTTCTTATTTTTTTTGTTTGTTTTATAGGTTCTTCAACTAGTTCTATATTAATCTCTGATTTATTTTCTTCAATTTGACTTTTATTTGTAGTTTCAGCCTCTAATTTTGTTTTTTCTTCTTTTTTAAAAAACCATGTATGTTCGCAATTGCCGCACTTTAAAAGTCTACCTTCATTTGGAATTAATTTTTCATCAATATTGAACTTCTTAGAACAGGCTGGACATTCAATGATCATAGATACTTATATATAGCAAATTTTGTAAAATTTCCTTTTAAATAGTGATTAATATACTTTGAAATTTTTTTTATCTACTGTATTAGTACAGCATTCGGGGTGTAGCGCAGCCTGGTAGCGCACTTGGTTTGGGACCAAGGGGCCGTAGGTTCGAATCCTACCACCCCGACCATTTTATGAAAAAAGCAAAAATTTATAAACCTTCTAAAACTGCTATGCAGTCAGGATTAAAGAAATTTGATAAATGGATTATTGAATATATTACAGATGATCCTGGAATCAATCCTTTGATGGGGTGGGAGAGTTCTACAGATACTTATAGTGAATTAAAATTAGAATTTTCCACAAAAGAATTAGCAATTGAATATGCAAAAAAAAATAAAATTGATTTTGAAGTAATTGAGCCGAATAAAAGAAAAATTACTCTTAAATCTTACGCTGATAATTTTACAAAATAATGTTTAAATTTTTTACAGAAAGAAGATGGTATGGTTGGAGTATATTTGGATCAATCTTCATATTAGTTTCAACTTGGTATCAAGTACAATTAGATGTAAAAATCAATGAATGGTTCGGAGAATTTTACGATACTCTTCAAAAAGCTTTGACAGAGCCTGGTTCAGTAACTGAAACTGAATTCATTGGATATTTATTTACATTTGCAAAAGTTGCTGGTCTTTGGATTATAATTGCCATTGTAACAGGTTTTTTTGTTTCTCATTGGGTATTTAGATGGAGAACTTCTATGGCTGAATATTATCATTCTCAATGGTTAAAAGCTCGTTTAACTGAAGGGGCATCGCAGAGAGTTCAAGAAGACACTTTAAAATTTGCAAGAATAATGGAAGGCCTTGGCGTTGGTCTTCTAGATAGTATAATGACATTAGTGGCTTTCCTGCCAATATTATGGGGTTTATCTAAACAAGTCGATGTACTTCCATGGATTGGAGAAGTTGATCATGCTTTAGTTTGGGTTGCAATTATATCTGCTCTGGGTGGGACAGTTTTGTTGGCTGCTGTAGGAATAAAGTTGCCTGGTATTGAATATGATATTCAAAAAGAAGAAGCAGGTTATAGAAAAGAATTAGTCCATGGTGAAGACGATCCAATAAGAGCAGCTCCACCAACAATTGGTCAATTATATGATAGAGTTAGAGGTATTCATTATAAATCATATTTTCACTATTTGTATTTCAATGCAGTAAAATGGAGCTATTTTCAAGGAATGGTAATTGTTCCATATTTAGCTTTAGCACCAACTATAGTATCAGGTGCGATAACATTAGGTTTTGTTCAACAGATAACTAGAGCATTTGGAAGAGTTGAAAATTCATTACAATACTTAGTTAGAAGCTGGTCTACTATAGTGGAATTGATTTCAGTATGGAAAAGATTAAGTGAATTTGAGGCTAGATTGAAATATAATTCAGAAGAATCTACTGTTGAAAATATTTAATGTCTTTAAATAAAGATTTGATCAACTCACTTGTTAAAGTTACTTCAAGAGCAGCTATTAATTGTTATCAATATCTTGGTAAAGGGGATAAAAAATTAGCTGATAAAGCTGCTACAGATTCAATGAGAAATGATTTAAATAATCTAGAAATTAATGGAGAAGTAGTAATAGGTGAGGGTGAATTAGACAAAGCACCAATGTTATATATAGGAGAAAAACTTGGAAAGGGTAATGGTCCAAACTTAGATATAGCAGTAGACCCACTTGAGGGAACCAATTTTGCAGCAAAAAATATTCCTGGAGCAATATCAGTTTTAGCAATTTCAGATAAAGGAAATTTATTTAATGCTCCAGAAACCTATATGAATAAAATTGCAGTAGGTAAAGATATTCCATTCGATGCAACAGACTTAGATTATCCTATAAAAAAAAATATTTCCAATATTGCAGAAGCTAAAAATAAAAATATTAATGAACTTACAGTTTGTATTCTTGATAGACCAAGACATAAGGAGATTATTGAAGAATTAAAATCATTAAAAGTAAATTTAAAATTAATTTCAGATGGTGATATTTGTGGTGCTCTATTAGTTACCGAAAATAAGTATAATATAGACTTGTTTTTAGGCATTGGAGGGGGGCCTGAAGGAGTAATCTCTGCAGCAGCATTGGATGCTTATGGATGTAAATTTCAGGGAAGATTTTTATTTGTAACTGATCAAGATAAAGCTAGAGCAAAAAAAATGGGAATATCTGACCTAAATAAAAAATATGAGTTAAATGAAATCGTAAAAGGAGATAGTATTTTTTGTGCGACTGGTATTACCAGTACTGAAATGATTGCAGCTGTAAAAAAAGAAAATACAAAATTTATTACCGAAACTCTTGTCACACACAAAGAATCTACAATAGAAATTATAAAAAGTGAGGAAGCTATAGCTTGATTATTTTTAATAATTGCAATAGAAACTCCATCTCTGGTCCCTTCGTCTATCGGTTAGGACACATGGTTTTCATCCATGAAAGAGGGGTTCGATTCCCCTAGGGACCGCCATAATGAAATATTTCGTTTATTTAATCCTATCTAAAAATAAACAGAAATATCTTAGCTACGTTGGATATACTAACAATTTAAAGAAAAGATTAGCTAAACATAACGCTTCGAAAGGAGCAAAATTTACTAGAGGTAGAAAATGGATATTAGCCTATAGTATAAGTTATGATTCAAAATCTAAGGCCATGAGAGAAGAATATAAACTTAAAAAAAACTACAAACTTAGAAATAAATTAAAATCTAATTTTTATAAATGAAAATTTCAATTTTACTTCCATATAAAGAAAATTTTACCCCTGATTACGCTGGTGCGGTTTCACTTTTTTTAAATGATACAATCAAACTAAGTAAATATAAAAAAAATATCCAAGTATTTGGAAATACTTCATTTAAAAAAAAATTGTTAACAAATTATACTAATTTAAAATTTACAAAATTTTTTTTTAGAAGCAGCAGTAAAGCTTATGTAAAAAAATTTCTTGTTGAAGAAAAATTAAAAAAATCAAATTTAATTGAAATTCATAATAGACCTGAATACATAAACTCTATTTATAAGAAAAATAAAAATATTGTTTTATATTTCCATAATAATCCACTCGAAATGAAACTAGCAAAAACCTTAAATGAAAGAATTAATTTATACAATAAAACAAAAAAAATAATTTTTAATAGTAATTGGACTTTGAATCAATTTACCAAAGGTTTAAATAAAAAATATATCACCGACAAATTTGAGGTTATTAATCAATCAACGAGTAAAAAAATAATTAATTTTAAAGATAAAAAAAAAATAATTTTATTTGTTGGTAGATTAAATATTTCCAAAGGTTACGATATATTTGGAGAAGCTATTATAAATATTTTAAATAATTACCCGGATTGGAATGCTATTGTTATTGGTGATGAACCAAGAGAGAGGCATGTTTTTAAACATAGAAATTTGAAAATTTTAGGTTTTCAAAAAAATAATATAGTTACAAAATGGTTTGTTAAGTCAGATATTTCTGTCGTTTGTCCTAGAAAAAGTGAACCTTTTGGTAGAACAGCTCTTGAAGCTTCAAGTGCTGGATGTGCTTTAATTATAACTGATAAAGGCGGTCTAAGAGAGGCATCTCCCAATGCCATGAAATTAAAAACATTAACAGTTAAAAATGTTGAAAAATCTATCGAAAAACTAATTAAAAATGAGTCTTTCAAAAAGTCTTTACAAAAAAGGATTTATAAACATTTCTACCTAACTAATAATTATATTTCAAAAAAAATTGATGGATACAGAGATAAGTTAATTTAAGATTATTATATTTTAATTTTTTTTAATGCATTATTTTTAAATATATTTGCCTCTCTAATATATCTTCTTACCATTTGTGTTGTTTTATGACCTGTCATAGCCATTATACTTCTCTCATCAGCGCCTGCATCAGCAGCTACTGTAGCAAAACCCGACCTTAAACTATGACCTGCAAAATTTTTGTTGTCGATACCTGCTATATTTAAATACTCTTTCATTAATAAAACTACAGATTGGTCAGTCAATCTTTTGTTTGTTAATGATAAACCTTTAGAAAATCTTCTAAAAATAGGTCCAGACTTAATTTTAGAAATTTCTAACCATTTTTTTAGATTTGTAACAGGACAGTAAATTTTATTTTCGAAGTAGGGCAGTCCTTTAGTCATTCCTTCTCCTAATTGGTCAGTTTTTGATCTTTTAACGATGATTTTTAAACCGTCAGGAACAAATTCTAAATCCTCATAATCAATTGAAATGATCTCGGTTCTTCTAAAACCTCCTCCAAAGCCAATTAAGATTATTGATTTATCTCTAAGTTTTTTTATTTCCTCAGTTTTTTGTTCATTTATTACATTAATAATTGATTTTAAATGATTGATTAATATAGGTTTTTTACCTTTTTGAATACTTCCTTTGACCCTTCTAATTCCTATTAAATTTTCAACGATGATTGGATGTTTTGCGTCTAGATAATGCCCTTTTAGCTTATGAACCATGCTTATTGATACCAATCTTCGTCTTAGAGTGCTTATTTTTGAGTTTTTAGAGAGATGGGTTAGGTATAAGGAAACTATTTTTGGCTCTGTTGGTAGTGAATTTAATCCATGCTTTGCACAAAAAGCTCCAAAGTCTTTAAAGTCAGATTTATAAGCTCTTAGAGTGTTATTTGACTTTGAGCTTTTAAGGTTATTTAAAGTTGCTTCATGTAGCGATTTTAGGTCTGTTGTTAATTCATTCATATAATTACTATTGATAACAATTAATTATCATTAGTAATATATTAAGTGATTTTAAATGTCAAATGAATTAAAACAAAAATTTAATGACTATAGATGGTGAAATTCCTACAAGCTATTTTTTAATTATATCTTTAGGTCTAACTATACTGAGTTATATGGTTTACAAAAAAAATGGAAAATCATTAGAAGTATATTTCTTGTCTGTTTTAACAATAATTTTCTATTTATCTTATTTTATTCTAATTTTCGTTGGACCTAGATAGTTTGTTAACGCTATTCACAGCTGTTAAAAACCTTTAATAATCAACTATAAAGTGATACTAATCATATTTGCACTATGATAATCTCATAATTGAATTAAGAGGCAACTCTTAACTGACCATCTGGGGAAAAATCGAGAGATTCAAGCCCAGAGGGCAGAAAACCACGCAGAGTAGCGCTAAAATTGCGGGGTGGAAGGCATGGCGGTAGCGCATACAACGACGTGCCAAAAAACTACTGATCTTTGTACCTGAAAAGGTGCAGAGATACAGGGTTTTTTTTTATATGATCCTTAAAGGTACAAAATTTCAAATAAAGGTCTGGAAATACTTAAAAACAATTAAAAAAGGTAGTGTTTTAACCTATTCTGACGTCGCAAAGGGAATTAATGAGCCTAAAGCTGTTAGAGCTGTAGCTAATGCTATTGGAAAAAACCCATATGCTCCTAAAATACCTTGCCATAGAGTAATCAGGTCCGACGGATCTCTTGGAGGATATTCTGGCAAAGGTGGTATAAAAACCAAGAAAAAACTACTCGAATCTGAAGGAATTTTGCTCTAAAAGCTAGCAATACCAACGTTTTTTTTAATTTTAACAATATTTAGTATTACAATATTAATTTCCCCTATTGGTTGCAGCTTATAAATTGAAATCCCTAAATAAGCCCTATATTTGGGGCATTAAACGCTATATTCATAAATTGCATTACTTAGCTAATTATTAAGAAAATTATTATTTTTTTTTATATTTATATCAATCAATAGTAAGGAATTTCCATATCAAATTAAAACTGAGCTTTCATTATCAATAGCTCTGCTCTAAAATTTCCTAATAATTATTGATTTTATTGAATTATTGTCCCCTATTTCATAATACAATTTTAATATCTATTTTTTAGAGTTCAAATAACTATATATTTATTAGTTATTTTAAGTTACCAGCGCTGATTTAATTGAAAATTTTTAATTTGTTTCATTATTTTATATTTTGTATAAATAAAATTATTATTAATATATTCTATTAAATGTAATAAATACAATGGTTTAAATCAATTATTTAAAGTATAATATTAATATATAGTAAATATATATTTACTTATACTTTTGATAATATTCTCTTTTAAAAACATATAAACCAGATAAAACTATTATAAAAAGTCCAATAAAAGTATATTTATCAGGAAAATCCGAAAACACATAATACCCTAAAATAAGGTTAGTAATTATCTCGAAATAACCAAATGGTGCTAATTTTGAAGCATCAGCGTAACGTAGAGACAATATGATTAATATATGGCCTAAACAGGCAAATATACCCATTAGAGCCATCCAAGACCATTGAATTGGAGTAGGATTAATCCAAACAATAGGAACAAAAAAAGACGCGATAATGGCCCCTACTACGCCCGTAATCAGCAATGTGAGTAAGGGGCTATCTGTTGAATGTAATCTTCGAGTTATTATTAGATAAAAGCCGTAAAAACAGCCTGTTCCAACAGCTGCTATACTAGCAAGATTTATCTCTATAATTCCAGGTCTTATGACAACTAAAATACCAAAAAAACCGACTAATACAGCAGTCCACCTTCTATATCCGACTTTTTCGTTAAGTAAAAATGGAGAAAGAGCAGTTGTGACCAATGGAGCAACGAATGCCAATGTTAAAGCTTTTGCCATTGAAATTACAGAAATGGAGTAAAAAAAACATATATTTGCAAAAAATAATGACAAACCTCTAATTATTTGTAATTTGATATTTTGAGAAAACTTCAATTGCTCTCTAAAAAATAAAAACATAAAAAAAGTTGTGAATACAACTGTAAAAAAATATCTAGCCCAAGTTATTTGAAAAAAAGATAAATCCGAAGATAAGTATTTTGCAATGGCATCCATAAAGGGCAAAACCATCCATGCAGATAGATTTAAAAATATCGCTTTCATTTAAGCGAAATATTTAAGGGCGATAAATACTGTAATTGGCACTGTAACCAATGACATTAAAGTAGAAACAACAATTGTGCTGGAAATATTATCTACATTTTTTTTTGGTGAATACATTGAAGCTACCAAATAACATAATATTGCACTAGGCATAGAAGACTGAATTAGCAAAACTCCAGCTGCAAAACCAGATAAATTAAAGAATTTTATAATAAAAAAACCTACAATTGGACCAAGAATTACTCTACCAATTGATGTTATAATTGAGTCTCTCAAAGAAAATACTTTCATTTGAGTTAAAGCAATGCCTAAAGACATTAAAATCATTACAATCATTGCATAAGATAAAAGCATTGTTGTATTAATCACAAAAACTGGCATTTCTTTGCCGTAGTATAAAAAGATAACAGTCAAAATAATTGTATAGAAGGAAGGACTTTTTGCGATTATTGAAAAATCAAATTTTCGCTTTGCAAGAAATATATTAGCAGTAAAATGTAAGAGTATTACCAAAGATGATATAGCTGCTGCTACACCCATTCCCAATTTACCGTAGGCAAAAAGACATATTGGTATACCCATATTACCAGTATTAGGTAAAAAAAAAGTAGGTAATTCTCTAATATAATCTTTTTTCATAAAAATTAAAAAAACAAGACCAATTAAAGCAAATGATGAGAGTAATATTAATGCGTAAATAAAATATTCTGCAAATATATCAAAAGTAACACCTGTAGATGTAAGAGAGAAAATTACTAAAGCTGGAGTGCCAAAATTTCCAGCATAAGATGTTATAAACGAAGTATCGAAATTTGGATTTTTTTTCCCTAATAAAAAACCAATTCCAACAATAAAAAATACAGGGAATAGAACTTCAAAGAGCTTTAAATAAAGTTCCATTAAAAAAGTCTTAATAATACAGGGTTTTTAATAATATTTAAATTTGATTTAAAAGATTTAATACATTTCTGATAATCCTTTTCCAAAGATTTGTGAGTTATAATCACAATAGAAGCAGTTTTATTTTTATTATTTGGTATTTGTATTAATCTTTGAACGGATATTTTGTGTTTAGCAAATTTTTTTGTGATTGCAGATAGAACACCCGGCTTATCTTTAACTTCAAGCCTAATATATAAAGCATTTGAATAATTATCAGTATTATATATTGAAGGAGATTTTCTTTTATTATCAGAAATCCCAAAAGGGTATTTGATATTTCCACGTAAAATTGACAAAAGATCAGACATTAAAGCAGATGATGTTGGACCAGGTCCAGCACCTTCTCCTTGCAAAACACTCTCCCCTACTGGATTACCTTCAATTATAACAGCGTTCATAACACCATTAACATTTGCGATGTAAGTATTTTTTTTAATTAAACACGGATGAACTCTTTCAAATAATCTATTACTAACTATTTCTGTTATTCCCAATAATTTAATTTTATAATTTAATTGATTTGCAATTTCTAAATCCTTGTATTCTATATTTTCAATACCCTCCATTAAACATTTTGAATTTGAAACTTTATTATTAAATGCTAAAGCAGAAAGAATTTTAACTTTAGCTAAAGCATCGTAACCATTTAAATCTAATTTTGGATTACCTGGTTCAGCATAACCTAATAATTGAGCTTTTTTTAATACAGTTGAAAAGCCAGACTTAGTTTCTTCCATTTCAGATAATATATAATTACAAGTACCATTTAATATTCCGTATACTTTACTTATTTTATTAGTTGCTAGCCCTTCCTTAATAGTTCTTAATACAGGAATTCCACCACCTACTGACGCTTCAAATTCTAAATTAACTTTATTTTTTTCGGCAAGTTTAGAAAGATTATTACCGTGTTTAGAAATTAATGCTTTGTTAGGAGTTACAACATGAATTTTATTCTTAAGTGCAAATTCTACAATTTTTTTAGATATACCCTCAGATTGACCAATGGCTTCAATTAAAATATCAATTTTATTATTTTTAAAAATTTTAAAGGGATCTTTATAAAATATTTTCTTATTAATTCTAAATTTTCTTTTTTTATTAATATTTTTAGCAGAAATAGCAGAAACAGAGATAATTTTTCCAGTTTTTTTTAGAATATCTTTTTTTTTTGTATTTAATTCATTATAGAGATAATTTCCAATCTGCCCTAATCCAACAATTGCTATATTAAGCTTTTTAGTCATATCAATCATCTAAAGTTGGAAAACCACTATTTTTTCCATAATTAATAATTTTATTTTTAAAATCCTCGAAAGAAATATTTTTATCAATATCTAAATTTGGTTTTTCAACCATATCATCATTTTTTTTCTTTAAAAAAGAACTAAAGTTTTGGTTAGAACAATTATTTATAAATAAAAAAATTAATAAAATTATCAGTATTCTCATCAATTTAATCCTTCGTCAGACTTATATCCAAATAAAATATTCATATTTTGAACAGCCTGTCCACTACCACCCTTAATCAAATTATCTATTGCTGACAATATAATAATTTTATTCCTATATTTACTCTCACACACGGAAATATAACAGTTATTTGTGTTTATTACTTCATTAGTTCCTAAAAAAGTATTTGGTTTCAAAATTTTAATAAATTTATGATTTTTGTAATATTTATTTAGAAAAGAATAAATTTTTTTAAGAGAATCATTTCTTTTTAGATCTAAATACATAGTAGTTAATATTCCTCTAAACATTGGTGAAAGATGAGGTGTAAATTGAAATTTTACCTTTTTGCCAGTTTTTATTTTTAGTTCCTGATCAATTTCTGAATTGTGTCTGTGAAACGCTAAACCATAAGCACTCAATGTCTCATTTAAAAATTTGTTGTTATATTTTTTATGAATATTTCTGCCTGCACCTGAATAACCAGATTTAGAATCAATTATGATATTGTTTGATTTAACAATATTTTTATTAATTAACGGTACTAGGGGTAATAAAATTGATGTTGGATAACAGCCTGGACAAGAAATTATCTTATATTTTTTAATGTTCTGATTATTTAACTCAGGTAAAGAATAAATACTTTTTTTGATTAATTTAGGAGCATTGTGTTTTATTTTATACCATTTTAAATAATCATTTGCTGATTTAAGTCTAAAATCTGCCGCTAAATCAATTAAAATATTTTTATTATTTAAATTTCTTGAAATTTTTTGAGCCTCACCATTAGGTAATGCAGTAAATATAACATCAACATTTTTTAATAGCTCTTTATTAAATTTAACAATATTTGGTAGATTATATTTATTGAAGTATTTATCATAAGAGCTAATTTTCTTACCTACAGAGGTATCACCACAAAGATATTTAATTTTAACTCTTTTATGTTTAGTTAATAATTTGACCAATTGAATACCTATGTATCCAGTAGCTCCAGCAATTAATGCATTAATCTTAGACATATTGTAATATAACAGTTGTTTAATAAAATGATATTATCTTTTAGAGAATTGATAACTTCTTCTAGCTTTTGCTCGACCAGGTTTTTTTCTCTCGACTGATCTAGAATCTCTCGTGGTAAGTTTTTCTTTTCTAAGTGTTGGTTTTAGATTTTCGTCAAATTGTAATAGTGCTCTTGATATGCCATGTACTAATGCTCCTGCTTGACCTGTGTGACCACCACCAACAACTTGAGATCTAACATCGTATTCTGTAGATTGATTGATAATTTCAAAAGGCCTTAGTATTTGCATTTTATGAGTTGCTCTTGTGAAATAATCATCTAAATTTTTACCATTAACGTAAATTTTTCCAGTCCCCTTTTTTAACCAAACTTTTGCAATTGAAGTCTTTCTTCTACCTGTTGCATATTTTGCATCTTTAAAATCTAGTTTTAGTTTTGAAGATGTAGATTGATTTGTTTCCATTTTAATTTCTTACTATATTTTTTGAATTAAGTTTTCCAATCTCTATTACTTCAGGGTTTTGTGCTGAGTGAGGATGCTCTGATCCTGAATAAACCTTAAGTTTAGTTAATTGTTTTTTCGCTAAAGGACCACCGGGCAACATTCTTTTTACAGCCATCTTTAAAACTTCACCTGGTTTTGAAGATTGTAATATTTCAGGTGTTGTCTCTTTAATTCCACCAGGATGACCTGTATGTCTATAATATTTTTTATTTGAAAATTTATTTCCTGTAAATTTTAATTGATCTACGTTTTTAACAACAACAAAATCTCCACTATCCATATGAGGAGTAAATGTTGCTTTGTTTTTTCCTCTAAGAATTTTTGATACAACAGTTGCTAGTCTTCCAACTACAGCTCCGGTTGCGTCAATTTCAAACCATTTACTATTGAGGTCATCTTTTTTAAGAAATTTAGTCATAATTGCGGGATTAATACTTATAAATCGATATATTGTCAAACGATATACAGTTAGAACTTAAGTCATTTTTGATAGTTTTAACTAATAAATAGGCTATAAATTAACGAAAATATTTGTTTATAATAAATCTTAAAATTAAAACAGGAGCAACTAAATGTCAGACAAAAAAGGAATGGATCCCAAAACATATAAATTTGATACCCTTAGTTTACATGCAGGTTATCAACCTCATAAAAATGCTGGTTCAAGACAAGTACCAATATACCAAACAACTTCATATCTATTTGATGATGTAGATCATGCTGCAGCATTATTTAATTTAGAAAGAGGTGGACATATTTATAGTAGAATATCAAATCCGACAGTTGCCGTTTTAGAGGAGAGAGTTGCCTCATTAGAAGGTGGAACAGCTGCACTTGCTACATCGTCTGGTATGAGTGCAATATTTCTTGCAGTAATGACTCTTTGTGAAGCAGGAGATCATTTGGTTGTATCATCCCAACTTTATGGAGGAACTGTAAATTTATTTAGATTAACACTTCCAAAATTTGGAATTAAAACAACTTTTGTAAAACCAAGAGACACAGAAGGATTTAAAAAAGCAATTCAAAAAAATACAAAAGGTATTTTTGGAGAACTTGTAGGTAACCCAGGAAATGAAATAATGAATATGCCTGAGATTGCTAAAATAGCTCATGATGCAGGTATTCCTTTAATGGTAGATGCAACTTATCAAACACCTTATTTATGCAAACCTATAGAGCACGGTGCTGATATTGTAGTTCATTCACTTACTAAATGGATGGCAGGACATGGATCTTCAATGGCTGGTATAATTGTTGAAGGTGGTAAGTTTGATTGGATGCAAAATGATAAATTTCCAACAATGACTCAACCTTATGAAGGTTATCATGGATTATCTTTTGCTGAAGAATTTGGACCAACAGCTTTTACAATGAAAGCAAGAGCAGAAGGTATGAGAGATTTTGGTCCTTGTCTAAGTCCTCAAAATGCATGGAATGTGTTACAAGGTATAGAGACACTTTCTGTCAGAATGAAAAAACATTGCGAGAATGCTGAAAAAATGGTCGAGTATTTATTAGGTCACGAAAGTGTTGCTTGGGTTTCACATCCGAGTGTACCAGATCATCCTGATCATGATTTAGCAAGCAAATTATTACCAAATGGCAAAGGATCAATGATAGCATTTGGTATTAAAGGAGGAAAAGCAGCAGGTGAAGCATTTATTAATAACGTTAAACTTGCTTCTCATTTAGCAAATGTTGGGGATACACGAACATTAGTAATTCATCCAGCATCAGCAACACATTCTCAAATGGATGAAGCTACATTAAAATTTGCGGGTTTATCTCATGATATGATCAGATTATCAGTAGGTATTGAAGATATTGATGATATTAAAAATGACTTTGAAAATGGATTTAGAGCTGCTAGGAAACCTAGACTCGTATCCAATCAATGAAGTTTCAGGTAAATAATAACGAGGTTTATGCTTCTACGGGAGGTAGGCCCTTCGATAAGAATAAGCCATTAATAATATTTGTGCATGGTAGTGGTCTAACTCATATGACGTGGGTTTTGCAAACAAGATATTTTGCTTTTCATGGCTATAGCGTTTTAGCTCTAGATATGCCTGGACATGGATTATCAGGAGGTGAAAGTTTAAAATCAATTGAAGACATGGCAGATTGGGTAAGTGATGTAATTGATGCAGTTGGATATAAAGAAGCTTCGTTAGTTGGTCACTCACAAGGATGCTTGGTTACAGTTGAGTGTACAGCAAGGAATCCAAATAAAATTAAAACATTAAGTTTAATGGGTGGTGCTGGTGCAATTCCAATGAACCCTGAATTATTATCTTTGGCTGAAAATAATGATCCTAAAGCGGTTGAATTAATGATGGACTGGGCACATGGGCCAGCTGGCCATTTTGGCGGTCATCCTGTACCAGGATTATATCATATTAATACCGGTTCTATGTTAGCTAAAACAAGAACAATAAAAAATACCCTCGGTGTAGACTTTAGAGCATGTGATAATTACAAAAATGGTTTTGAAGCTGCTAAACAAATTAAAATACCCACCCTCTCTATACTCGCTACTGACGACAAGATGTGTCCAGTTAAAGAAGGAAAAAAACTAGCAAATTTAATTGAAGGAAGTCAAATAGATATAATCGATAATTGTGGACATATGATGTTATTAGAGGAAGCAGATCGAGTATTAAATGTTTTAAAAAAATTCATAACGACAAATTATCCGGCAAATTAATAATTATATATCAGCGTTTATGAAAAAAAATTTTAGATTTTTTGATAACAGGCAAAAATATTTACTTTTTGTTACAACAACTAATGAAAAGAATAAGATTGCTGATGCTTTAAAACCTATTGTACAAAAATTAAAACCAAAATTTCCTGCATTAAAAATTTTTGATGCAGGTATGGGTGATGGTTCATTATTGATGAGCGTAATGAGGCAATGTCATCAGAAAATGCCTCATATTCCTCTATTGGTAAGTACAAAAGAGATAAGTATGGAAGATGTTAGATTAGGACTTGAAAAACTTCCAGATCGGTTTGTCGAACATAAAAATACAGTTTTTGTTATATCAAATCTAAATTATGTAGAATCAACCGCCCTTAAATCAAATAACAAGAATAAACAAAAAAAAATGAATTGGAAAATAGTCAAACTAAAAGGTAATTCTTCATTAGATTTTTCAAATCAATTGAGAAAACTTAATCAAGAATTTCTTAATAAAAAATGGCAAATAGAGAGAAATCCTAAAAATGGAAATCCAACTTACAAGGAGCCATCTGTAATTGTAATTTATAGAAAAGATCAAGAATTTTCCTTAAAAAATGTTATTCCAAAAAAAAATAATGGAAAGAATAGTTACGACTTAATAATTGCATCTCAACCATATAGATCGAGAATATCCGCTGAGAAAAAGGTTAAATATGTTATTGATCCAATGATAAAATCATTAGACAAGAAAGGTAAATTAGTAGTTGTTCATGCATGCGGTAATGATCCTGGAAACAAAATTATAAAAAAAATCTGGCCAAAAGAAAAACCATTTCCTTCACTATATAGATCAATAATTAAATATATAAAAAGTAACACTGATAATGAAATTTTAAAAAATTTAAAATTTAATAAAAAACAAACTATTAAATATGTTTTAAGAGCATTACCAAATGAAATTAGCGGAGGTATTGCTACATCATTAATATTTTCAGCATGGAATGCTGCCGTATATGTTAACCAAATATCGGATGAACAAATAATGAATGCAGAGAGAAAAAATTATTATCAAAAAGTTGTAAAAAATATAGTCAATAAGAATAAAGGTCTATATTTTAATAATGAACTATTTGTAATAGAAAAAAAATAATCAACTAAACCTATTTTTGTATAAAAAATATAATGACGATGTAATTAATAATATTGAACTAAACTGATGCAAAGAAGCTGTTAAAATACTTGCGCCAGACAAAACAGTAAGAATTCCCAATATAATTTGTAATAAAATAATTAAACCTAAAATAATTAAAGCTTTAAATAGATTAGAAAACTTATTCCTATATGTAATATATGAAAGCACTATGTATATAATAAATATTAAATAAGCTAAATTTCGGTGCAAATATTGAACTAGTGATGGATCGCTAAAAGCAGATAATTTAAACAAACTTATAAGTTTATTATCATCTGGAAAATAAGAATTACCCATTAATGGCCAAGTATTATATATTTTTCCTGCGTCCATACCTGAAACGAATGCACCAATGATAATTTGTAAGAATATTAACAATAAGAAAAATTCTGGTACATAGTTATTAATTTTTCTATCCTTTTTATTTAAATTCACTAAAGATAAATAATTCCAAAAAATTAATGATAAAATTATAAATGCAAATAAAAGATGTATAGATAATCTAAAGTGACTTACGTCTATATTATTAACAAGACCACTCTGCACCATATACCAACCTAGAAAACCCTGAAAACAAATCAAAAAAAATATCAAGTAAAAATTATAAAGTTTTTTAATACCTAATTTGATTGTAAAAAATATTAAAGGTATCAAGAAAGCTAAACCAATAATTCGTCCAAAAAATCTATGTGCCCACTCCCACCAAAATATTACCTTGAATTCACTTAAAGTCATTGAATAATTTTGAAGTTTAAATTCAGGTATTTGTTTATAAGATTCGAAATATGCTAACCAAGAATCATTATTCATAGGTGGAAAAAAACCTTTAAAAAATTCCCATTCTGTGATCGATAATCCTGAATCTGTAAGTCTTGTTAAGCCTCCAACAATTATCATTGCTGAGATTAAAAAAAACATAAATAACAACCAATTAGATATGTAAATTTTCAATTTTGTATTAATTTCAGTATACATATTTGTTTAAATATAATATTTGTTTATAATTCCAATTGATCAAATGTCGCCTGATAAAAAAAAAAAATTAAATATATTAAGAAAAAAATTAGATCTTCTTGACAATAAGCTTATTAAATTAATTAAAATAAGAACAAATATTGTTAAAGATGTTCTTGCGCTAAAAACCTACAAACATGAAATTGTTGATAAAAAAAGAATCTCACTAATTCTTAAAAATATTAAAAAAAAATCAATTAAAAATAAGATTGATCCCAAAATAACAAACAGAATATGGAAAAATATGATTAGGTCTTATATCGATTTTGAAAGAAGAAATTTTAGAAAAAAATAATTATTTACTATGTGGTGGAAGTTTCTTTTCCACAAAAATTTCATGTTTTCTCGTAGAAGGATTATATTTTTTTGCTTTTAACTTAATCTTTGCTTTTTCACCACCAGCAGGTTTTTTTACATAGTAAAAAAAAGGACTATCAGGTTTAGCTTCTGGTACCAATCTTACTTTTATGTGTGTTTTTTTAGCCATTACTTTTTAAGTTTTTTACTAAGTTCGATATTTTATCTAACTTTGTTTTTATAATTTTTTTGTTTATAGTTTTATTATCATGTACGTCAAGATATGAATTACCATTATCTAATAGCTTTTTAGCACCCTTAATCGTCATTCCTTTGTCTTTTAAAAGAAAATGAATTTGCTTTAATATCTTAATAGATTTATCATCATAATATCTTCTTTTTCCTGAAAATATGTATGGTTTTATTTGTTTAAATTCTTTTTCCCAAAATCTTATTGTGTGTGTAGATAACTTACCTGTTTTTTTATCAATAAGATTTAAAATTTTTGCAACCTCTCCTATTGATTGATAAGATTTTTTAAATTCATTCATCTTTATTAATATATTTTTTTAATATGTTTGATGGTTTAAATAATACAACATTTCTTTCTTTAATAATTTTTTTTTCAAGAGTTTTGGGATTTCTACCAATTCTACTTTTTTTTCGCCTTAAAATAAAAGTTCCAAATTTAGGTATTTTTACTTTTTTATTTTCTATAAGCTCATCTAAAAGTATTGATAAAAAATCTTCAATTAAATTTTCTAATATTTTTTTAGAAAAACCTAATTGCATGTAAACAGAATTGATAATGTCCTTTTTTGTTAAATTTACTCTCATTTAAATTATGTTTTTCTTTATTTTGCTAATTAAATTACTATTTATGATTTTTTCGCAAACCTTTAGTGAGTTTGCAAAACCCAGTTCATCAGTTGATCCATGACTTTTAATTACAGGCTTATCTAAGCCTAATAAAATTGCACCATTATATAGTCTCGGGTCTAGTTTTTTTTTAAATTTTTTTAAATTTCTAATATTAAGTAATGACGAAATCTTGCCTATTAAAGATGATGTTAATGCTTTTCTTAATTCAGTATTAATAAAATTAGCTGTTCCTTCTGCGGTTTTCAAGGCTATGTTCCCCGTAAAACCATCTGTTACAATTACATTTACATCACCATTCATAATTTGATTACCTTCAATATACCCTTTAAATTCAAATAAAGAGTTTTTTTTCTCATTTAAAATTTGATAAGTGTTTTTAATGATGCTATTGCCTTTTAATTCTTCAGATCCAATATTTAATAACGCAACCTTTTGATCTTCATTTTCAAATAAGGATTTATGTAATGCAGATCCCATTAAACTAAAATCAACTAAATTTTTTTCATTACAATCGATATTCGCACCTAAATCTAATACTATATTCATACCATTTTTATTTGGCCATAGAGCTGATAATGCAGGTTTTTCTATTTTTTCTATCATTTTTAAATTCAATTTTGCAATTACAAATAAAGCTCCTGTATTACCTGCAGAAATAATTGCATCTGAATGATCTTTTTTTAAACTTTCAATTGCTAACCACATACTTGTATCTTTGCCTTTTTTAGCCGCTGATAATGGACTATCTTCATCCTTTATAGAATTTTCTGTATGAAAGATTTTATATTTACTATTTGGTATTTGAATTTGATCTAATAAAGGACGAATTATTTTTTCATTTCCAAAAATATTGTAAATTACGTTATTGGGACTTGAGCAGTGAATTTTAATTCCTTTTATTACTTTATAAGGAGAATTTTCACCACCCATTGCATCAACCGCAATTTTGATTGGGTTGTTCATATAATCTACTCTTTTGGATCTAAAACTTGTCTACCTCTATAAAATCCTGTTTTCAGATCCATATGATGTGAAAGTCTGTATTCACCAGATTTTTTATCCTCTATTATATTTTTAGGATTAGTTTTAATATGAGATCTTCTCTTACCAGCTCTAGATTTAGTAGTTTTACGTTTTGGTACAGCCATAATTTTTATTTAAAGCTTATTATATCTTTTGACAAACTATTGAAAGTATTATTTGAGACAAAATTGTTAAAATTATCAAAATATTTAATATATAAATCACATTTTGATGTATCTTCTTTAAAATTGTTTATTATTTTTGCTTTTTGTTGGTTTTTTAATATATCCCAATTATCGATCTTATCAATTATTGAAAAAAGTATATTTACATAGTCTTTCATTTTTTTATTAATTGTTGCATCACCATATCCTATTTCTCTTATTGAAAGTTCAATTTGCTTTATACAGAAATCAAAAAATTTTTGAAGATTTTCTTTTGTTTCTATATCTTTGTATACCTTCAAAATTATAGATAAATGAAAGAAAAAAATTATTAATCTATCATAAAAAGTATCTTCTTTGGATGCATTATATAAATTTTTATTTCTGGTCAGCTTAATCAAATTGTTGTAAATACCCAAATATATATTATTCATGAAATATTTATATTTTTTTTTGATCTTTATTATAACTAACTGCACAGGAAATAAAGTAACAAATTATCATGGATCAAAATCATTAGATTTAAAATTCAGTTTGATTAAAATTAACGAAACAAATAAAAATGATTTAATAAAATTAATAGGTCCACCGTCAACTAAAAGTGATTTTAATGAAAATAAATGGTTTTACATAGAAAGACTAAAAGTAAATCAATCTTTATTTAAATTAGGTAAACAAAAAATTAAAATTAATAACGTATTAATTGTTGAATTTAATAAGATCGGAATTTTAGAAGAAAAACGATTATTAAATATGGATGACATGCAGGATGTTAAATATATAAAAGCAACAACTGAAAAAGAATTCACTAAAAATAATATTATATATGGAATATTTTCAACATTAAGAGAAAAAATAAATGCACCTCTCAGAAATTAATTTATTTATCCTGCAATTACAGCTAACAGAAGTAAAGCAACAATATTAGTAATCTTTATCATTGGGTTAACTGCTGGTCCAGCTGTGTCTTTATAAGGATCGCCAACCGTATCTCCTGTTACAGCAGCTTTATGCGCCTCTGAACCTTTACCACCAAATTTACCATCCTCAATATATTTTTTTGCATTGTCCCATGCCCCACCTCCTGCAGTCATTGATACAGCTACAAATAGCCCTGTAATAATAACACCTAATAACATGGCTCCAACAGATGATAAAGCAGCTACCTGTCCACCTATCGGTAGAATAATTAAATATAAAACTATCGGAGACAAAACTGGTAACAATGAAGGTATAACCATTTCCTTTATTGCTGCTTTAGTTAACAAATCTACTAATTTACCATAATCAGGTTTGGCTTTTCTTTTCATAATTCCAGGTATTTTTTTAAATTGCCTTCTAACTTCTATTACCACTGCTCCACCTGCTCTGCCAACAGCTTGCATACCCATTGATCCAAAAAGATAAGGTAGCATTCCGCCAATTAATAAACCAACAACAACAAATGGATTTGATAGATCGAAGGTCACAACAATTCCTTCAAGCTTAGAACCTGCCTCTTTTGAAAAGTGTTTAATATCTTCAGTATATGCTGCAAATAAAACAAGCGCACCCAACCCTGCTGAACCAATAGCGTACCCTTTTGTAACTGCTTTTGTTGTATTACCAACGGCATCTAATGCATCAGTTGTTTTTCTAACATTTTTTGGTAAATTTGACATTTCTGCAATTCCACCTGCGTTATCAGTTACTGGTCCGTAGGCATCTAAAGCTACAACCATTCCTGCAAGAGCAAGCATAGTTGTTACAGCAATAGCAATACCAAATAAACCAGCTATTGAATTAGTTAATAAAATTCCTGCAACGATTATTATTGCTGGAATTGCTGTTGCTTCCATAGATATAGCTAGACCTTGAATTACATTTGTACCGTGTCCTGTTGTTGAAGATTCTGCAACACTTTTGACAGGCCTATAATCAGTCCCGGTATAATATTCAGTAATCCATATTAATAATCCAGTGATAATTAAGCCTATTACTCCGCAATAATACAAGCTCATACCATTAAAAGTAACTCCATTTGCAGAATAGTTTGTATCTAATCCAATAACATAATCTGTTATAGGGTATAAAATAATTAGAGATAGAATGGCTGTAGCAACAAAACCTTTGTACAATGCATTCATTATATTTTTTGATTGACCAAGTTTAACAAAGAAAGTTCCTATAATAGAAGTAAGTATACAAGCTGCTCCAATACTTAATGGATAGACCATCATATTTAAATCAGAAACAAAAAATATAGAGGAAAGAACCATTGTTGCAACTATAGTTACCGCATAGGTTTCAAACAAATCTGCAGCCATACCTGCACAGTCACCAACATTATCACCAACATTATCTGCTATAACAGCTGGGTTTCTAGGATCATCCTCCGGAATACCAGCTTCTACCTTTCCAACTAAATCTGCACCAACGTCAGCACCTTTTGTGAAAATTCCACCACCTAATCTTGCAAAAATAGAAATTAATGATGCACCAAAACCTAAAGCTACCAATGCATTTACAATTTCTCTCTCGTCAACGCCTGCTGATAACAATATGTAATAATAAACTGCAATTGCTAATAAAGCCAAACCAGCAACCAACATTCCTGTAATTGCTCCAGATTTAAATGCTATTGAAAGACCTTGAGATAAACCTTTTCTTGATGCTTCAGCGGTTCGTACATTAGCTTGAACAGAAACTAACATTCCAACATAACCGGCTATACCAGATAATGCCGCACCAATTAAATATCCAATTCCAACTAATAATGAAAATGCAAAACTAATGATAACTAAAACAACAACACCAACTATAGCGATTGTTTTGTATTGCCTGTTTAAATATGCTTTTGCCCCAATTTGAATAGCAGAAGCAATTTCTTGCATCTTTGCATTCCCTGCGCTTGCATTCAAAATTGAGGATCCTGTTACAAATCCATATACAATGGATAATATTCCAGCGAAAATTGTGTATAATAAAATGGTATCAACAGACATATAATTCCTTAAATAAGTGTTTTAGTTATTTTTTAAAATGCGGACATTACAAAAAAGATTATAAAAGGCAATATTTAACTTCTTAGAATATATGAGAATAACCTTGGTATTTGAGGTATTTTATTGGAATTCTCCT
>CABZGR010000003.1 GCA_902525295.1 uncultured Pelagibacteraceae bacterium | reverse complement strand
GGAAATTGATCAAATAACCAGTAAAATAGAGGCTTTTTTGAATGTTTAAGGCGTTGACTTTGAGTAATCTTCTTATATAAAAGGCACAATTTATCACTAAAATTATGGCTCGTATTGCAGGTGTAAACATACCACAAAATAAATTAGTTCATGTTGGACTTACTTATATTTATGGAATTGGAAATAAATTTTCTCAACAAATTTGTACTGATTTAGAAATACCAAAATCTAAGAGAGTTAATGAATTAACTGATGATCAAATTTTAAAAATTAGAGAGTATATTGATCAAAAATTTACTGTTGAAGGTGATCTAAGAAGAGAAACATCATTGAGTATAAAAAGACTAATTGATCTTGCAACTTATAGAGGATCTAGACATAGAAAAAAACTTCCTGTCAGAGGTCAAAGAACAAGATGTAATTCTAGAACTAGAAAAGGAAAAGCAATTGCGATTGCAGGTAAGAAATTAACTCCACTTAAAAAATAATGAAAAAAGAAGCAACTGAAAATAAAGAACAGAAAATAGAATCTAAGCCAAAAAAAAGTTCTTATTCAAAGAAAAAAAAAGGAAAAAAGAATATTTTAAATGGAATAGCTTATGTTCAGTCTACATTTAATAATACTATTGTATCTATAGCTGATACCAATGGTAATGTAGTGTCATGGGCATCTGCTGGCCAAAAAGGTTTTAAAGGATCTCGTAAATCTACACCATATGCAGCGCAAGTTGCTGCTGATGCGGCTGCAGCAAAAGCTTTAGAAGTTGGTATGAAAATTTTATCTGTTGAAGTTAAGGGTCCTGGATCTGGAAGAGAAACCGCTTTGAGAGCTTTACAGGCTAGAGGATTTAAAATTATATCAATTAAAGATACAACACCAATGCCACACAATGGTACAAGACCACCTAAAAAAAGGAGAGTTTAATGGAGCAAACTGAAGTAAATTCAAAAAATTGGAAATCATTAATTAAACCAGCAAAACTAGATGTTCAATTAAGCGATGATAAAGCATTTGCGAAGATCACTGCTGAACCACTAGAAAAAGGATATGGATTAACTCTTGGCAATTCATTAAGAAGAATACTTTTATCTTCTATTAGAGGAACTGCTGTAACCTCTATTCAGATAGATGGTGTATTACATGAATTTACGTCTATTAAAGGCGTTAGAGAAGATGTCACTGATATAGTATTAAATGTAAAATCTTTAGCTTTAAAAAGCACGTCTGATGAACCAAAAAAATTAATACTTGATGCAAAAGGTCCGGGAGAAATAAAAGCTTCAGATATAACTTCTGTTGCTGATATTGAAATTTTAAATCCAGATTTAGTTATTTGTAATTTAGATGAAAATACTAAGTTTCATATGGAAATGACAGTTGGAACTGGAAAAGGATATGTATCAGCCGATATGAATAAACCGGAAGAACCACCACTAGGCTTAATTCCAATAGACTCGTTATTTAGTCCAGTTAAAAAAGTTTCTTATTCAGTTAGTACAGCAAGAGAGGGAAAAGCACTGGACTATGATAAACTAACTATGGAAGTTGAGACAAATGGGTCAATCTCAGCTGAAGACGCAGTTGCATACTCTGCTAGAATATTCCAAGATCAACTAGGAATGTTCGTTAACTTTGATGAGCCACAAGAAGTTATTGTAAAAGAGCAACCTTCAGAGCCAGAATTTAATAAAAACCTATTAAGAAAAGTTGACGAATTAGAACTTTCTGTAAGATCAATGAATTGTCTTAAAAATGATAATATTATTTATATTGGTGATTTAGTTCAAAAATCTGAAGGTGAAATGTTAAGAACACCCAATTTTGGTAGAAAATCGTTAAATGAGATTAAAGAAGTATTAACTGGAATGTCATTATATCTTGGAATGGAAATTCCAAACTGGCCACCAGACAATATTGCAGAGTTATCTAAAAAACTTGAGGAAGCTATCTAATGAGACATAAAATGGGCTATAAAAAGCTCAACAGAACTTCAGAACATAGAAAAGCTCTGATTAAAAATATGCTTAACTCATTAATAAAGTATGAGCAAATTACAACTACTTTACCAAAAGCAAAAGTTTTGAAGCCTCAAGCAGACAAAATCATTACACTCGGCAAAAAAGATACATTATCTAATACAAAGACTTTAATTTCAAAACTGCAAGACATTAGATCTACAAATAAAGTTAAAAAAACTCTTTCTAAAAGATATGAAAATAGAAAAGGTGGATATACAAGAATTATCAAGGCAGGATTTAGATATGGTGATAATGCACCAATGGCAGTAATAGAGTTTGTAGATAGGGATGTTGAAGCAAAAAGAGTTGATAAAAAGAAAAAGAACCCTGCTAAAGATACACCAAAAGTAGAAGATAAAAAGCAAGCTACAGCTTAGTCTTTAATTCATATTTTATTTAATTGATGTTGTAAAACAATTATCTAGTATTTTATATTAACGAAATGAAAAATATAATTTTTCAAATATTTATAATATTTTTATTTACAACTAATATTTTAAAAGCAAATCAATCAAAAATTGACGGTTTAAGATTTTATACATTGGGTGATGATAACATGCCTTGGTTTAATTTAGATCATGAAAAAGATTTAATTGACTTATCAAATATTGATTGTCAATGGAGTCATGGAAAAAAAACCAAATGTAGAATGCACTTGTCACCTTTATATAACTTTCCTAAAGATGGATTAATAATTCAAAATAAAATTGTTAGATCTGGCAAAATAGCTTGGAAATTTAAAAATGGTGATGGTGATTGTGGTCAACAAAGAAAATCAGATGAGTGCGTTACCTTTAGAGAAAGATCTGAAGTTAGCATGTTAGGATTAAAGTCTAAAAATACATGGTTTAAATTTAGCATTTATATCCCTGACAATAGTGAATTTACAATTCCTATAAGTAATACTATATGGCAAATACATTCTAAAGCAGGTCCAGTAAATTTTATGTTCAGAATTGCTCCAAATGGAGATTTACAATGGACAGATTTTGTAAATCATAGTTTTGGAGGGTTTGACACTTATAAAATTTTAGAAGCAAATAATGTAAAAGGTAAATGGAATGATTTTGTTATTAATATGGAATTTGTTGATTGGCCAAATAAGAGTTTTATTAAAATTTGGGCTAATAACGAACTTGTAGTTAATTATAAAGGATTGACTAATAATAATATAAGCAAACAGTCTTATATGAAGTTTGGAATATACAAAAGTAATATTAATAGGTTTAATATAATGCACAAAGGTAATCCACCAAAAAGAGCTGATACAGTTGTATATTATGACTCTATTGCTATAGGTAAAAAGTGCAAAGACCTTAGGCTAGACGAAGAAAACAATAGTTGCAAAAAATTAAAAAAAAATGAAAAAATCAATTAATGTAGATAAGTCTTTTAACGATATGCGTATTGATAGATTTATTCGAAATCATTTAGGAAAAATTCCACAAGGACTTATTGAAAAAAACCTAAGAAATGGAAAATTAAAATTAAATCAAAAAAAAGTAAAAAGCTCTCAAAAAGTTAAAACTGGTGACAAACTTAATATTTATAATTTAAATTTTGAGGAAAAAATTGAGCAACATAAAAAAAAATATAATCCTAGTAATCAAATTATAAAAGAAAATGAAGATTTAATTATTGAAAATAATGATAATTTTGTTGTTCTAAATAAACAATCAGGAATTTCTGTGCAGGGTGGCACAAAATCAAAAAAAAATATAATTGATATATTTGCAAAAAGTAATTTATTTAGAGATGAGAAACCTTATTCTGTCCACAGATTAGACAAGGATACTTCTGGTGTTTTTATAATTGCAAAGAATAGGAAAACAGCCCAACTGCTCACTTCACTTTTTAGATTAAGAAAAGTTTATAAAACCTATTTAGCAATATGTAATGGTGAATTAATTTTAATTGATAAAGGCGTAATAAAAGACGATTTGATAAGATTTGAAAATAAAAAAAAAATTGTTGAAAAAGCTGAAACAAAATATGAAATTTTAGATAAAAATAATTATGCGACCTTTATTCAGCTAAATCCAATTACTGGAAGAAAACACCAACTAAGAAAACAATTATTTAATTTAGGAAACTCCATTATTGGTGATAAAAAATATAATTCAACAAATAACTCAAAAATAAATAATAAAAATTTAATGTTACATTCTTATGAAATAAAATTTAAAATAAATGAGAAAAAATACACTTTTAGAGCTACTCCTCCAGATTATTTTAGAAATATGTTAAAAACCAAAAGACTTAATTTTTAATATTGGATAAAAAATTTTTTATTAAATCATTCTCAATATTTTTATAATTTTGTTTTTTTATCTTACTTAAATTTGAAACTCCTCTATCTCTGATTCCACAAGGAACTATCTTTTTATATACATTAAGATCATTGGAAATATTTAATGCAAAACCGTGATAAGCAATCCATTTCTTTACTTTTATGCCTATTGCTGCAATTTTATCTATTTTACCAGATTTGTGCTCAAACCAAATTCCAATATTTTTTCTATCAGCAAAACACCTTATATTATATTTTATTAAAGTATCTATAATTGTCTTTTCGATTGCAGTTATAATTTTTTTTATATTTTTGCCTCTTTTGTTTAAATCAATCACAAAATAAAAAACTAATTGACCAGGTCCATGATATGTTATTTTTCCACCTCTATTTGTTTTAATAAAGTTTATAGATTTATCTAATATCTCATTATCACTAAAACTTGTTCCGCCAGTATAAATCTCTTCATGTTCAAGTATCCAAACAAGTTCTTTATTTTTATTTAATTTGATTTGCTCCAATCTATCTTCAAGTATATCTATTGCAGATTTATATTTTATTGGTTTTACTGACTTTTTTATCTCTATTGTCATTATAAATTTGTATTATTTTTATTTTGTATTAATAGTGCCAACTAAATTATAGGTAAATTTTATGACTATAGTAAAAAAAATAAAAGATAAAAAAGTTAACTTTGAATTTAACAAAGAATTCATCAAAGTTGTCACAGATAAAATTGCCTCAAATGATGCCGGATTTATTACAAATTCGTTCAATGCCATGCATCCAGCAGATGCTGCTGATATAATTGAACATTTAAGTCAAAATGATCGAGAAAATTTAATAAAATTAAATAGTTTCAAGGTTGACCCTGAAGTTTTTGTTGAATTAAATGAATCAATTCAGTCTGAAATGATTGCTTATTTATCATCTGATTCGATAGTGAATATACTAAAAAATTTAGAGTCAGATGATGCAATTAAGATTTTAGAAAATGTTGATGAAAAAGAAAAAAATACAATTCTTAGCTCATTACCTCCAAAAGACCGATTTGCATTACTTGAAAGCTTAAGTTATCCTGAAGACTCAGCTGCTAGATTAATGCAGCGTGAATTTACAGCTATACCAAGTAACTGGTCTGTAGGACAAACAATAGATTATCTAAGAGAAAATAAAGAGCTTCCTGAGGAATTTCTAGAAATATTTATAGTTGATCAAGAATTCAAACCCATTGGTACAGTACCTTCATCAAGAGTATTACGAACTCCAAGAGACACAAAAATGATGTCTATTATGGCTGAATCTCAAACACTTATACCGGTTGATATGGATAGAGAGGAAGTCGGTAATTTATTTGAAAATTATAATTTGAGTTCAGCTGCTGTAGTAGATAAGTCTGACAAATTAGTCGGGATGATAGCTTATGATGATGTTCTAACAGTATTAAAAGAGGAAGCTGAAGAGGATGCACTTAGATTAGCTGGAGTAGGTGATGAAGAAATAACTGATGGGGTAATAACAAAAACAAAGAGAAGATTTAATTGGTTGTTATTAAATTTGTTTACTGCTTTTCTAGCAACTTATTGCATTAGTCTATTTGGCGCTACAATAGAGCAAATGGTAGTATTGGCTTTTTTAATGCCAATCGTAGCATCAATGGGTGGTAACGCTGGCATGCAAACATTAGCTGTCACAGTAAGATCTTTAGCGACACAGGATTTAACAAAAAATAATTTTACGAATAATATTATTAAAGAATTTAATATTGGGGTTTTAAATGGAGTTATTTTTGCAATTATAAGTTCTTTGATAGTTCAACTATGGTTTAATGATATTCAGCTCTCCCTAATAATCTCAATTTCAATGGTTTTAACTATGATAGTTGCTGGTCTTTTTGGTATTTTAGTACCTGTAACATTAAATAAAATGAAAATTGATCCTGCAATTTCTTCTAGTGTATTTGTAACAACAATAACTGATGTAATTGGATTTGTATCTTTCTTAGGTGTAGGAGCTTATTTTTTATAATCAAAAATTATCAATCAATCTTACTCCATTAATATGATAGGCAATAAATAGTCTATATTTATATTTAAAATTATCTAATTTCATTTTTTTCTCATCTCTAAATTCAAGATAATCAATTTTAATTTTAAATTTATTTTCAAGCTCATATTTAGATTTTGACAAATCTATAAATTTATTAGTTTGTGATAGTCTTTTAATCTTATCTAATTTAATGGCTATTTTTGATGCTTTTTTTATGGAGGATTTATTTAACAATTTGTTTCTTGTAGATAGAGCAATTTTATTACTTTCTCGAATAGTAGGACAACCAACAATATTTATTTTATATTTTTTACCCAATATTCTTTTAATTAACATGTATTGTTGAAAATCTTTTTCACCCATATAAACATGCTTAGATTTAACAATAGATAACAATCTATTCATCACGTTTAATACACCCTCAAAATGACCTTTTCTATATTTAGCACATAAAATTTTATCAAATTTATTAAGTTTAAAATTTTTTATTTTATTTTTATATATTTCATTGACCTCTGGTAAAAATAAATAATTAACTTTAAGTTTTTTTAATATCGAAATATCTTTTTTTATATTCCTAGGATAATTCTTAAAATCTTTTTTTTGATTAAATTGTGTTGGATTGACAAAAATACTGACTATTGTTTCTTTGTTATTTTTTTGTGAAATTTTTATTAAAGATACGTGGCCTTTATGAATTCCTCCCATTGTAGGTACAAATCCAACATTTTTGTAATTTTTTACTGCCTTATTTAGTTCAAAAACATTTTTTAAAATTTTCATTTTTAATAAATATGATTATAAGTAAATCATCTTAATGATTAAACAAGCTATTATTCCTCTTGCTGGTTTGGGCACACGTTTGCTACCTTTGACAAGTGTTTTTCCCAAAGAACTACTTCCAATAAATGGAAAACCAGGAATTGAGTATATTTTAGACGAATGTATTGAGGCTGGTGTAAGTGAAATAATTTTTATTATTTCAAAAAAAAAAGAGATGATAAAGAAATATTTCAATAATGATAATTTTTACAAATCTATTATAAAAAAAAAGAAAGATCCCAGAATAATTAAAGAGTATAAAAAAATCCTTTTTTTTAGAAAAAAAATTAAATTTGTTTATCAAAATAAACCCATGGGAACTGGTGATGCTATTCTTAAAACTAAAAAGTTTATAAAAAATAATTATTTTTTAATGTTGTTACCTGATGATTTAATTATGAAAATAAATTGTACAAAAGATATGATAAAAATTCATAATAAATTAAAAGGATCAGTAATGGCAAGTATGAAAGTTAAAAAAAACAATGTAGATCGTTGGGGAATTTATTCAATTAAAAAAAATATTGATAAATTAAATTTTAAAATTGCAGATGTAATTGAAAAACCTAATGCTAAAGATGCTCCTTCAAATAACGCTGTTATAGGAAGATACATTTTATCAAAGAAAATTTTTTCTTATCTAAAAAATCAAAAAAAAGGTAAAGGTGGTGAAATACATATTACAGATGCAATAAGACGAATGATATTAGATCAATATTTATTTATTGGACATAAATTTAGAGGCAATTATTTAGATTGTGGATCTATGAAAGGGTATATTAAATCTGGAATTGAAATTTCTAAGCTATGAAAATTTGCATTATAGGATCTGGTTATGTCGGTTTAGTTAGTGGGGCTTGTTTTTCTGACTTAGGTAATACAGTTACATGCGTTGATATTAATAAAGAAATTGTAGAAAAATTAAACAAAGGAATAATACCAATTTATGAACCTGGTCTTCAAGAAATGGTTGAAATAAATTTAAAAAAAAAAAGACTTTTATTCTCAACAGATATTTCTAGCTCAATAAAAAAATCAGATATTATATTTATATGTGTAGGTACACCAACAATAAATAACAAAGCTGATTTAAAATATGTTTATAATGTTGTAAAAAGTATCAAATCCAATCTTAATAAATATAAAATTATAGTAACAAAATCTACAGTTCCAGTCAGTACCGGTGATAAAATAGAAAAAATTTTAAATTTAAAAAAAAATAAAAATAAATTTGATGTTGTTTCTAATCCAGAGTTTTTAAGAGAAGGAGAGGCAATAAGAGATTTTCAATATCCTGATAGAGTAGTGATTGGAACTAATAGTAAAAAAGCAAATACGACAATGAAAAATCTTTATCTTCCTTTAATAAAAAAAGGTAGTAGATATATCAATACTTCAAGAAGGTCCGCTGAATTAATCAAATATGCTTCAAATGCCTTTTTAGCCACTAAAATTACATTTATTAACGAAATTGCAAATCTATGCGAGAAATCTCACATAGATGTTCAGGATGTTGCAACTGGTATGGGTTTAGATGACAGAATTGGAAGTAGATTTTTAAGAGCCGGACCAGCATATGGAGGATCATGTTTTCCAAAAGATACAAGAGCTCTTGTCTCTACTGGTCAAATATTTAAAACCAATCTATCAGTTGTAAAAACTGTAATTAGATCAAATGAAAAGAGAAATAATTTATTATTAGATAGGATTAAAATAATAATGAAAAATAAAATAAAAAATAAAAATATTTCATTTTTGGGGGTTACTTTTAAATCTGGTACGGATGATATGAGAGAATCACCATCTTTAAAAATGATTCCTTCTTTAGTAAAAAAGGGTGCATTTATAAGTTATTATGAACCAACAGGCCAGAAGAAACAATTTAAATCAAAAAATATAACCTATTGTGAAAATATCAAAGAAGCTTGTCAAAATGCGGATTTAATAATTATTCATACAGAATGGAATGAGTTTAAACAACTAAACTTTAAAAAAATTACAAAAAAAAGAAAATTTAAAGTTTTTGATATGAGAAATCTTTATTCAACTTCTGAAATGAAAAAAAATAAAATAAATTATTTTAGTATTGGTAGATAACTAATTAAGATCAAATATTGCATCAACTTCAACCGCAACACCCAATGGAAGGCTATTAGTGCTGACAGCAGCTCTTGCATGCGACCCAGCTTCATCAAATACGCTTTTTATTAGATCTGAGGCTCCATTTATGACTTTTGGTTGCTCAATAAAATCATCAGTAGAATTAACGTATCCGGTAAGTTTCAAACATGATTTAATTTTGGATAAATCATCTCCACATGCTTTTTTTGCTTGAGATATTATACTTAATGCACATCTTTTAGCTGCCTCATAACCTTCTTCAGTATTATAATCTTTACCGAGTTTTCCTTTAATTAAATTTCCATTCTCATCAATTGATATTTGGCCGGATATATATAGTAAATTTCCAGATATTCTTGTAGCTGCATATGATCCAACAGGATCATTAGCTTTTGGTAATTTGATATTTAAATTCTTTAAATTTTCATCTGCTGACATTACTTACCTTTCTTTTTCTTTTTATTTCTATCGTATTCTTTCCTTTTCTCAATTAAAATTAATGCTTCTTCCATAGTTAATTCAACAGGATCTTTTTCTTCAGGTATAGTAGCATTTAAAGATTTGTATTTAATGTAAGGACCATACTGACCTTTCATAATTCTAACTGGCTTTTTATCTTCAGGGTGTTCTCCTAAATCTTTTATCATAGATGATGAAATTCTTCCTGGTTTAGCTTCGGCAATTAACGTAACAGCTCTATTTAATCCAATTGTGAATAATTCATCCACATTTTCTAGTCTAGCAGATTTATTTTCACATTTAAGGTAAGGACCAAATCTTCCAACATTCACAGTAATATCCTTATCATTTTCAGGATTTTTACCTAAACTTAATGGTAATGAGCATAAGTATTTTGCTTTTTCTAAATCAATATTTTCAATCTCAATTCCTTTAGGGATTGAAACATTTTTTAAATTATTTTCTTCTTTCTTTAATTTTCTTTTTTTCTTTTTAGTTTTTTCATCTTCCTCTATGATTTCTTTCTCAAATTGCAAATATGGACCAAATCTTCCATTTTTAAGAAAAATATCTTTACCTTTATCATTTTTTCCAATGAATTTAGGTTCTGCTAGTGTCAATTGTTGTGCTGCTTTAGATTTTGATAGTGGTCTTGTAAATTTGCATTCTGGATAATTTGAACACCCAATAAAAGCACCACCTCTAAAACTATTTTTTAAACTTAATTGCCCAGACTCACAAAGTTTGCATTTTCTATCAATATTTCCATCCTTATCGACCTCAAATATTAGTGATCCAAGACTTTCATTTAATAGATCTAATACTTCTCTAGTTCTTTTTTCTTTCACACCTGAAACATTAGAATTAAAGTCTTTCCAAAAGTTTTCTAAAACTTTTATCCAATTTTCTTTACCTGACGTTATATCATCTAATTGATCTTCTAATTTTGCAGTAAAATCATAATCAACATATTTGGTAAATAATTTTTCTAAAAAAGCAGAAAGTAATTTCCCTCTATCAGTTGGGAAAAATCTTTTATTATTTATGTCAGCATAACCTCTATTAGCTATTACTGAAATAATACTTGCATAAGTAGATGGTCTTCCAATTCCTAGGTCCTCTAATTTTTTAACTAGACTTGCCTCTGAATATCTAGGTGGTGGTTGTGTATTGTGCTGTTCATCAATATGATCTTCAAACATTACATCACCTTTTTCAACATCTGGCAAAATATTTTCATTGTCATCATCATTTTCATCGACCTTATATAGTTTAAGGAAGCCATCAAATTTTAATGTTGAACCACTAGCTTTGAATATATTTTTATCATCATCTGAGTTAATGGTAATAGTTTTTCTATCAAATTTGGCTGACTGCATTTGTGACGATAAAGATCTAGACCATATTAAATTATAAAGTTTATATTGATCAGTGCTTAAGTATTTTTTCATATCTTCTGGTTTTCGAATTATTTCTGTTGGACGTATAGCTTCGTGAGCTTCTTGAGCATTCTTTGCTTTTTTGCCACTATAATTTAGAGGTTGTTCTGGTAAATATTTATCACCATAATTCTGCATTATAAAATCTCTGAAAGATGTTATCGCATCTTTTGAAATATTAGTTCCATCTGTTCTCATATAAGTAATTAATCCTACGGTTTCACCTTCAATATCAATTCCTTGATATAGTCTTTGAGCAATTTGCATTGTCCTTGATGCTCCAAAACCAAGTTTACTTGATGCTGTTTGTTGTAATGTGGATGTAGTAAAAGGTCCTGATGGATTTCTGTTATAAGTTTTTGAACTTATATCTGTTATGTTATATTTTTTATTTTTTATTTTTGATAAAGCGTCGTTAATATCTTGTTTGTTTTTAAATGAAAATTTCTCAACCTTATTTCCATCTAATTGTGAAATAGTTGTATTTATTTTTTCATTTTTGTTATTTTTAAAAATTATATTTAAAGTCCAAAATTCTTTTGGTTGAAAAACTTCTATTTCCTGTTCTCTTTCGGTTAAAAGTCTTAGAGCAACAGACTGAACTCGACCAGCAGATTTAGAACCTGGTAATTTTGTCCATAGAATAGGGGAGATATTAAAACCTACTAGATAATCTAGAGCTCTTCTTGCCATATAAGCATCAACTAAATGTGGCTCTATTTTTCTTGGATTATCTATTCCATTTGTAACTGCTTTTTTCGTTATTTCGTTGAAAACAACTCTTTCAACTTCTTTACCTTTTAATAATTTTTTTTCTTCAAGAAACTCTTTTACATGCCAAGCTATTGCTTCACCTTCTCTGTCAGGGTCAGTAGCTAGAATAATTTTTTTTGAATCTTTAGCACTATCTGTAATTTCTTTTAAATATTTTTTTGAAAAACTATCTACTTCCCAAATCATTTTAAAATCATTTTCAGGATCAACAGAACCATTTTTCGAAGGCAGATCTCTTATATGTCCATAGCTTGCAAGAACTGTATAATCTGATCCTAAATATTTATTAATTGTTTTTGCTTTTGCTGGACTTTCAACAATTACTAGATTCATATTTAGAGAACGTACTTAAAACAGTTAAACTGTCAAATTATTAAATTTTTGTCTTAGTTTCTTCTTTATTTATCAAGCGTTTAACGTTTTCTCTATGAGTGTAAAAAATTAAAATAAACATTATGAAGTAAAACATAATGTTATCATCACTATAAAAAAATATAAAAATAGGAACACTTAATGATCCAAGAATTGATCCTAATGATGAGTATTTAGAAATTAAATATGTAATTACCCAAACTATTCCAAAAACAATACCCAAAAAATAATTTAAAATAATCAACATTCCAACATATGTTGCAACACCTTTACCACCTTTAAATTTTAACCATATTGGAAAAACATGTCCTAAAAAAACAGATAATGAACAAATGTAAATAAATTCTGGATAATTTAACTTAACATAAATTATTGGCAAAACTGCTTTTAAAATGTCTAGTAATAAAGTTGAGTAACCTAAAAATTTATTGCCAGTTCTTAAAACATTGGTGGCGCCTATATTACCCGATCCTGTTTCTCTTATGTCTTTTTTTAAAAAAATTTTTGTTAATAAAAAACCAAAAGGAATAGAACCTAATAAATATGATAAAAGTGATAAAATAAATATTTCCATTTAAATATTGTAAAGCTCTTGTCCTTTTACAAATGTATTGGTTACTTTTCCTTGTAATCTCTTATTTTCAATTGACGTATTTTTTGATTTAGAAACCAAATTTTCTTGCTTTACTATCCAAGGTTTATTTATATCTACAATACAGAAATCTGCATCATTACCTACAGATAAATTACCTTTATTAATTTTTAAAATTTTTGATGGATTGGAGGTTAATGCAGCAATAATTTTTTCAAGTTTTACAGATCCATTGTGATATAATTCTAATGACAAGGATAATAACGTTTCAATACCAGTTGCTCCTGTTGCGGCTTGAGCAAATGTTAATCTTTTTTGCTCTTCATCTTCAGGTTTGTGATCTGAAACTATTACATCGATTGTGCCATCATTTAATCCTTGCACTAAACTTAATCTATCGTCTTCTGTCCTGAGTGGCGGAGACAATTTTAAAAAAGTTCTAAAGTCACCAATATCATTTTCATTTAAAGATAAATTATTTATTGATACCCCACAGGAAAATCTTACTTTATCTTTTCTATCTCTGATAATTTCAACTGCTTTTCCTGATGAAATCTGAGAAATATGATAACGACAATTATATTCTTCTAATAATGTTAAATCTCTCTCTATAATTATTAGTTCAGCTATTTCTGGGATACCTTGCAAACCAAGTTTTGTCGAAATTATTCCATCATTTATCATGCCATTTTCAGCTAATTCTTGATCTTCCGCATGTTGCATTATTAAAGATCCTAAATCTTTTGCTGAATTCATTATTCTGGACATAACTCTTGTATTCTGAATTGTTCTAATTCCATCTGTAAATGCTATTATCCCTTTACTTTGCAGAAGACCAAACTCTGTCATATTTGTACCTTCAGTACCCTTTGTTAGAGATGCTGTGGGAAATATATTTATTTTTGATTTATCTCTGCCTCGTCTTTTTAAAAAATCTACTATTGAAACGTTGTCGATTATTGGATCAGTATTAGGCATTGTTACAACTGAGGTTACTCCCCCAGATAATGCAGCATTGCTCAAAGTTCTGAAATTTTCTTTATATTCATAACCTGGTTCACCCACAAATACTCTCATATCAACTATACCTGGGAAAATATAATTCTCTTTTAAATCAATAACTTTTTCTCTACTAGGAATGTTGTTTTTATTCACCTTTTTTCCAACACCTTCAATTTTTCCATCTTCACCTATTATTAATCCTCCTATCTCACTTATGTTGTTATGAGGATCAATTATATTTGCGTTAATAAAATATTTCTTTTTCATCATTCACAAAAAATTTTTAAACATGCCATTCTTATCGCAACACCTAATTCAACTTGTTCTTTTACAACACTCATATTGGTGTCATCAGCTAGTTTTGTATCAATTTCAATACCGCGGTTCATTGGACCAGGATGCATAATAATTGAGTCTGATTTTGCATATTCTAATTTATCCTGTGTTAGTCCATAGTATTCATAATACTCTCTATTAGATGACAGGAATGAACTACTCATTCTTTCATTTTGAAGTCTAAGCATCATTACTATGTCGCAATCTTTTACACCTTTCTTCATGTTTGAAAAAATATTAACCCCAAATTTTTCTATATCTTTTGGTAAAAGGTTTGAAGGAGCTACAATATTAACTTCAGCACCCAACATGTTTAGCAAGTAAATATTAGATCTTGCTACTCTTGAATGTAGAATATCTCCACAAATTGCAACCTTTAATCCTTGAATTTTTTTTTTCCTATTCAAAATAGTTAATGCATCAAGTAATGCTTGGGTAGGGTGCTCTCTCCTTCCATCACCAGCATTTAAAACAGCACAATTAACTTTTTGAGATAAAAGATTACAAGCTCCTGAATCTTGATGTCTAATAACTATTATATCAGGATGCATTGCATTTAATGTCATTGCAGTGTCTATTAGCGTTTCACCTTTTTTAATTGCTGAGTTTGTTATATTCATTGACATAACATCTGCACCTAATCTTTTTCCTGCTAGCTCAAATGAGCTTTGTGTTCTTGTTGATGGTTCAAAAAACAGGTTAATTTGAGTTTTCCCTTTAAGTAAATCTAATTTTTTATTTTTGCTTTTGTTTAATTCAATAAATTTTTCAGCTTCTTTTAAGATTAAATTAACATCATTTATTGATAAATCTTGAATACCTAGGAGATGTTTTTGAGAAATTTTAATAGCTTTGGATTTAATTGCCATTAAAACCAACTCTATAGCCACAAAGGTTGATTAATGCAAGTATTAATTATTAATAAAATCTATGGCACCCTGTAAGATAAATGCAGCAGCATTTTTATCTATATTTTTTTCTCTTTTAGTTACGTTAATACCTAAATTTTCGGTTAATTTAAACGCTCCAACTGTTGATAATCTTTCATCCCAAAGACTTATTGGAAGATCAATTTCTTTTGATATTGCTTTTGACACATCATTTACTGATTGAGAAGATTTACCTAAGCTACCATCCATATTAATTGGATTGCCAATAATTATTCCTTTAATATTATTTTCTTTAATAATATCCTCTAATTCATTGATAAGATCTTCAAATTTGGATTTGTTTATTGTTTTAAGCGGTGTGGCAATTTTTTGATTTTCATCACATATAGCTACACCAATTCTCTTTGAACCTAAATCAAGACCAATTAATCTAGATGTATTTAGCTGTTTCTTTTTAAATTCCTCAATTGTGATCATATTGTATATTATTTACTTAAGTGATAGTTTGCGGCAATATTTTTACCATATGAGTATAGATCTTAAAACAGTAAAGCACATTTCGAAATTAGCAAGAATTTCTATTGATGATGAAAAAGCTAATAAATTAAAGGGCGACTTAAATAATATATTTGAATTAATAGAAAAATTAAATGAATTAAATACTGATAATGTTCAAGCCTTAACATCAATTGCTGAAACCACCCTAAGATTTAGAAAAGATGAAATTAAATCAGAAAATATTAGAGAAAATATTTTAAAAAACTCTCCTGAAGAAAATAAAGATTTTTTTGTTGTACCAAAGGTTGTTGAATAATGTCAGATATAACAAGTCAAAGTTTATTCGAATTAACATCGAATATAAAAGAAAAAAAACTATCTTCAGAGGAAATTACAAAAGCATTTATAGACCGTGCTGAAAAATCAAAAAAATTAAATGTTTATGTTACGGATAATTTTGAAAAAGCAATAGATCAATCAAAGAAATTTGATTCTAATCCTAACTTTGATTTAAAATTACCAGGTATTCCCATTGCCGTTAAAGATTTATTTTGTACAAATGGAGTTAGAACAACAGCGGGTAGCAAAATATTAAATAACTTCGTTCCCACATATGAGTCTACAGTTACTCAAAATTTGTGGAGTCAGGGAGCAATACTTCTTGGTAAACTTAATTGTGATGAATTTGCTATGGGCTCTTCAAATGAAACTAGTTTTTTTGGAAATGTTCAAAATCCGGTAGGAGAAAATTTAGTCCCTGGTGGATCTTCAGGAGGTTCTTCTGCAGCTGTCGCTGCAAATTTAACTCCAGTTACCATTGGAACAGATACAGGTGGATCTATTCGTCAACCAGCGTCATTTACAGGAACTGTTGGACTTAAACCTACATATGGAAGTTGTTCTCGTTATGGAATTGTAGCATTTGCTTCATCTTTAGACCAAGCAGGACCTATGACGAAAAATGTAAGAGACTGTTCTATGCTTTTAGAGGTGATCTCTTCATTTGATCAAAAAGATTCAACTTCAATTGATTACAAAAGAAATTGTTATTCAAAAGAATTATCAAAAGATATTAAAGGAAAGAAAATTGGTATTCCTAAAGAATATAGAGTTGACAATATGCCTGACAAAATTGAACAGCTATGGAAAAATGGTATCTCATATGCAAAAGATTGTGGAGCAGAAATTATCGATATTTCGCTTCCACATACTAATTACGCATTACCAACTTATTATATTGTTGCACCAGCTGAAGCATCTTCAAATCTAGCAAGATATGATGGTGTTAAATATGGATTTAGATCTCCTGGTCAAAATTTAATAGAAATGTACGAAAAAACTAGATCTGAAGGTTTTGGTGATGAAGTTAAAAGAAGAATTATGATTGGAACTTATGTTTTATCTTCTGGTTACTATGATGCCTATTATCTAAAAGCGCAGAAAGTTAGACAATTAATAAAAAAAGATTTTGATGATGCCTTTTCTAAAGTTGATGCAATTTTAACTCCATCTACTCCAAGCTCAGCATTTAAAATTGGTGAAAAAACAAATGATCCAGTATCAATGTATTTAAATGATATATTTACAGTTCCAATAAATCTAGCAGGCTTACCAGGTATTTCTATACCAGCTGGTAAAGATAAAAATAATTATCCTTTAGGCCTTCAAGTAATTGGAAAACCTTTTGATGAGCAAAATATACTTAATATTTCTTATGCATTAGAAGATAAGATTAATTTTAAAAATGATATTTCAGACTGGTGGTTAAGTGAGTAAAAATAGTGAATATCTTATTGAAAGAGAAAATAAACAATATGAAGTAATAATTGGTTTAGAAGTGCACGCTCAAGTTACTTCAGAGTCAAAACTTTTCTCTCAATCATCAACAAAATTTGGTGCAGAACCAAACACACAAGTTAGTCTCGTAGATGCAGCATTTCCAGGAATGTTACCAGTTATAAATGAATTTTGTATTGAACAAGCAATTAAAACCGGAATAGGACTTAAAGCCAAAATAAATAAAAAATCTGTCTTTGATAGAAAAAATTATTTTTATGCAGATTTACCCCAAGGATATCAAATCTCTCAATACAAATATCCAATTGTCGGTGAAGGAAAAGTAATTTTGGATATGCCGAATGGTCAAAAAGAAATTGGAATTGAAAGATTACACTTAGAGCAAGATGCAGGTAAAAGTATTCATGATATTGATCCAAATAATACATTAGTTGATTTAAATAGATCTGGAGTGGCTTTAATGGAAATAGTAAGTAAGCCTGATTTGAGATCTCCAGATGAAGTCAACGTTTATATAAAAAAATTAAGATCGATAATGAGATATTTAGGAACATGTGATGGTAATATGCAAGAAGGTTCTTTGAGGGCAGATGTTAATGTATCAGTAAGATTAAAAGGGGAGACTGAATTCGGCACCAGGTGTGAAATTAAAAATGTTAATTCAATAAAATTTATGCAAATGGCAATAATATCCGAAGCAAATAGACAAATAGATTTATTAGAGGAGGGGAAAGAAATAGATCAAGAGACAAGACTTTTTGACACTAAAAGAAATGAGACAAGATCTATGAGATCAAAAGAAGACGCGCATGATTACAGATATTTTCCTGATCCAGATCTATTACCACTTGAAATAAGCCAAGAGTTAATTGAAAAAATAAAATCAGATATACCTGAATTACCAGATGAAAAGAAAAAAAGATTTATAGATAAATTTAATCTTTCACCATATGAAGCAACAATTTTGGTATCTGATATTGAAACATCAAATTTCTTTGAAGAAGTTATAAAAAATTCAGATGTTAAATTAGCAACAAACTGGATTACAGGTGAATTATTTGCAGTTTTAAATGAAAAAAATTTAGAAATATCTCAAAGCCCAGTTAGTGCTAAAAATCTATCAAAACTTATAAACCTTATAAAAGATGGAACCATATCAGGAAAAATAGCTAAAACGGTTTTTGAACAAATGATAGATGGAGATCAAGATCCATTAATAATAGTAAAAGAAAAAGGTTTAAAACAAGAAAGCGATCCAAAAGCGATAGAGGAATTGATAAATAAAGTTATTGAAAATAATTCAGATAAGGTTGCTGAATATAAATCTGGTAAAGATAAATTATTTGGTTTTTTTGTTGGTCAAGCCATGAAGGAAAGTAAAGGAAAAGGCAATCCTCAATTAATAAACAAAATATTAAAAGAAAAGTTGAATGGATAAAAATTTCATAATTGATCAAAATATGATCAATTATATTTTTTCACATACAAATAATCTTCACAAAGTACAAAAAAAATTATTAAAATATAACGAAAAACTTGGTCATATTAAAAAATTACAAATTTCAATTCTACAAGCTAACTTCATACAATTTATCATAAAAATTAATAACTATAAATCATATTTAGAAATTGGCACTTTTACAGGTTACAGCATTTTATCTGCTGCACTTGCTTTACCTAAGAATTGCAAATTAATTGGTATAGATAAAAATTTAAAAACTAACAATGAGGCAATTAAGTTTTTTAAAGAAGCAAAGCAAGATAAAAAAATAAATCTTCTTTGTGAAAATGGAAAAATTGCTCTTGAAAATCTAATTAAGAAAAAAGAAAAATATGATGTGATATTAATTGATGCAGATAAAGAAAATTATATAAATTATTTTAATCAGTCTCTTAAATTAAAAAGCAAAAAGGGTATAATTTTAATTGATAATACACTTTGGAAAGGAGATGTTGCAAATCCAAAGATAAAAGACAAATTAACTATAAAATTAAGAGAATTTAATAAATACATAAAAAAATCACCTATTAATAAGTATATTTTACCAATTGGTGATGGTTTTACAGTTTGTTGGTAATTATGTTTGAAATCCTATCTTTTTATAAAATATCAAAACTTAATAAATTAAAAATTATTAAAAAAAATATTTTAAAAGAAACTAATAAGCTTAATATTAAAGGTCTTATAATATTATCTCCTGAAGGAATTAATGGTACAATATCAGGTAGTCATAAAAAAATTAAACTTACAATTACAAAAATAAAGAATATCTTATCAATTGATAGATTTGATATTCAAAATAAATTTAACTCAAAAATATTACCATACTCAAAAAATAAAGTTAAAATAAAAGATGAAGTAGTTCCAATTAATGAAAAAATTAATTTTAAAAATTTTTTTAATAAGAAATATTTATCACCTAAAAAATGGGACGAATTTATATCTAAAAAAAATATTAAACTGATTGATGCTAGAAAACCTTTTGAATATAAGATTGGTACATTTAAAAATGCTCTTAATCCAGAAACTAAAAATTTTAGAGATTTTAAAAATTATTTATCAAAATTTAATAAAGATGAATCAATAGGGATGTTTTGCACCGGAGGTATCAGGTGTGAAAAAGCGTCTAATTATCTAAATAATAAAGGTTTTAAAAATGTTTATATGCTTAAGGGTGGTATCTTAAATTATCTTAACAAAACTGATCCAAAAAAAAGTAAGTGGAATGGTGAATGTTTTGTTTTTGATAAAAGAGTTACTATTAAAAAAAACCTAGAAATTGGAAATTATACTGTTTGTGGTGGTTGTAGAATGCCATTGCATAAAAAACTAACCAAATCAAAAAAGTATAAAGTAGGCCTATCATGTCCAAATTGTTTTGATAAATTGACAAATGATCAAATAAAACGTTTCACAATGAGGCACAATCAAATGATAAATTCAAAAAAATAATATCATGAATATATTAAGTGATGACATCAAAGAATTAATTAAAAAATTAGCGATACCTGCATCTGTAGGTACACTCTTTCAAACGTTATATAATATTGCTGATACATATTTTGCAGGAAAAATATCACCTGAAGCTTTGTCAGCTTTAACAAAATCTTTTCCAATTTATTTTATTATTATTGCCTCATCTATTGGTATCACAGTTGCAGGTACATCACTGATAGGTAATAGCATTGGAGAAAAAAATAATAAAAATGCTTCAATTTATTTCTGCCAATTAATTTTCTTTTCTTTTTTGATAATTCTGTTGATTACTTTTATTGGTTTAAATTATGCATCAGACCTTTTTTCAATAATGGGTTCGACTAACGAGGTAATAAATCTTGGCTTACAATATACAGATATCATTTTCCTTGGTTCGTTTATTTTCATTTTAGTTGTTGCATTAAATTCATTACTTCATGCAGAAGGCGATACGAAAACTTATAGAAATGCTTTAATATTATCTTTTTTTTTAAACATATTGTTAAATCCAATTTTAATATTTGGATTTTATTTCATACCAGCTTTGGGTATGAAGGGTATTGCAATAGCAACTCTAATTGCTCAAACGGTCGCTTTTTTAATCATATTTAAAAAAGTTTTAAAAAGTAAATTAATTAAAAACATACTTATTTCTTATTTTATTCCTAAATATTTTTTTTTAAAAAATATTTTTTTTCAATCTATGCCAATAATAATTTCAATTTGCGGTTATTCCATTGCTTCTGCTATTGTATTCAAATATGCAGGTTTATCAGGAGAATATGCAGCAGCTGGTTATGGAGCTGGCACCAAAATAGAACAAGTGGTTTTATTGCCAATCTTGGGAATAAATACAGCAATTATCACAATTATTGCTCAAAATTTTGGTGCACGAAATATTTTAAGAATTAAAGAAACTTACTTCCAAGCTATAAAATATGCTTTCATTATAATGATTATTTCTTCTTTTATTATTTATTTTGGTGCTGAAATGATAACAAAATTATTTTCAAAAGATTTAGCTGTCGTTGAATTTGGAAAATTATATTTAGAGATTTCAGCCTTTGTGCTACCAGCTTATCCAATATTTTTTTTATCAAATGGTTTTTTTATGGCTTTAAAAAAAGCTGAAAACGCATTAATTGCTAATATTTGCCGAAATGGAATTTTTCCATTTATCGTATTTTATACTGCAATTTATTTTAATTCTGACTTTTCTGAATTTTTTTGGTTATGGGTAATATTCAATTGGATTTTCTCTCTAATGTATCTTGGTTATACTTATTTTTATTTGAATTATAAATTAGACAAAATTAGAGCTATCAACTAACCATTCATAAAGGTGTTCTGAAAACGATCTTCTTACAAATAAATTAACATTATTCTTTGACTTGTGATGAAGAATTACATCAATATGATTTACTATTGTTTGTGTTGATGAACCAACATTATTTTTAAATTTTTCGAAATTAAAAGGTGATCCAGATGATAATAATTCAAATATATTTTCTCCTTTTATATTTATGCAAATTAATTGTGAAGAGATATCAGTAATTGATCCAAAATTTAAAGACGAAATATCTTTATAAAGTTGATCAAAAATATTTGAATTTTTATTTTCATCAAAATATATCATCCACTCATCCGGACTTAGCCACAAAACATCATAGTTTTCATTTGATGAACTGGTATTTGACTCAGAAGGTAAAATAATAGATAGAATTTTGCCCACTTTGGTAAAAAATTCTTTATTTTTTCCCCTGATATTAATTTTAATTTTTTCTTCAGATAAATTAATATCGATATTGTTTTTATTAATATTCGAAATATTTGGATGTAAAATGTCAAGCATTTAGTCTTTTATTCTCCTTATCTAAAAAAATTGTGTCAGAAACGGTCACATTAATATTTTTGTTTTCCATTGGAATAATTAATTTTTGACCTTTCATTGTTTTTCCACTCCTAACTACAGCCAAGGCAATTGATTTATTTAGGTTTGGACTAAAATAGCTGGAAGTTACATGTCCTAACATATCTATAGGCTTTGATTTAACGTCTGAAATAATTTGAGCACCTTCTTCCAAAATTTCTTTTGGATCATCTGTAAGCAGTCCTACCAATTGCTTTCTATCTTCTCTAATAGTATCACTTCTATATAAAGATCTTTTACCAATGAAGTCATATTTCTTTTTACTTACAATCCAATCCATCTGTAAGTCTGAAGGAGTCATTGTGCCGTCTGTATCTTGTCCAACAATAATGAAACCTTTTTCAGCTCTGAGTAGGTGCATTGTTTCGGTACCATAAGGTGTCAAATTAAACTCTTTCCCAGCTTCTATACACATTTTCCATAATGAATGTCCATATTTCGACTCTATGTTAATTTCATAGCTTAGTTCACCTGTAAAACTTATTCTCATTATTCTACAATTTATATTTTCAAGTTTATCTTCTTTAAATGACATATGAGGAAAGTTTTCATCACTTAAATCTAAATTTGGAAAAAGTTTGTTAAGGATTTTTTTTGAATTTGGACCACAAATACTTGCTGTAGAATAATGATCTGTCACTGATGTTAAATAAACATCTAACTCTGGCCACTCCGTTTGTAAATAATCCTCAAGTTTGCTTAATACATTTGCGGCCCCCCCAGTGGTGGTTGTCATTAGATAATGATTTTTAGATATTCTTGTAGTAACACCGTCGTCATAAACCATACCATCCTCGTTTAACATAAGTCCGTATCTACATTTTCCGATTGCAAGTTTTGACCAAGCATTTGTGTAAACTCGATTTAAAAATTCTGATGCATCTGTTCCTTGGATATCAATTTTTCCTAGAGTTGATGCGTCTAAGATTCCCGCACTGTCACGTGCCGCTTTACTTTCTCTTTGAACAGCATCATGCATATTTTCTCTTTTTTTTGCATAGTACCAGGGTCTTTTCCACTGACCAACATTTTCAAATTCTGCATTATTTTCCACATGCCATTCATGCATGGATGTTTTTCTTACTACTTCAAAAAATTTTCCAACATTTCTCCCAACTAGTGTTCCGAAAGTTAATGGTGTGAATGGAGGCCTAAATGTAGTTGTTCCCAATGTACCCATTTTTACACCTGCTGTATCAGCTATAATCCCAAGTGCGTGCATATTAGATAACTTTCCCTGATCTGTTGCCATACCAGTCGTTGTATATCTTTTTACATGTTCAATTGATCTAAAACCTTCTTTTAAGGCTAATTTAATATCTTTTGCAGTTGAGTCATTTTGAAAATCTATAAAGCATTTTGTTTTACCTAAAGGTATTTTATTTGGTAAAAGCCATATATTTCTTTTATCATTTTCTTTAGAGCAAATTATATTTGTATCCTGGTAATCTTGATTATCTATATCTAAGAATTTATTAATTTTATTGACTGTTTTATCTATAATATTTTCTAAATCAAAATCGCCATTGCATGAACCAACAGAAATTTGATCTTCACTATTTTCTTTTGGTAAGAATACTTGGTCTTCATCTCTAAAATCTAATTTACCTCCAGATTGAGTATGCATATGCACCATAGGTGTCCATCCACCACTCATTCCTAAACAGTCACAACTTAATCTAATTTTATTGCCTACAGTTGTATTTCCATCTTCCGATAGTTTCATGATTTCTAATGAATTTATTTTTCTGTATCCAAAAGTATTTGTTACAACATGATTGAAGTAGATTTTTATTCCTAGACTTTCTGCTTGTTTGATTAATTCAGAGCTAGCAGATTTTCTTAAATCAACAATTATATTCTTTATACCTTTTTTATGAAGTGAAATTGAAGTTTCGTATGCACTATCATTATTTGTAAATAATATTATATTTTCTCCACAGGTAACACCGTAATAATCTAAATATTTGTTTATAGAATTAGATAATAATATTCCTGGTCTATCATTATTATTGAATACAAGTGGTCTTTCAATTGATCCAGTTGCAATTACAACTTTTTTTGCTCTTATTTTCCATAATCTTTGTCTAATCTTATTTCTTCTTTTTTCTTCCGGTAAATGATCTGTTAAATTTTCTTTAGCTAAAAGAAAATTGTATCCATGATAAGCTGCAACACTTGTTCTTGTCTTAATTGTTAAATTACTTAATTTCTTAATTTCCTGAATCTCATTTTTTAACCATTCACTTGATAATTTACCATCAATCTTTATTGTTTCATTATTTTGATAAATTGTAGAACCACCTAGTATTTTTTTGTCATCTACTAATAAAGTTTTTAAATCATTTTTTGCTGCCATTTTTGCTGCAATAATACCTGAAACTCCACCACCAATTACCAATACATCGTAATGAACATGTTTGTGATCATAGATATCAGGATCTGGTTCTATAGGAGATTTTCCCAAACCTGCGGATAATCGTATTAATGGTTCATATACTTTTTTCCAAAAACTCTTTGGCCACATAAATGTTTTATAATAAAAGCCTGCAGGAATTAACGGTGATATAAAATTATTAATACCTCCGATATCAAATTTTACGTTAGGCCAGCAATTTTGAGAACTTGCCTCTAATCCTTCATACAATTCTAACTCGGTTGCTCTTACATTTGGTTCAGTTAATTCTTTTTTACTACCAATTTGACAAATTGCATTAGGTTCTTCTGCTCCACAAGAAACTATACCTCTGGGTCTGTGATATTTAAAACTTCTACCGACTAAATGAATACCATTTGCCAACAGTGCAGATGCTAAGGTATCTCCATCATATCCATAGTAAGTCTTACCATCATATTTAAATGAAACTCTCTTAGTTTCATCAATATATTCGGTTTTGTGAATTCTATAATTGGGCATTACTTATAATTAACAGGAGGTTTTTCACCCATTTTATAAACAGATAATATTTTATCATTCGATGTGTCTCTAACGACGTTGAACCATTTTCTGCATCCGTGAGCATGATTCCATCTTTCAAACTGAATACCTTTTATATTTTTTCTCATAAATAGATATTCCGCCCATTCATCGTCACTAAGTTCCGTTGGTTGTTTTGGTCTGACTATATGAGCTTCACCACCTGAAGAAAACTCACTTTGATCTCTCACTCCACAAAATGGACAATTAATTAAAAACATTATTAATGTGCAACTGCTGCAGCACCATGCTCATCGACAAGATCACCGCTTACAAATCTATTTAAATTAAATGCTGCATTTAATTTATGTGGTTCATCATTAGCAATTGTATGAGCAAATAAATCTCCCGATCCTGGTGTAGCTTTAAAACCGCCTGTACCCCAACCACAATTAAAATATAAACCTTTTATATTAGTTTTGCTAATGATAGGGCTAGCATCTGGGCATATATCAACAATTCCTCCCCATTGTCTCAACATCTTCATTCTACTAAAAATAGGGTAGAGTTCTAAAATAGCCTTTAAAGTTTCTTCAACAATATTATGACTACCTCTTTGTGTGTATGAAACATATGAATCTGTTCCCGCACCTATAACTAATTCACCTTTATCCGATTGACTTACATAGGCATGAACTGCATTAGACATTACAACAGTATCAATAATTGGTTTTACAGGCTCCGAAACTAATGCTTGCAATGGTTTACTTTCAAGAGGAAGTTTTAATCCAGCCATATTTGCAATTACACTTGAGTGGCCTGCAGCAACAACTCCAATTTTATTAGTTTTTATAAATCCTTTAGTTGTTTCTAATCCTTCAACTTTATCACCAGTTCTTTTTATTCCTTTAACTTCACAGTTTTGAATTATATCTACACCCATATCGCTAGCGCCTCTTGCATAGCCCCAGGCAACAGCATCATGTCTTGCTGTTCCTGCTCTTCTTTGTAACGTTCCACCTAAAACTGGGTATCTGATATTAGGTGATGTATTTATAATTGGGCAAAATTTTTTAACTTCTTCAGTGTTTAACCAAACAGCATCAATTCCATTTAGTCTATTAGCATGTGTTCTTCTTTTTAAATCTCTTACATCTTGGAGATTGTGAGCTAAATTCATTACACCTCTTTGACTGAACATCACATTGTAGTTTAGCTCTTGAGATAAATTTTCCCATAGTTTAAGAGCATGATCATATAAACCAGCACTAGCATCCCATAAATAATTTGATCTAATGATTGTAGTATTACGCCCTGTATTACCACCACCAATCCAACCTTTTTCTAAAACTGCAATATTTTTTAAATTATGTTTTTTTGCTAAATAATAAGCAGTAGCTAAACCGTGTCCGCCGCCACCCACAATAATAGCATCGTAATCTTTTTTTGGCTCTGGATTTCCCCAAGCTTGTTGCCAATTCTCATGCTGTGATAAAGCATTTTTTATCAAAGAGAATACTGAATATTTGTTTTTCATATTTGGCAGAAATTACTTGAATATGATTGAATATTCAATGATTTCAAGTTACACATATTTACACGGAAGGATGGGTGAGCTGGTTTAAACCAGCGGTTTGCTAAACCGCCGTACGCTTGAAAAGGTGTACCGAGGGTTCGAATCCCTCTCCTTCCGCCATAATCTTTATTTTAACTTGATAAGATAAGATCTAATTTAGCTTCAACTTTTTTAAAGACACTACTCCAGTCACCTGGTTTCTCCTGTTGAATAATTTCAACAGATTTATAAAAACCAATGTCATTTTTTTGTAATTGCCATACCCAATGTGGATTGTGAAAAAGTAATAACCATGTTTTTATTCCCAATGTACCAGCTACATGAGCAATTGCAGAATCAATCGTTATAAGTAAATTTATATTTTTTAATATTGATGCAGTATCTTTAAAAGCGTCATTATCCATATCAATTTCCGAAGAAAAATCTTTAATATAACTTTCAAATTGATTTTTTTTAATTTGTTCTGAACCAAAACCTTTTTGAAAACTTATAATATCTATATTTTTATTTTTAATTATTTTTTCAAATTTAATTAATGGAATTGATCTTTTTGCATCATCTGTATAATTTTTATTACCTTGCCAAAATATTCCAACCTTGTATTTTTTTAAATAATCTAATTTTTTTGACCATTTTTTTTCGACAAACTCATCTGATTTAATATAATTTACTTCACCAAGTATTCTTTTTTTAGATTTATAATAAATTCCTGGCAAAGTTTGAATACTTTGATAGTAATCATGATTAGGTATTTCGTTCAAACTATTTATTAGATTAACTTTTAAATTTCTAAGTAGATAATTTAATTTACTATTTACTAAAAAGTAAATTTCATTTTCATTTTTAAGCCAATTTATATATCTGCTAAATTGTATTATATCTCCAAATCCTTGCTCAGATAAGATTATAATTTTTTTATTCTTTAGCTCTTCACCATTCCATTCAATACTTTTAAAATTTTTTTTTATATAATTTACGTTTTTATCATTAACCATTAATTTTCGATTTTCGTAGAATTTAAAAGCATTTTTAATATCACCTAATGAAAAAAATATTTTGCTTAACTCAAATTTACTAACAAAATCATTTTGATTTAATAGTATTGATTTTTCAAAAAATTTTTTTGCTTTGTCAAAATTTCTTAAATCTGCATTTACTCTTCCGAGATTGTTGTAAGCTGGAATAAATGTTTTATTGATGTTTATGCACTTTGTAAAATTGCTTATTGCTTCTTTATAATTTAGTAAATTATAATTTAGTATACCTATATTGTTTAATGCATTTAAATTATTTGGATTAATTTTAAGAATTTTATTATAAATATCATAAGTTCTTTTATTATCTTTTTTTTGGTTATAAATAATTCCAAGATTAAGCAATGCATTTTGGTCACTATCATTTAGTTCAAGTACTTTCTTGAAATATTTTTCAGCCTCTTCAAGATTTTTTTTTAATAAATTTATAAGCCCAAGATGGTAGATGACTACTAAATTTTTGTTGTTTATCTCAAAGGCTTTGTTTAAATATTTAATTGAATTTTGAAAATCTTTGTTATCAAAATAAATTAATCCTAAATTTAAATTTGCAAATTCATGGTTATTTGAGATTTCTATTGCCTGATTTAAAAGTTTTATGGCAGCATCTTTACTATCAGTTTTTATTTTACAAACTCCAAGATAAACTAATGCATCTATCTTAAATTTTTCAATTTCTTTTAATTTCAAAAGTAATTTTTCTGCTTTACTAATTTTATTTTCTTTGATGTAATTTAAGCTTATTTGAAAATTTCTTAAATTTTCTTCATTTTTATCCATAATTTAATAGAGTGGATTATTTTTAAAAAAATCTCTTAATAGTATAGGTTTTTGTGATAAAATGTACCTATATACATTATAATTTTCCATTACCCTTTGAACATAATTTCTTGTCTCTTTAAATTTAATAAGCTCAACCCAATCAACATAACTGATTTGTTTCTTTTGTGGATCTTTATTAATTTTTTTCCAATACTTAACTCTTTTTGGTCCTGCATTATATGCTGCTACAGCAAAAGGGTAGGACCCATCATAATCAAGAATTAAACCTGCAATATAAAAAGATCCTAAATTAATATTATATTCAGGACTTGTTGTTAAACGAGATTTTGAATAAGAAACTTTTGCTTGCTTGGCAACTGTCTTTGCAGTGTAAGGCATCAACTGCATTAAGCCTTGTGCTCCAACTCTACTTCTTGCAGATATATCAAACTCACTTTCTTGTCTTATAATAGATAAAATTAGAGCTTGCTCTGGGATTTTTCTTGATCCAACTTTATTTGGTGTGCTTATTACTGGATAATTATATTTATTATGAAATCTTTTTTGATAAGATGCTATTTTAGAAACCTGAATAGCAAAATCAAATCTAGAGATGTCAGTTGCTAGTTTCGCAGCCAATATTTCACTCCCTGCTGAAACATTGTCATTTGCCAGAAACCTTAAAATATGTTTTGTATATTTATCTTTTTTTAATTCATCTAATAAGTGTACTATTGCAACTAGTTTATTTTTGTAAAAACTTTCAGCATAATTTTTATCAACTTGAGTACTTTCTTTAAGTTCAAAAGTTTTATTTGGATATATTTTCATATGAGATAGTTGACCATAATAAGTTGTTAGATATTTTGAACCTTCTTTAAACCATTTATCTGCTTCTTCTTTATTATTTAGAGCTAAATTCGCTTTTCCTAGCCAATAAGCTCCTCTTGATAAACTAATCGGATAACCAACATTATTATAAAACTTTGTAAAATGACTTTTTGCTAAAATTGGATCTTTTAAGAAGCTTAAAGCAATCCACCCGCTCATCCATTCAGCCTCAGCTAATTCGGCACCCTCTGATAGACCATGTTTACTTGTAATTTTATAAGCTTGCTCATATCTTTTCTTATAAATAAGTGATCTCGCAATTATTGATCTTTCAACCCACCATTTATCTGGGCGAACCATATAGTCTTTATTATTTTTGATACTTAGTAAAATTTCTAAAGAACTATCAACTCTACCTCTTTTCCTTCTCCATTTGAGTCTATCATAATTTAAACCTGCATCTTTTTTTAAACTTGCAGGCACATTCGAAATAGCGCTATCAACTCCATAAGATCTGCTCATTAATAGTTGCCTTGCCGTATATAAAAGTTGATAATCTTTTGGTAGATATCTTAACATTCTTTTAAGATCCCAATATTTATTTTCCCAAGCTAAATAATCAGCTCTTTTAATATAATCACTACTGTTCAAATATTTTTTAAATTTCTTTCTAAAAAAAATAAGATCATTTTTACTTAAATCAGCTTTAATAAATCCTTCTTTTATTAAATTTATAGCTGTCTCTTTATTTTTTGATAACAAAGCATCGCCTAGCATCATTTTTCCAAATCCACTTAAAGGAGGGTATTTATCGAACCACTGTATAATTTCATTTTTAGTATGATTTTTAGAATTTATTTTATGCTCTCCTAAGTAACGAACTCTATCTATTCTTGGATAATCTTTTACTCTTTCGATAAACTGTTTATATTCTGTAAAAGTAGCCCTGTTACCAGTTGTAAGTAGATGTCTCCATTGAATAAAATCATAAATTGATTTTGCTCTTGCTTTACTTGCGGCTTTTTTCGCATCCTTCCAATTACTTTTCTCCATAAATGAAATAGCTTGTTTTGCATATTTCATATCTCTATCGCTATAAAATTTTTGTTTTTTAATCTTTCTTAATTTTTCTTTAACTATAAGAGGCTTATTTTTGGGAATTATTACACCATCAATTTTTTTAAATATCTCTGTGGTAGTAATTTTAATTTCCTTTTGAATTTCATCTTCTTTTTCAGATGGTTTTGGTAGAGGAATGATATCAGCTATTTTTTTTGTTGTATTTTTTTCATTTAGGTCTGGTTTTTTAATAGGAAGTATAGTTTCATTTGAAAAAGCAGATTGAAACGATAAGAAAAAAAGGATAATTGTTGTTAATAATTTTAAATGCATTTTATTAAATCAAACAACTTATGTTATAAATAATTATGTTTAAAGGATCAAATGTAGCATTAATTACACCGTTTAAAGACAACAAGCTCGACGAAGAAAGTTACATAAAAATAATAAATCATCATCTGGAAAATGGAACAAATGGGTTAGTTCCAGTTGGAACAACTGGTGAGTCACCAACACTCTCACATGATGAACATGAGAGAACAATTGAATTATGCATAAAAGAAGCTACCGGTAAACTTCCCATAATAGCCGGTACAGGATCTAATTCCACAGAAGAAGCCGTATCATTAACCAAACACGCTGAAAAAGCTGGAGCGGATGGTGCTTTAGTTGTTACACCATATTATAATAAACCTACTCAAGAAGGATTATATCAACATTATAAATCAATCAATGATAACTGTGGAATACCAATTATAATTTATAATATTCCAAGTCGTTCAGTAATCGATATGAGTGTTGAAACAATGGCTAGATTATACGAACTAAAAAATATAGTTGGAGTTAAAGATGCAACTGGTGATCTAAATCGTGTTGATCAACAAAAAGAAAAAATGGGTAATGATTTCATTCAACTTACTGGAAACGATGATAATGCTTTTGAATTTAATAAACGAGGTGGAGTTGGAACAATTAGTGTTACAGCAAACGTAGCTCCTAAATTATGTTCTGAATTTCAAAAATTATCAAAATCGTCAAATGAGGATGATTTAAAAAAAGCTCAACAACTTGATAATATGTTGCAACCATTGCATAAAAATTTATTTATAGAAAGCAATCCTTCACCAGTTAAGTATGCTGCTAAATTACTTGGTCTATGCGATGATGCTGTGAGATTACCTTTGGTAAAAATAACTGAAAATACAAAAAAGGAAGTCGAGAAAGCATTGAAAGTAGCAAAACTTATTGATGAGTGATAAATCTACATCTGGCATCAAGATCATTACAATAAATCGAAAAGCATCTTTTAATTTTTTCTTTAAGGAAATCTTAGAAGCAGGAATTGTACTGAAAGGTTCTGAAATAAAATCTGTAAGAGATGGAAAAATAAATATTGCAGAATCATATGCAGTAGAAAAAGAAGGAGAAATTTTTTTAATTAATTCACATATACCCATATATAAACAAGCCAGTTATTCAAATCACAATCCTTACTCAGAAAGAAAATTGTTATTTAACAAAAGGGAAATTAATAAACTAATTGGTAAAATGAACGAAGATGGTCTAACTTTAGTTCCAACTAAAATGTATTTTAAAAAAGGTAAAGCTAAAGTTGAAATAGCAGTTGCAAAGGGCAAAAAACAATACGATAAGCGACAAACCAAAAAAACAAAAGATTGGAACCGTGAAAAAGCTAGATATTTCAGACGCTCAAGTTAAAAATGTATATCTATCAATAGGTTCTAATTTAGGAAATAGAATACATTTTTTAGAAAAATCTAAATATTTATTGGAAACTCATGATATTAAAATTATCAAAACATCTAGTTATTATGAGACTGAGTCATGGCCTGATCCTAGTTTTCCAAAATTTATTAATGCTGTATTACTGATAAAAACAAAACTAAATCAATTTGAGCTGTTTAAAATAATTAAGTCTATAGAAAAAAAATTAGGCAGAAAAATAACTCCTAAAAATCATCCAAGAAATTGTGATATTGATATATTAGATTTTAATGGAAAGATTACTAAATCAAATAAAAAATTTATCAATTTAGAGATCCCGCATCCAAGAATGCACAGCAGAAACTTTGTACTTATGCCACTGTTTGAAATATGCAAAAATTGGTCTCACCCAAAATTAAAAAAAAATATAGTAAAACTCTTATCTTCTTTAAAAAAAAATAATTTAAGAAGTATTAAAGTTATCTAAATAAGTGATATAATAAATCGATGCTAAATTCTGACGAATTGATAAATAAGGTTAAATCATACAATAAGTTTCTGAACCCAGAAACTCTAAGCAAAGCATATGATTTTGCAGTGAAAGTTCATAAAGATCAAAAACGACAATCAGGAGATCCCTACGTCATTCATCCTGTTGCTGTTGCAAATATTTTAACCGAACTTAAGTTGGATAGTGCAACGATAGCAACTGGTTTACTTCATGATACCATAGAAGATACTTATGCAACTTATAAAACTATAGAAGAACAATTTGGAAAAGAAGTTGCTGATTTGGTTGATGGAGTTACAAAAATTTCAGTTTTTGAAAACCAAGCTATTTCTAATTCAAAAGCTGAAAATTTTAGAAAACTCATCCTTGCAACTTCTAAAGATATCAGAGTCCTTCTTGTAAAACTTGCAGATCGTTTGCATAATATGCGAACTTTGAAGGCTATTGATAAAGAGGAAAAAAGAAAAAGAATTGCTAAAGAAACTATGGAAATTTATGCTCCTCTAGCTGATAGAATGGGAATGAATAGAATAAGAGATGAACTTGAAGATCTTTCTTTCGATATTTTAAATCCTGAAGCAAGAAAAATGATCAAAGATAGATTAGACACAATAAAAGATAATAATTTGATTAATTATAATTCAGTTCTTAGTGAATTTGAAAATCTATTAAATGAAAATAATATTGATTTTAAAATTTTTTCTAGAGAAAAAACGCCTTTTTCTATTTGGAGAAAAATACAAAAAAAAAGAACCTCACTAGAGCAAATTACAGACATAATTGGTTTTAGAATAATTTTAGATAATGTTGAAAATTGTTACAAAACCTTAGGCGTAATTCATAATAAATGGAATTGCATACCTGGTAGATTTAAAGATTACATTTCATCTCCAAAAATAAATAATTATAAATCTCTTCATACAGCTGTGATTGGTCCAAATAAAAGACCTATTGAAATACAACTAAGAACACAACAAATGCATGAATTTGCTCAAAGAGGTATAGCTTCTCATTGGAAATATAAATCGTCAGAAAAATTTAACTCTTTAACTTGGAAGGAATATGATTGGTTAGCAGATCTAGTAGAAATTATTGATAAAAATGAAAATCCTGAACATTATTTTGAGTATACAAAACTGCAAATGTTTCAAGAAAATGTTTTTTGTTTTACACCAAAAGGCTCAGTTATAAAATTACCCAAAGAAGCAAGTCCAATTGATTTTGCTTATGCTGTTCACACTAAAGTAGGTGATACTGCAATTGGATGTGAAATAAATGGAAAGGAAAGTCCTCTACAATCAATATTGCGAAATGGAGATGTAGTTAAAATATTAACATCAAAAAAAGATTCACCTTCTTTGCATTGGATAACAAGTGCTAAAACTGGTAAAGCTAGAGCTGCAATAAGAAGATACTGGCAATATAAAGAAGACAGCAAGCCCACAGAAAAAAAATACAACACTACCCTTTGGATGTCTTTACCTGACAGACCTGGAATATTAGGTGACGTTACAACAATGATTGGAACAAATAATGTAAACATTTCAAGTGTTGAAATGGTAGAAAAGACTAAAAGAACCATAAATTTTAGGTTCAACTTAATTATTCAAGATTTGAAAAACTTTACAAAACTTATTAGTGAGCTAAAACAGAAAGAATATAACTTCAAAATAATTAGACACAAAAACAAAAAATATGCTTTCTTTAAAAGATTCTTTAGCGGTTTTAAAAAAAACTAAGGCACTTTTAGAAGGACATTTTGTTTTATCTTCGGGTTTACATTCTCCTCAATATGTTCAGTGTGCTAAATTATTAAGTTATCCAAAAAAATCAGAAAAATTTTGTAAATCCTTAACCTCCAAAATAAAAAAAAAATTCAAAAAAATTGATATAATTTTGTCACCAGCTATGGGTGGTATTGTAATAGGTTATATCGTTGGAAATTTATTGAACAAAGAGACAATTTTTTGTGAAAGAGTTAATGGTAAATTTACTTTAAGAAGAGGTTTTTCAATAAAAAAAAATTCTAAAGTTTTGATTGTAGAAGATGTAATTACTACAGGTAAATCAAGTTTAGAATGTGCCAGACTTGTAAAAAAATTTAAATCAAAAGTAGTTGGATATGCGTGTTTGATTAATAGATCTAGTAAACCAAGTTTAAAAATTAAAGATAAAAATATTGTTTCCCAAATTAAATTAGAAATACCAACTTATAAAAAAAATGATTTACCAATTGGGTTGAAAAAAATTCCAATTACAAAACCTGGAAGTAGATACTTAAAATGAAGTCTAGACTAGGTGTTAACGTAGATCATATTGCAACATTAAGAAACGCCAGAGGCGAGGGTCATCCTAATCCTATTTCATATGCAAGACAAGTTATGAATTTCGGTGCAAATTCTATTACTATTCATTTAAGAGAGGATCGTAGACATATTCGAGATGAAGACGTAGCTATATTTTCAAAAATTAAAAGGATACCAATAAATTTAGAAATGGCTGCTAATAATGAAATGCTTAAAATTGCATTAAAATATAAACCTAATTTTGTTTGTATAGTTCCTGAAAAAAGGAATGAAATAACAACCGAAGGAGGTTTAAATATCACAAAAAATAAAAAAATAATTAAAAAAGTAATTAGTAAATTAAATTCAAAAAAAATTAGAACAAGTCTTTTCATCAATCCAAATATTAAAGATGTTTTTGCATCAAAAGAATTAAATGCAAAATGTGTGGAACTTCATACAGGAAAATTTGCTTTAAAAGTTAAAAACAACAAAAATTATTTAGTCGAGTTCAAAAAAATAAAAAATTGTGCTGCGTTAGCAAAAAAACTAGGAATGGAAGTTCATGCAGGTCATGGCCTAGATTATAAATCAACTAAAATTTTAAGAAAGATTAAATCTATAGAGGAATTTAATATTGGACATTTTATAATTGGAGAGGCCATCATGTTTGGTATGAAAAAAGTAATCACTAATTTTAGAAAAATATTAAACTAATGATAATTGGTAACGGTGTTGATATTATTGATAATAAAAGAATAAAGAAATCCCTAAAAATTAAAGGTTTTAAAAAAAGACTCTTTACATTGAATGAAATTAAACAATCAAAAAAATATAGAAACAAAACGAATTACTTTGCAAAAAGATTTGCTGCTAAAGAAGCTTTTGTTAAATCAATAGGCACAGGCTTTAGAGATAATATTAATTTTAATGATATTGAAATATACAATAATAAGAAAGGATCACCTAAAATCAAAATTTCACAGAAAATAAAAGATATATTAAAAAAAAATTTTAAATTAAAGAATTACGATATACATCTTTCACTTTCAGATGAAAAAAACCACTCAATTGCATTTGTTATTTTGAATAGAAAAAAATGAAAAATTTCATAATTGATAATACTAAAACATTATTTTATGCGTTAATAATTGCAGTATTTATAAGGTCAATATTAATCCAGCCATTTTATATACCATCATCATCAATGGAAACTAACTTGCTTGTGGGTGACAGATTATTTGTTACAAAATTTTCTTACGGATATAGTAAACATTCATTTCCTTTTAGTCCTCCTATTTTTAAAGGACGCATATTAAATAAAAATCCTAAAAGAGGAGATGTTATAGTTTTTAAAACACCTGCTGATAATCGTACAGATTATATTAAAAGATTGATTGGTTTACCAGGCGATACAATACAGTTTATTGACGGTGATTTATATATAAACTCTAATCAAGTATTAAAAACAATTAAAAGCAAAAATGATAAGTTATATTGCGGATCATCCCAAATTAATGTCAATATATTTGAAGAAAAACTTCCAAATGGAAAAAGTTATTTAGCTGCATATAGAACTGATGTAACATTTTCTAATTCAGATAAATACATTGTTCCTGAAAATCATTATTTTTTCTTAGGTGACAATAGAGATTGTTCTAAAGACAGTAGATTTCTATCCGAGGTTGGTTATGTCAATCAAAATAATTTAGTAGGAAAAGCTCGAATTTTATTTTTTTCATCTAATCCAAGGAAAGGAAGTATTTTTAATATTTTCAAATGGAATGAAATAGTTCGATTTGAAAGATTTTTTAATAAAATAATTTAAATAAATGAAGTTAAACAAACTACAAAAGAAAATAGGTATTAGTTTCAAAGATGTTCAAATATTGACACAAGCCTTAACACACAAAAGTTTCGATACAAAAAATAATTATGAAAAATTAGAATTTTTAGGTGATAGGGTTTTGGGATTTGTAATATCAAAGAAACTACTAGAATTATATCCAAATGAAAAAGTTGGTATAATTGATAAAAAGCTTGCAAATTTAGTTAACAAAAATAAATGTTTTGAAATTGGTAAGGAATTAGAGTTGGATAATTATATATTAACCGGAAACACTGAAAAGAAAAAGAAAGTAAATATAGAAAAGAAAATTATATCTGATTGTTGTGAATCATTAATTGGTGCAATTTATATAGATAAAGGTTTTGAAGTTTCCTCTAAATTTATATTAAATTATTGGAAAAATTATTTAAACTTATCAGATGTTACCGTGATCGACTCCAAAACAAGATTACAAGAATACTCTTTGAAGAAATTTAAAACTTTGCCGATATATAAACTTATTTCTAATACAGGGCCAAGACATAAACCAAATTTTAAAATTAGTGTAAAAATTAAGGATAGCAAAACAGTTATCGCTGATGGTAGTTCAAAAAAAAATGCAGAACAAGCCGCAGCTATGAAACTTTTAGAAACTATTAAAATATAATGAATTGGCAAGACAAAGGTTACTTACTTTCAAAAAATAAATATAATGAAAATTCTGTAATATCTGAATTTTATACTGAAGATCATGGAAAAATTTCAGGAATTATTTTTGGAGGAACTTCAAAAAAAATAAAAAACTACCTATTTGAGGGTAATAAATTGCATATAAATTATAATTCAAAATCTCAATCAAAAATTGGTTCTTTAAAAGTTGAAATAGATGAATTTAAAACTCCTTACTTTTTAGAAGATAAGCAAAAACTCCTTTGTATAATTTATACAATGAATTTGATTAAAATTTTAACAGTAGAGAACGAAAAAAATAGAGAGATTTATCACTTAATTGATAATTATTTTGAGATAATAAAAGATGAAGAGTGGCTTTCAAAGTTTGTATATTGGGAGTTAAACTTTTATAAATTAATTGGATATGACATAGACTTTAATGATTATGTAGAAAAAGTTTCTGAAGGTAATAAAATTAATTATAAATTAAAAAATTCTGGCAAAATCATTCCAAATTTTTTAGTAAATAAAAATGAAGAAGATATAAGCTTTGAAGATACTTTTGATGCTTTAAAAATTGTAGGAGACTTTTTAGACAAAACAATAGTTAAACCAAATAATCTTAATTTTCCCAAAACAAGATATAATTTTCAAAATTCTCTAAAATTAATCTAGTTTTATTTGATCAGCAAAATACGTTATAATTGCATTTGCCCCAGCTCTTTTAAAAGAAACTAGGCTTTCGTATATCGATTTTTTATCTAATATATTCTTTGAAATTGCATTTTGTATCAGACTATATTCCCCTGATACTTGATATGCGATAACTGGAATTTTAAAATTATTCTTAACTTCCCTAATTATATCAAGATAAGGCATCCCTGGTTTTACTATAATCATGTCTGCTCCTTCTTTTATATCTAATGCAACTTCTCTTAATGATTCATAATTATTTTTAAAATCCATTTGATAAGTTTTTTTGTCTCCTTTTAAGAGACTTCTTGATCCAACAGCATTTCTGAATGGGCCATAAAAACTTGATGCATACTTAACAGCATATGATAAAATTTGAACATCTTTAAGATTATTTTTATCTAAAGCTTTACGAATTTTTAAAACTCTACCATCCATCATATCTGATGGTGCAATCACATCGCACCCCATTTTTGCCTGCAATATTGATTGTTTAATCAAGATTTCTAATGTTTCATCATTTAAAATTTCATTTTTTTTAATTATTCCATCATGACCATGTGATGTATATGGATCTAATGCAACATCACACATTATTCCAATTTCATTTTTATAATTTTTTTTAATTAATTTTATTGCTTGGCAAACTAAATTATTTTCATTTAATGCTTCGTTTCCATGTTCATCTTTTTTTTTTGGATTTGTATGAGGAAATAATGCTACCATTGGTATTCCCAATTTTAATGCTTTATCAACTACACTTTTTATCTTATCAATAGAATACCTAAATACATTTGGCATAGAATTGATTGGAACCTTTTTAGCTTTACCTTCAGTAAGAAAGATAGGTAAAATAAAATCATTATAAGATAGATCATTATCTTGAACCAATCTTCTAGACCAACCAAATTTTCTTGATCTTCTCAATCTTAAATTAGGATAGCTACCTGTGATAATCATTATCAATTAATTTTTTTGATGCGACAATAGTAATATTTAATATAATAGTCTATAAGATAGTAGAGCATCGATGTCACAATTATTCAATGATTTTCAAAAACAAGACGTAAAATTTGATATCATAAAATTAAAACAAGCTTGCGATGAAGTATTAAAAATAAAAGGTTTTGATACAAGTCTTGGAATACCTCACTTCGCTGGTATACCTTTAAATCAAATTCCAGGTGATCCAGATTCTATTAAAGGAAATAATGTAAGAGGAATTTATTGGACTAAGCCAGATAGTACAGGTGTTGAGGTACAGAGGGAAAGTAAAATTGATGAACATAAATATACAGAATTTGTTGACGATTTTAAAAATACTTATTTCAAAGAAGTTTATGATCAATTAACGAAAAAGTATAAATTAGGTAGGATGAGACTTCTTCTTAAAGAGCCAAGATCAACATTGAGTTGGCATAGAGATCCTGAGCCAAGGCTTCATATACCTATATACACAAATCCCGGAGCAATAATGGTCGTTGATAATGTTGCAAAACATATGCCAGCAGATGGCTCTGTTTGGATTACTAATAATACTAAATATCACAATGCATTTAATGGGGGTGAAGAAAATAGAGTTCACCTTGTTGCTTGTGTTTTAAATTACAAATTTAATTAAATTGAAAAAAATTTTTATTGCTTCAGATCATGGTGGTTTTAATTTAAAAAGGAATATTTTAAAATACTTTAATAAAAATTATCCAATAAAAGATCTGGGACCAAAACAAAATAAGAAGTCCGTTGATTACCCTGATTTTGCTCATAAACTTTGTAAACAAGTGGCGAAAAATAAGAATCATGTAGGAATACTTGTTTGTGGTTCAGGAGTAGGAATGTCTATTGCTGCAAACAAAAATAAGGGAATACGCGCAGCTTTATGCTATTCAGTAAAAAATGCCAAATTATCGCGATTGCATAATGATGCAAATGTTATAACATTAGGAGAAAGGCTTATTAAAAAAACAGTTGCCTTAAAATGTGTTGAGAGCTTTCTAAAAACTGAGTTTGAAGGTGGTAGACATATAAAAAGAATTAAAAAAATATAGGTAAATAAATGTCTAGTGAAAAAAAATATTTAAATACTCAATATGAAAACTTTTTTGAAAAAAAATTGTCTGAAGCTGATCCAGAAATATTTGATGCAGTAAATAAAGAATTAATCAGACAACAAAATCATATCGAATTAATCGCATCAGAAAACATTGTTTCACAAGCTGTTTTAGAGGCACAAGGTTCAGTACTAACAAATAAGTATGCCGAAGGTTACCCAGGTAAAAGATATTATAACGGTTGTGAACATGTTGATGTTGCTGAGTCACTTGCTAACGATAGATTAAAAAAACTCTTTAATTGTAAATTTGCGAACTCACAACCTCATTCTGGCGCGCAAGCTAACGGAGCAGTGTTTTTAGCATTATTAAAGCCAGGTGATACTTTTATGGGAATGAGTTTAAATTCTGGTGGCCATATTACTCATGGTCTTAAAATTGCGATGTCAGGCAAATGGTTTAATGCAATAAGCTATGATGTAGATAAAACCTCTGAATTAATCGACTATGATGAAGTTGAAAGATTAGCAACTGAAAATAAACCTAAACTTATAATTGCTGGAGGTAGCGCATATTCTAGGGTTATTGATTTTAAAAGATTTAGAGAAATTGCTGATAAGGTTGGAGCATTCTTTATGGTAGATATGGCTCACTTTTCAGGTCTTGTTGCTGGTAAAGTTTATCCAAATCCTGTTGATCATGCTCATGTCGTTACATCTACAACTCATAAAGTTTTTAGAAGTGCCAGAGGTGGAATTATTTTAACAAATCACGAAGATATTTATAAAAAAATTAATACAGCTGTATTTCCCGGTTATCAGGGCGGACCTCTTATGCATATAATAGCAGCAAAAGCAGTTGGATTTAAAGAAGCATTAGAACCTTCTTTTAAAGAATATATATCTAATGTTTTAGCTAATGCAAAAATTCTCGCAGAAACATTAAAAACAAATGGTTTTAAGATTTATTCTGGAGGAACAGATACTCATTTAATGTTGGTAGATTTAAGACCTTTTGGAGTCAAAGGTAATGCTGCAGCTGAAAGTTTATCAAGAGCCAATATAACATGTAATAAAAATGGAATTCCTTTCGATACAGAAAGTCCAATGGTAACTTCTGGTATAAGACTAGGTTCTCAGGCTGCAACTACTAGAGGTTTTGGTTTAAACGAATTTAAAATTGTTGGTGAACTAATTACTAAAGTAATTAAAGGTTTGTCATCAAACCCTAACGATAATACAAAAATTGAAGACGAAGTAAGAAAAGAAGTTGTTGATTTATGTTCAAATTTCCCAATTTATAAAAATTTGGGATGATGAATTATGATTTGTCCTATATGTAAAAAGGGAGAAACTTCAGTTGTAGACTCCAGACCTACTGAAGACGGAACAGCTATTAGAAGAAGAAGATTGTGTATTTGTGGACAAAGATTTACTACTTTTGAAAGAGTACAATTCAGAGAATTAACTGTAGTAAAAAAAAATGGTAGAAAATCTACTTTTGATAGAGAAAAATTATCGAAATCAATATATGTGGCACTCAAAAAAAGACCTATAGATACAGAGACAGCAGAAAAATTTATATCTAAAATATCAAGGTCTTTAGAGGAGCTAGGTCAGAGTGAAATTTCTTCAAACACAATCGGTACAATGGTAATGGAAGGATTAAAAGAATTGGACCCAGTAGCTTATGTAAGATTTGCATCAGTATATAGAAATTTTAGAGAAGAAAAAGACTTCGTTCAATTTGTTGATAAAATCGATGTCTTTAAGAAAAGATAAATCATCAGAAAAAAATAAAGCATTCATGAGATTGGCACTAGAACTTGCCAATCAAAATAAGGGACTAACAGGACTAAATCCATCGGTCGGATGTGTAGTAACACACAAAGATGAAATCATTTCTTACGGAAAGACAGATATTAATGGTAGACCTCATGCTGAAGTAGCAGCCTTAAAAAATAATAAAATAAACTTCAAAAATTCAAATATGTATGTAACTTTAGAACCCTGTATCCATTATGGAAAAACACCACCTTGCACAAACATTATTATAAAAAAAAAGATTAAATTAGTTAATTATTCGATTGAAGATTTTGATAAACGAACAGCAAAAAAAACAAAAAATGTTTTAAAAAAAAATAATATTTTGGCTAAAATTGGTTTAATTAAAAATGAGGTAAATCATTTTTACAAAGATTATAAATTCTCAAAATTTAATGACATTCCATACGTTACTGGAAAATTAGCTGTTTCTAAAAATAATAAAATTTATTTATTTAAAAAAAAAATTACAAATGAACATTCTCA
>CABZGR010000002.1 GCA_902525295.1 uncultured Pelagibacteraceae bacterium | reverse complement strand
TTTAATAAATCTTTAACATAACTGTCATAAGTATAGAGAAAGGAGTTTTATGTTTTTAAAAAAATATCTCAAATGGATAAGCACGTTTTTGGTCTTAACAGGAATATTGCTTACAAATTTAAATATATATCCAATTAATATATATTTTCATGGTCTTGGTGTAGTTGGATGGACAATATCGGGTTTTTTATTAAAAGATAAGGCCATATTAACTAATTTTGGATTACAAATTCCTTTGTTTGTAATTGGTATTTATAAAATTATTTTTTAATGAAAAATATTTTATTTGTATGCACAGGAAATTCAGCGAGAAGCATTATCGCTGAGAGCATTATTAATAACGAATACTCAAATAAATTTAATGCTTTTAGTGCTGGTAGTAATCCATCTGGAAAAATCAATGAAGATGTTAAAAGTTTTTTAGAAAAAAATAAAAGTTATGATCTAACTAATTACAGTTCTAAAAACTTTGAAGAATTTATCAATAAAGAATTAAAAATGGATCATGTAATAACAGTATGCAACAACGCAAATAATGAGGTATGTCCTATTTGGCCTGATAAAAACCAAATTATACATTGGGATATAGAAGATCCGGTAGCTAAACTTCAAAATGCAAATGACGAAGAAAAGCAAATAATCATTAGAAAAACTTTCAATATTATAAGTAATAAAATTAAAGATTGGATAGATGAAAAATAAAAATAGATATTTTCTTTCAGAGTTCATTGGAAGTTGCTTTCTGGTCATGATCATAGTTGGATCAGGTTTAATGGCAGAAAATCTAACTAATGATATAGCAGTAATGCTAATAGCAAACACATTGGCAACCGGAGCTGGATTGTTTGTACTAATAACAGTATTTGCTGATGTATCTGGGGCTCATTTCAATCCATTTGTAAGTATTGCTATGACAATTACAGGAAAGTTAAAAAAAAACCTTCTACCCTTTTATATTTCTGCTCAGATACTTGGATGTTTGCTAGGTGTAGCATTAGCTAATTTCTTTTTTGAACATCAGGTTTTTGAATTATCAACAAAGTCAAGGAGTGGGATTTATATTTTTACTTCTGAAATAGTTGCTACGTTGGGTCTTATTTTAATTATTTTTGGTTCAATGAAATCAGGTAAAATAGCTGTTGCTGGATCAGTTGGTTTATATATCACTGCTGGTTATTGGTTTACCTCGTCAACTTCTTTTGCAAATCCTGCTGTAACAATAGCAAGAACATTCACAGAGTCGTTTACTGGTATAAGTTATTTAAACACTCCTTTTTATATAATTGCAGAATTAATTGGTATGTTAATTGCTGTTTATATCGCAAAAAAATTATTCTTAGAAAAAGATTGAAAAATTTAAAACTAACAAACAATATTAAATTAATTAATAAAAAATTTAAAAAAAAAGAATTTTATCATTTTTTAAAAACCTCAAACCTTTCAATAGTAATACCCAAAATTAAGAACAAGTATATTTTGGTTTCACAAAAAAGAATTCCTATAAATCAAATTAATTTTGAGTTTCCATCTGGTATAATTGAAAAACATGAAACAGCTTTAATATCTGCTAAAAAAGAATTAATTGAAGAAACAGGATATAAATCAAGAAATAAATTAAGAAAAATTACTTCATTTTATTCTGAACCAGGTCGACTCACCACTAAAATTACTGGTTTTTTTTGTAATAATCTTATTAAAATTTCAAAGCCTGAAAAAGGAATTAAAATCCACATAGTTTCAGATCATCAAATAATTAAATTAATTGAGAATGGTAAATTTAACAATGCATCTCATATAGGAATGTATTTGTTTTATAAAAAGAAATACGCTCAATAATAATACCGAGCGTATTTCAGGGGTTTAATGTTTACAATTTAATCACAGAAGAATATTACATTTGGATTAAAGATATGTTTCAATAAAATTAAAAATATATTAAAGAAGAAAAATCACTAACCTGTAAGTTGTAATAAATTAAATTATATATTAATTATTTGAATAAATTACTCTTGGTTCTAAAAATAATTCTCTCGCCAGAGCTTTAAATCTTTTTGTAACTTGTTTAGAAATTATTTCTTGGTGTTGTGCTGGAATTTTTAAAAATACAGAGTTACCTCTTTTATACAATTTAAATTCCTCTAAGAAGATAGTTGAAATAGATGTAAGTGAATGTGCAAATCTTAAGGCTGCACCAACTTGTTTACTAGAAAAAATTTCATTATTATTTAAAAAAGTTAAATATTCTATTTTAGGGTTGTATTTAATGCTGCAGTACCTCCAATAACATGAAAGAGCTATTTGAATTCTTTCTTTATGTGAAAGTCTCAATAATGGAGTATTTAATGTTTCTTGAAAAACTAATTCTGCTTTTTGAAAAGCACCAAGTCCCCAATCCATATGACTTAAAACACAAGCTAAATTAAGCAATTTTTCATCAAAATGTTCATTACCATCAAATACAGGTTTGATAAATTCATAATACTTTTTGTAGGTTAATCCCAAATCACCTCTCTTTTTAGAAATATATTCTAATGATTTTTCAAAAACTTGAGAGTTATCAATATTTTTAAAGTAATCTTTCGTCAAAGATCCCTCCCTAATACCGCTTATGGAACATATTATGTTTTTTGGATTTGTTGCTCTCATGATCTCATCTAAAATTATAGAGCTATATGGTAGATAAGGTGTTCTAGATTTAGATATATATTCAACTGTTTTTAGTTTTGCTTTATTGAACGATGCTATTTTTTCTATAAATGTTGATAAAGTTTCATAATTTACTGAATACTGATGGATTATGTGGACAGGGTGTTTATTTTGAAAAAGATGAAGTTTAAATAAAGCTCTCCATGTTCCGCCAACTAAATAAAGATTTTCAAATTTTTTTTTAGATAACCATTTTTCATCTCTCAAAAGTTTTTTTATATATTTAGAAAGGTTTCTCTTTTTTACAATTGGATTATTAATTAATCTTAAAACACCTAAGGGTAAAGATGTTTTATTAGTGATCAAACCATTTTCAACTCGAGCTAATTCTAAACTACCTCCGCCAAGATCAGCAACTAACCCATCTACATTATCAAATCCAATTTTAACACCTTCAGCTGAACAAATTGCTTCTTCCTCTCCACTTAAGATTTCTATTTTTTTCTTAAAAAGATTTTCTACGTATTCAACAAATGGTTTTGCATCAGTTGCTTCTCTTAAAACTGCAGTTGCTATTATTTTTAAATTAGAAATTTTAGAAACATTTAAAATCTCTGAAAATCTCTTCAATACTTTTTGAGCATAATCAACACCAGACTTATGAAGTTTTCTTGATTTATCTAAATTTTTACCAAGTTCACAAACAGCTTTTTCATTGAAAAAAGGCACACGAGAAGAGCTAAAATCTTCATAAATTAGCATCCTAATAGAATTAGAGCCTATATCAATAACTGCTAATTTAGCAGGTTTTAATTTTAAATTTTGTTTATTTTTAAAAACTTTAATTTCCACTTTTAATAAGTCTTAAGTTTAATTTTTTCGGTTTCATTTTTAATTTAGCTTTACCTCTTCCAGATAAACTAGGATTATTCATAAAATAATCATGGGCTGAAAAAGAATCATTTTCACTATATTTAATTTTTTTATAATTTCCACTAGCATCAAGTTCCCAACTTTGTTTTTTATCTAAATAATTAGCTAACATAATTTGATCAAGAACTTGTTCGTGGACTGTTTGGTTTTCAATTGGAACTAGAAGTTCTACTCTTCGATTTAAATTTCTTGGCATTAAATCTGCTGATGAAATAAAAACTTTTGCATCTCTACTAGGCATTTTTTTTCCATTTGCAAAACAATAAATTCTTGAGTGTTCCAAAAATCTTCCAATCATGCTTTTAACTATTATATTTTCAGATTTATCTTTAACTCCAGGTCTTAAACAACAAACACCTCTTACAAATAAAAATATCTTTACTCCAGCATTTGAAGCTTCGTAAAATTTATCAATTATCGCTGGATCTACCAAGGAATTCATTTTGGCCCATATTTCACCTTTTTTACCTTTTTTGACATTTGTTATTTCGTTAGCAATACATTTGTTCAAGGTTTCCCTAAGATTAATTGGTGATATAGATATTTTGCTAAGATTTCGTGGTTTTGAATAACCAGTTACATAATTAAAAAATTTTTCCACATCAGTTGCTATTTTTTTATCAGAGCTAAATAAAGATAAGTCAGTATAAATTTTTGCATTAACTGGGTGATAATTACCAGTTCCCAGATGTATATAAGTTTGAATTTTTCCCTGCTCTTTTCTTAATATTAAAGATGATTTTGCATGTGTTTTATATTTTGCAAAACCATAAACTATTTGAATTCCTGCATTTTCTAAACTTCTTGAAAGTTGAATGTTTGCTTCTTCATCAAATCTTGCTTTGATCTCTATTAAAGCGGTTACTGTCTTTCCATTTTCAGCTGCTGTTATTAAGGCTTTAACAATTGGAGAATCTAGCGTTGTTCTGTATAGAGTTTGTTTAATTGCTATAACTTTTTTATCATATGCAGCTTGATTTAAAAACTCAACGACAGCATCAAATGTTTCAAAAGGGTGATGAACTATTAAATCTTTTTTTTTTATAGTATCAAAAAAATTATTATTAAACTCCTTTAATCTCTCAACCTCCCTGGGATTAAAATTTTTAAATCTTAATTTAGAATTTTTAATTTTACAAACTTGGTCTATATCTTGAATTCCAACAATGCCTTCAATTTCATAGATGTATTCAGATTTTACGTTTAACTTATTGGTTATAAACTTAATTAAGTCATTATTACTATTTTTTAAAATTTCTAAACGTACTATGTCACCTGTTCTTCTTCTTTTTAAAGCCAATTCAAAAGATCTTACTAAATCTTCGGCCTCCTCTTGAATTTCTACATCACTATCTCTTATAACTCTAAATAACATTTTTTTATCTAAATCATGATCAGGAAATATTTCAGAGGCAAAAAAACTTATAACATCATCTATAATTAAAAATTTTTTAAAACTTTTATTTCCATCTATTTCAATAAATCTTGATAAAGCTTTTGGAATTACTATTATTGCATTTAAAGTCCTTTTTTTATTTTTCTTATTTAATCTCATAACTAATGCTCTTCCTTGATTTGCAATAAATGGAAAGGGATGAGCTGGGTCTATTGCTGATGGGGTTAGCAGAGGGTAAATTTCTTCATTAAAAATTTTAAATAATCTTTTTTGTTCAGTTTTACTTAAATTTTCAGGTTTAACTATACTTATATTTGCTTTTTTTAATTGAAGAATTAAATCTCTAAATATTTTATTTTGTTTATTAAGAAGATTATTTGTTTCCAAAATAACTTCACTCATTTGTTCATCAGGAGTAAGACCATCAGAACTAAGTGAATCTACATCTTGTTTGATTTGACTATATAAACCTGCAACACGAACCATGAAAAATTCATCTAAATTTGATCCAGCTATAGATAAAAATTTAATTCTTTCATAAAGAGGATTTTCAAAATTTTGGGCCTCAAGAAGAACTCTGTCGTTGAATTTTAGCCAAGACAGCTCTCTATTTATGTATTTAGATTTTAGTGTTTCTTTATCTTGTTTTTTTAATGCAGTCATATATTTAAAATTTATGCTTAAATTATACGTTATGCGTCATGCAAAATCTAGCTGGGACCACCCAAATCTTGATGATCATGAAAGACCATTAAGTAAGCGTGGCGAGAAAAATGCAAAAAAGATTTGTGAATTTTTTGTTAAAAAAAATTATAAGTTTGATTACATATTACTTTCATCATCAAAAAGAACAAAGAAAACCCTAAAAATTTTATTAAAAAAAATAGATAAACCAAAAAAAATTATTTCTTCAAAAAAATTATACTTATCAAGTGAAGATAAAATTATAGATATAATAAAAAAAATACCAAAAAAATATAAATCAGTGCTTTTAATTAACCATGAACCTACTGTTAGAAATCTAATACGATCACTGACAAAAAATCACAACAACAACCATTTTAAATTATTAAACTACAAATTTCCGACATCGGCATTTGCAAAAATTTATTTTGATTTTAATGAATGGAATAAATTAGATGGAAATGGTTTAATTAAAGAATTTACTAGACCTAAAGACCTTCAAGATTCTAAAGAATAACCTGCTGATCTTACAGTTCTAATTAAAGGCTTAGTATTATCTATATTAATAGCCTGTCTTAATCTTCTGATATGCACATCGACAGTTCTAGTTTCAACGTAAATATTTTCTCCCCAAACATTGTTTAAGAGTTGTTCTCTTGAATATACCCTTTTTGGATTTTTGATAAAAAAATCTAATAATTTAAATTCTGTAGGTCCTAGAGATATTTCAATGTTATTTCTATAAACTCTTTTTGTTATTCTATCTATTTTTAGATCTGTAAACTCAACAACATCAACGGTGGATTGTGGTTTTGATCTTCTGAGTAAAGATTTAATTCTTGCATTAAGTTCTTTTTGACTAAATGGTTTTGTTACATAATCATCTGCACCTGTATCAAAAGCTCTTAATTTGTCCTCCTCCTCGCCTTTTGCTGTTAACATTATTACTGGTATGTCATTATGCTTTTTGTCTTTTTTTAAATTTTTACATATTTCAACGCCTGACAAATCGGGCAACATCCAATCCATTAATATTAAGTCAGGAAGCTTATCTTTAATTTGTTTAAGCGCATCTTCACCATTTTCACAGAAACTTACTTTGTAACCTTCTTTTTCAAGGTTATACTTTAGTAGAGTTATTATAGCAGCCTCGTCCTCAGCTATAAAAATGTGAGCCGACATATTTTACTTTTCTCCAGTAACAATAGGTTCTGTGCCTTTTGGTCGATCACCCTCTAGATATTCTCCCTTAACTAAATAATATACTTGCTCAGCAATGTTGGTTGTATGATCACCTATTCTCTCTATATTTTTAGTTACAAATAATAAGTGGGTTCCATCACTTAAGTTATTTTCGTTATCTTTTAAATATCTAATCACTTCTTGCATGCATAAATTTGTTAAATCATCAATTTGTTCGTCGCTTTCCCATACATTAATTGCCATACTCGAAGATCTTTCTAAATATGCATCTAATATTGATTTCAATTGTTTTTGAGCATCCGAAGATACTCTTATAATAGCATCTACTAAATTTTTTGGTAAATTTTCATTTAACAAAAGAGTTCTTTTAGAAATATTTTTTGCTAAATCACCTATTCTCTCAAGGTCAGAAGATATCTTTAAAGCAGTGACTGTTTCTCTAAGATCTATGGCCATAGGTTGTCTTAAAGCAATTAAATTTACTACTTGCTGTTCAATTAAAGTCTCAAATTTATCAATTTTTTCATCATCTTTAATTACTGCCTCAGCATTATCACTATTTCTTGTAGTAATTGCTTGAATAGCTTTACCCAAAGCTTCTTCACAAAATCCACCCATTTTAATTATATTGCTATTTAAATTTTTAAGTTCTTCTTCGTAAGACTTTACTGTATGTGGTGCTTCGGTCATTATCCAAACCTCCCTGTGATATAATCCTGAGTTTTTTTGTTTTCTGGATTCTTAAATATTTTATCAGTAGAACCATGTTCTATCAATTCTCCAAGGTGAAAAAAACCTGTATTTTGAGAAACTCTTGCAGCTTGTGCCATTGAGTGAGTGACTATTATAATAGTATGGTCTTTTTTTAACTCATCAATTAGTTCTTCTATTTGAGCTGTAGCAATAGGATCTAAAGCAGAACAAGGCTCGTCCATTAGAATAACTTCAGGTTTAACTGAAATTGCCCTTGCTATACATAATCTTTGTTGTTGACCACCAGACAAACCAGTACCTGGTTCATGAAGTCTATCTTTCACCTCTTCCCATAATGCTGCCTTTTTTAAGCTAGTTTCAACTATTTCATCCATTTCATTCTTTGATTGAGCCATACCATGAATTGTTGGACCATAAGAAATATTTTCATAAATAGTTTTAGGAAAAGGATTTGGTTTTTGAAAAACCATACCAATTTTTTCTCTTAATCTAACAACATCACAACTTTTATCATTGATATCAAAATCATTAATTATAATCTGCCCTTTTACTCTACATATATCAATTACGTCATTCATTCGGTTTAGACATCTTAAAAAAGTAGATTTACCACAACCTGAAGGCCCAATCAGTGCTGTAACTTGATTTTCTTCAATATCTAAATTTATATTGAATAGAGCTTGTTTTTTTCCATAGAAAACATCTACATTTTTTGAATTTATCTTTATCATCTTAACTCCATTTTTTTTCAAATTTATGTCTAATTATTTGTGCAAATAAGTTCATTATAATTAAAAATCCTAATAGAACCATAATACAGGCAGAAACTTTCTCGACAAAACCTCTTTCAGCGCTCTCTGCCCAAATATAAATTTGCACTGGCAAACTTGCAGCTGGATCTAAAGGAGATCCTGGTATTGTATTTACAAAAGCCACCATGCCAATCAATATCAAAGGTGCGGTTTCGCCTAAAGCTTGGGCCAAACCAATTATTGTACCGGATAAAGTCCCTGGCATAGATAACGGAACTGTATGATGCATTGTAGTTTGCATTTTACTAGCACCCATTGCAAGTGCTGCCTCTCTTATACTTGGAGGAACTGCTTTTAAAGATGCTCTACAAGCAATAATAATTGTTGGTAAAGTCATCAACGATAAAGTTATTCCACCGACTAGAGGTGTTGACCTAGGTAATTGAAATACAGCAAGTAAAATACCCAGTCCTAAAAGACCAAAAACAATTGAAGGTACTGCTGCTAAATTATTTATATTTACCTCAATAAAATCAGTAAATCTGTTTTTAGGAGCAAATTCCTCTAAATAAATAGCTGCTAGAACTGCTACAGGAAAAGCTATCATTAAACAAACAAGTATAGAAAATATTGATCCCATAAATGAACTTGCTATACCAGCTAATTCAGCTTCTCTTGAATCAGGATATGTAAAAAAACTTAAATTGAATTTACTTTCAACTTTTCCTAGTTCTACAAGTTGATCAAAAATCTTTAATTGATAATCCGTAACTCTTCTTTGATCTTCAGGTAAATCTCTTGGATAATTGCCTTTAAATACTTGATCTAAATCATCTGAGGCAGTTAAATAAACATCTTTAGTTTTTCCAATTAATGAAGGGTCGTTTAAAAGTTCCCTTTTAATCTCTCTTTCGAAAAAGTAAGAGACCATTCTCTTCAGCTCATTTTCTTGATCCTCATTAGCATTTGGATCCAAATCAGCCATTGATTTTAATGCTATATCGTAATAATCAGCATCTTTTAAATCCTCTTTAGAAGGATTTTGCTCTAACATCATTAATTCAGCATCAAAAGTAACTGGAACAATAAGCCAAGTTTTTTGAAAGGCTGAATAGCCTGTCGAAAAAATTTTAAAAATAAAGATTGTTAAAAATAAAAGTGCCATAAAAATTGCACTTTGACCGTATAATCGAAATCTCTTTTCAGCTTTATATCTTTTATTTAATAATTGTTCTTTATTTTTATTCATATTTTTCTCTATATTTTTTAACTACTCTTAAGGCCACAATATTCAAACAGAGCGTTACTAAAAATAATGACATACCTAAAGCAAATGCAGCTTGCGTTTTTGGGTCGCCAAAAGCTTGATCTCCAATTAATATTACAACAATTTGCGCTGTAATTGTTGAAGTAGATTCTAATGGATTTAAAGTTAAATTAGCAGCTAAACCAGAGGCCATAACAACTATCATTGTTTCTCCAATTGCTCTTGAAACACCAAGCAAAATAGATCCAACAATACCAGGCAATGCTGCAGGAAAAATAACTTTTTTTATTGTTTCTGATTTGGTTGCTCCCATGGCATAACTTCCATCTCTTAAACTTTGAGGTACACTTGTAATCACATCGTCACTTAAACTTGAAATGAATGGTATAATCATAATGCCCATTACTCCGCCTGCCGCTAAAGCGCTTTCAGCTGAAACGTCTAAACCCATGCTATTACCTATTTCCTTTAAAAAAGGTCCAACTGTTAGAGCAGCAAAAAATCCATAAACAACTGTTGGTATACCAGCTAAAATTTCAATTAAAGGTTTTGCGTATTGTCTAACTTTAACTGATGCATACTCAGCCAAATAAATTCCACTCATTAGTCCAATAGGAATAGCAACACACATAGCTATGAAAGCAATAAAAAAAGTACCAGCAAAAATAGGGACTGCTCCAAAAGTATCGGAGTACATTGTCGGATCTAAAGCCTCTGAAGAATCTCTAACAAAAGCTTTTGCAGGATACCAATGAGTTCCAAAGACAAAATCAAATAATGGAATTACTTTAAAAAAATCTATAGTTTGAAATATAAGTGAAAATACTATTCCAACAGTAGTTAATATTGCAGCTAAAGAAGCTGTAAATAAAACTGCTTTCAAAAATTTTTCAACTGGTTCTCTTGTTCTAGAATTAGATGAAATTTTTTTATAAGCGTAAGCAACAGAGGCAATAATTATAGATAATACTATAACAGCTTTTGAACTTTGAGCTATTGATCGAAGACTTAAATATTTTTCAGCTGAAGCCTCAATAAAAGGTGTAATTTCTCCGGTAAATTGTCCTCGAGACAATGCTTTTGTTTTTTCGTAAATTAAATTTAATTCATCATCAAGATAGCCTTGATTTGAATAATCACTTAAGATTAATAATTTTACAATTGTGGGCTCAAAAATTGCCCATAAAGAAAAAATTATAAAAGCTGGTATTGCACACCAAATTGCAAGATAATAACCATAAAATTGTGGTAATGCAGTTAATCTTTTATTTGTAGATTGAATTGTATATGCTTTTCTACGTCCAAAATAATAACTTGTGAAACCCAGAAGAACAATAAATGTAAACAATATTAAGTTCAAAGAATCTCCTTTATTGAGGACTTTACTCTTATTTCAAAAAAAAGGGGTCTAAAAAGACCCCTTTTATAATTATTTGTTAACAGAGTAATAATTAATTACCCATAGCAACTAGCTTCGTAGCATTAGTTCTAGTTGTTTTATACAACTTAGAGTCTAATGGAACTAAACCAATATCTGCTAAGTAACCACCTTTTCCAATAGCTTTCTTAGTTGTGAATTCTTTCACAAACTCATGTAATCCTGGGATTACTCCAACGTGAGCTTTTTTCACATAGAAAAATAATGGTCTTGCAACTGCATAACTGTAGTCTTGAATACTCGCTAGAGAGGGTTGTCCACCATCTATGCTAGCAGCTTGTAATTTATCTTTAGCAGCTAAGAAATAGCTGAAACCAAAGAAACCAAACATATCTTTATCTTGAGTTAACTTTTGGATGATTAAACTATCGTTTTCTCCTACTTCAATAGCAGCTCCATCTTCTCTGTAAAGTTTTTGTGGTTTTTTGTATTTTTTATTTCCAGCCTCATAACCAGCTTTATAAAGAGCTTTAGCTTCTTTAGTCATACCTTTTTTCATTACTAAAGAATTCCAAGCATCTCTAGTTCCTGATGTTCCTGGTGGGATCATTACTGAAATTTTTTGTTTTGGTAAGCTAGGGTCAATTTGGTCCCAAGTTTTATAAATATTTGGAACTAACTTACCATCAACTACAGTATGAGCAGCTAATGCTAAATATAATTGTTCTTTAGTAAAGTTTACTGGTTTTGCATCTTTGCTGTAAGCTAATGTAATACCATCGTTACCAATTACGATCTCAACAATATCATTTACACCATTTTTCTTACATAGGGCTTTCTCTTTGTCTTTCATAGCTCTTGATGCATTTGTAATATCTGGATGTTGCTCACCAACACCAGCACAGAATAGTTTAGCTCCTCCACCAGTACCAGTCGACTCGATTACAGGAGTTTTGAATCCTGAACCACCAAATCTTTCAGCAACAACAGTCGCGTAAGGGAATACTGTAGACGAACCAACTATCTTAATTTGATCTCTTGCTTGAGCAACAGTTGCTATTGATAGAGCAACTAAAGAAGCAATCACTATAGTTAGTTTTTTCATTATCTTTAATCCTTTCGTTATTTATTAATTAAAAGATGCCTGACTCGTATAAATTTATTGAATCTTTAATATTACAGAATTATTACAGTTTTGTTAAAAGCCTAACTTTTTAGTTGTATTTCATTGAGACAATAATCTCACTATTTTCAGTTTCTAGACCACCTTTGCATGAAACTGGATTTACGTTATCCTTAAAAGCAAGATCTGGGGTTGGTCTTAAGACAACTTCCAGTTTTACCAAATTAACTAATTCCTCAAGAATACTTTGGTCATAACGCCATTTTGGCCAACTAGTAGGAGTAGAAAAAATAGATGTTAAATAGCTTGTCGCCATAGTAAACCTATAATTACTCATATTTTCATTTCTCAGTAAATGATCTCTAACAGAATTAAATATGTTTCGACATCTCAATGAATCTGACATGTAGTTCTCTTTTTTTAAATTTTCATTTACTGGAATTGAAACAATTAAATCTACTGTATTTCTCCAATAGGAACTGAGAACATCTATATATATATCTTCATACGGTACATCTTTATGTTTTTTTATTTCAGGATATGAACTTTTTAAGTCTTCCTGTAATCTAAAGATACCAATATCAAAAACAGTTAATTGCTGGTTTCTTAAAATTGTAGAAATATCTGATGCATTACTTTTAGTAATGATCGACATTAAAAAAAAAATAATAATTAAAATACTATGTAATATCTTAATCATAAATTAATTTTAAATAAACTAAGATACGAATCAACAAAAGATTTGTTAAATCTTGGTTGAATAAGAGTTAATTTTAAACAATTTTTTAAATTAATTATTTTGTTGGAAGATATATCTTAATTTCAGTACCTTCATTAACTTTACTGAGAATCTCATAGTCACCTCTGTGTTGAGATATAATATGTTTCATTATAGCTAAACCTAAACCTGTACCACCAACCTTTTTACTTTTTTCTGTATCTACTCTAAAAAATCTTTCAGTTATTCTTGGAATTAGCTGGTGAGGTATTCCAACACCTTCATCTTTAATGATAATGGCAATATTTTTATCAATTAATTTACCTTCACTGATTTGACTTTTTACGTATATATTTTTTCCATCTTGTGAATATTTAATTGAATTATCAATTAAATTTGAAAATACAGTTAACAATTTATCATTATCACCAAAAACTAAGGTTGGTTCCATAAGTTCAATATGTAAATTGATTTTCTTTTTTTTAAGAATTAATTCAAAGTTACTTTTAATATTTGTAAAAAGATCATTTAAGCTCACAATTTTATTTGGCTTGATATGTTCTTCCAATTCTATTCTACTTAAAATCAATAAATCATTGATTAGGTTTTCCATTCTTAATACTTGATCAGACATGATAGACATAAATTTTTTTTGCGCCTCTTGGTCTTTTGAGGCTGGTCCAAGAATAGTTTCTAACGAACCTTTAATCGAAACTAAAGGTGTTCTTAATTCATGACTCACATTTGCAACAAAATCAGTTTTTAGTTTTTGTGCTTTTGTTATTTCTGTAAAATCTTTTAGAAACAATACGACAGAATTTATTTCTGGAAACAAATGGGTCGGACCAGGAATAACATAGATTTTGTAAAGTTGATAAGATGGTAAATTTATTTCTACATTGACATTTTTTGTAGTTTGATCTTTGATAGCCTCTTCAATCGTTTCTAATAATTTTGTATCTCTAATTACACTTGAAATATTTTTATCAATTAGGTTTTCTCCAAAACGTTGTTTTGCACTTTTGTTTAGATATTTGATTAAATTATATTTATCTAAAGCAAAGAATTGATCTTCTAATTCTTCAATAATTACTCTTTTTCCTAAATCATCCTTATTAGTCTTGTTTACAACTGGTGCTGTGTTTTCTGGCTTAATATTTTTTTTAAATAAAAAATATAATAAAATGATTATTATAACTATAAGTATCAACTCTGCCCAAAACATGGATATGTTTAACAAATGTAATGTATATTGTCTTTAATTATTAGGTGAAATATTTTCAAAAAATATTTTTGCCGTTTCCTCCCAAGAATATTTTTTTGCAAAATCAAGACAATCTTGACGACTTACCTTCAAAGCTTTTAAAGCAGAGGTTTTCAAATCATTATCTAAAGTATCAATATTAGTACCCCCTAATATATCTTTAGGTCCCGGTACAGGGTAAGCTGCGACTGGTGTGCCACAATTTAAAGACTCTAAGACAACTATACCAAACGTATCTGTTTTACTTGGAAATACAAAAACATCAGATGATGCAAAATGAGAAGCTAATTCTCCATTTGTTTTCTCACCTAAAAAAATGTCTTTTGGAAACTTTTTTTTTAAATTGTTTAAATCAGGACCTTTACCAATTATAATTTTAGTACCTTCAAGATCTAAATCTAAAAATGCTTTGATATTTTTTTCAACAGCAACTCTTCCAACATATATCCATATAGGTCTTTTATAAGGTAAGTCTTTCTTAATGGGGTTTTTAAATGCACCATGATTACCTCCTCTGGTCCATGTAACCATTTTATTGTTATCAATACCTAAAGAAATTAATTCTTCACGCATAGATTCTGTTGTTACTAAAATTCTTTCAGCTTTATTATGAAAATTGCATAAAAATTTTTCTGACCATTTGGCTGGAATGATAGGCATATAAAGTTTCATGTATTTATCAAATCTTGTGTGAAAACTTGTGGTAAATTTTAAGCCATTTTTAATGCAATGTCTTCGTGCCATAAACCCCAAGGGTCCTTCTGTTGCAATATGTATTGCATCAGGTTTAATTGATTTAATTAAGTTACTTACACGGGGCCAAACATTTAAGGACAATCTAATTTCATTATATTTTGGCATGGGCATGGTAAGAAATTGTTGAGGAGTAATATATTCAATAGTTTGACCTTGTGATTTAAGAATTTCACCAGTTTCGTGGAGAGTTCTTACAACACCATTAACTTGAGGGTAATAAGCATCGGTAACAATTAATATTTTCATTCTTTAAGATGCTTTTTTGAATGAACCGATCCTGTTATTATCAATATTTTCTGAAATATATTCGTTTCTTTTTTTATCCCAATAAATTATCTCAAAAGTTCCATCATATTTTTCTGCCAAGGCTGTACATGACTCAACCCAATCGCCACAATTTAAATAATTAACACCATCAAGATTTAAATTTTCAGCATGATGTATGTGTCCACAAATTATTCCATCAAATTTTTTCCTTTTTGCATATGAAGAAAGTGTGTTTTCATATTCACCTATAAATTTTACAGCATTTTTTACCTTATATTTTAAAAATTTTGCCAATGACCAATAGTCTTTACCTCTCAATTTTCTAAAAAAATTTATAATAACATTAATTTTAAGTAATAATTCATAGGCAATAGCTCCTAATTTAGAAAGCCATTTAGCATATTTCATTACTCCGTCCCAAGCATCACCATGAACAACTAAATATTTTTTTCCTAACTGCGTTTCATGAATAACTCTATTTACTATTTTAATATCACCTAAATGCATTGGAATAAATTTTCTAAATACCTCATCATGATTTCCAATTATGTAAAATACTTTTGTCCCGTGCCTGGCTTTTCTCAATATTTTTTGTATGACATCATTATGCTCTTGAGGCCAATAGAAACTCTTTTGCATTGCCCAAACATCGATTATATCTCCAACTAAATAAAGGTTCTCGGATCTTGAATTCTTAAAAAATTCTAAAAGCTTGTTAGCTTGACAACCTTTGGTGCCAAGATGCACATCAGATATAAATATACTCCTATATTTTAATAACGGAGGCATTAAAAAAACCTATTTTGTAACACAACTGTAACTCGAATCATTTAATTCTTATGTCATTGAAATGTTAAAGATTTATTAAAAATTAGTTACGAAAAAATTATGCATTATTGTTTGATTTATAACCTTAATTCTTCAACAGGGAAAAAAATAAAATTTGTAAATAAGATTTATGAAAAATTAAAAATTAACAACTCTGTAGATTATTTCAAAACCAAATCTGAAAAAGAAGCGAAAGAAATATTTTTGGAATTTAAAAATAAAAATTATGATAGATTGATAGTTGCTGGTGGAGATGGATCAGTATCATTTGCTATCAATGAATTGATAAAAAATGACTTTGATTTTAATGATAAATTTGCAATTGGGTACATACCGGCTGGAACAGCCAATTTACTTCAAGCAGAGTTATCGATAAATAAAAAAGTAGACGATATTTGTAATATTTTAACATCAAATAATTATAAACAATCTAATCTTATTAAAATAAATAAAAATTATTTTTTTTTAATGGCTGGTATTGGTTGGGATGCTAAAATTGTTCACTCTATTGATACACGTATAAAAAAAATACTTGGTAAGATAATATTTGGTTTAAAAGGGTTTCAGCATTTTTTATTTATGAAAAATAATAAACTTGATGTTTTCTTTGATGGTCAAAAATATCAAGCTGATTGGGTATTAAGTTCTAATACCAAATATTATGCTGGTCATCATAAGATAAATAAGTCAAACATTTTTGATGATAGATTAATAACTTATGTTTTTAAAGATTTAAGTAGGCTAAAATTAATTTATTATATTATTTTGATAATTATTTATGGAGATTTATCAAGAAACAAATCTGTTATAACCACCTATTCAAAAAGTATCCAAATTAATTGCAATAATTTTGAAATTCCCGTTCAGGTTGATGGAGATAATTTTGGATGTCACAATAAGATTGATATTGAATTTTCACAAAAAAAAGTAAATTTTTTACTATAATTTTAATAACAAAATTTTAGACAAATTATTTTACTTAGAAATTTAAATTAAATATAATAATTTAAATTTTCATAGGAGGTGATGATGGGTAAGAAGTTAAAGAAAAATGAAAAAAGAAAAAAAAAGTTTATCAAATCAATAGATAAACTTAAAAATAAGATTAATTTAAAGGAAAAAAAACTAGCTAAAATTAATATAAAAATTGCAGGTATTGAAAAAAAAGTTGCCGAAAAAAAAGCAAAAAAATTAGCTAAAAAGAAAACCAGTGAGAGTCCTGCGTCTGTAAATAATTAATGTATAAAAATTGTCCCTCCCCTTTTTTATAACAAAAAGGGGAAGGTAGTTAATCAACAAAATTTTAAACAAAGAGGAAATGAAGATGTTTTATTATTTAAAATTTTTGTTAATTATTTATGATAAACTTTAATGACAAAAATATTTATAGATTGTTACAATTTAATTAAAATAATTTAATCCCAATCACACCTATTAAAATAAATAAAATTGATATGATTTTTTTTAAATTGATACTTTCTTTTAATAAAAAATATCCAATAAATATTGATAATAAAATACTTGTTTCTCTTAAAGATGTAACAACTGGTATTGGAGCTTTTGTAAATGCCCATACAGCCAAGGCATAACTAGCATATGATAATGTTACACCGTAAAAAAATATCATTTTACCCTCTCTATAAACCCTTTTAATAATATCCTTTTGACCTCTTAAACTAAGAATAAATGGGAAAATCATAGCGTTTAATATGAAAGACCAGCTGACAAAAGATATTGCAGAATTACTCACTCTTGCTCCATATCCATCTACGAGAGAGTATGAGCCAATAAACAAACCTGTTGTAAAAGAAAATTTAATTACATTTAAGCTACTGTTTTTATAATCAGAAATACCTAGAAAAAAAATACCAAAACATATTAAGAAAATAGAGATCAATATAAATTTATTTAACACTACTCCTAACAATAGAATTGAAATGATAGTTACCAATAATGGCCCCGTTCCTCTTGCTATAGGATAGACTTTAGTCAAATCCCCAATCTCATATGATTTAAGCAAGAACCATTGATAGCCAATGTGAACAACAATACTTGCGAAGATATAAGGTATACTTTCTATTGAGGGTGCGGGTAACAAGATGATTGCAACAATTGAAAAAGGTATATGACCTAAAATTATACCTGCTAGAGCAACTGCTTTATCCGAGTGTTTTTTGACCATGCCATTCCAAGTGGCATGAAGTAGTGCTGCCAATAAAACGACAGAAAATACTAATGTATCCATAAAGAGTATTAATTCACTCTACCGTAAATATCTTGATATCTAACTATATCTGTCTCTTTTAAAATAGGTCCAGTTTGTATTTCAATAATTTTTACTTTTTTCTCAAATTTGTTTTCTATTCGATGAATTGCCTCTCTTGGTATGAATATTTTTTCGCCTGGTTTTTTAAAGAAATTTTTCTTATTTAATGTAATTAAAGGTTTTCCATCAGTAATAGTCCAATATTCAGATCGATGAAAATGTTTTTGTAAGCTTAATTTAGAGTTAGGATTAACTACTAATTCCTTTACTAGAAAGTTTTTACCCTCGTATAGGTTTGTATATCTTCCCCATGGTCTATGAAAAACATTTTTTTTCTTAAAGTATTTATTTTTATTTTTTTTATATATTTTTGATATTTCAAACCAATTACCAAGATCTGACCACTGAATACTAAGTTTTATTGCATTTATATCTTTTGATTTTTCAAGAATTGCATAATCAAAAGAAATTTCCTTACATTTATCAAAGAATTTTTTATTCAAAAAATATGTATTATTTCTAATCTTTGATTTTTCCAAAGATTTTAGACATGCTTTATAAATACTAGGCTGATATTTTATAAAGTTATTAATTATTGATGATTTTTTTAAGTAAAACATACCAGAGTTCCAATAACCTCCAGATTTAATTATCTTTTTGGCTTTTTGCTCTGTTGGTTTTTCAATAAATTTAGTTACTTTATTTAATTTATTTATACTTTTTGTTTTAAGATATCCGTACTCATTAGATGGTCTTGTAGGTTTAATCCCAAATATAAATATATTTTCATCACTTAAATTTTTAACATTATTTTTTAATGATCTTGTTAAAATACTTGGATTTTCAATTAAATGATCTGAAGTAAAAAACATTATTGGTTGATCAGTTGGAATATCTTTAATTAAAGCACTTACTAAGATAGCTGGTGCTGTGTTTTTTTTTGCTGGTTCTAATATTATTTTATATTTTTTTATTTTAGATTTTTTCAATGTTTTCTTAACATCTTTTAAATATTTAAGATTTGTACTGATAATTGGAAAATCGTAAGAGTTATTATTTATTCGCTCAAAAGCTTTTTGTAATAAACTCCAACCACCAAAATCAATAAATTGTTTTGCTTGAGTATTTTTTAAATTGGGCCAAAGTCGTGTTCCTGCACCACCACAAAGTATTACAGGTCTAATTTTCATCAAATATCTGCGTAAGTTTTAACCTCGTTTTTACCACCTGGATGTGTAGGTGCACCTAAATAAGCTGGTCCTACTGTTTGAGCATATTTCCAAAGAGTTCCGTTTCCAAAATTCATTTTTCTTTGTTTCCATTTCTTTTTTCTCAAACTAAGCTCTTTTTTACTTAATCTAACGTTAATAGTCCCCTTCTTTGCATCTATATCAATTATATCTCCGTTCCTTAAAAGGGCTATTGGGCCGCCTATAGAGGCCTCAGGACCCACATGACCAATACAGAAGCCTCTTGTAGCCCCAGAGAACCTACCGTCGGTTATAAGGGCTACTTTCTCCCCTTTTCCTTGACCATAAATTGCAGCTGTTGTCTGCAACATTTCTCTCATTCCCGGACCACCTTTAGGACCTTCATATCTAATTATAATTATATCGCCGTCTTTGTATTTTCTTTCTTTTACAGCCTTGTAAGCTTTTTCCTCAGAGTCAAAACATCTTGCTCTTCCAGTAAATTGTAATTTTTTCAAACCCGCAATTTTAACAATTCCACCTTCTGGAGCTAAATTACCTCTTAATCCAACAACACCACCTGTTGGCGTGATTGGATTTTTATAACTTCTCATTACTTTTTGTTTTGGATTAAATTTCACATTTTTTAAATTCTCTTTCATTGTCTTTCCTGTAACGGTCATACAATCTCCATGAATATATCCACCATCGTAAAGAGTTTTTAAAAGCATTGGAACACCACCTGCTTCCCACATATCTTTTGCAACATATTTTCCACCAGGTTTTAAATCAGCAAGATAAGGAGTTCTTTTAAAAATTTTTGCAACGTCCATTAAATCAAATTTAATTCCAATTTCATTTGCAATGGCTGGTAAGTGTAAACCTGCATTAGTAGATCCTCCTGTTGCAGCAACAACTGTAGCAGCATTTTCTAATGCTTTTCTTGTAACAATATCTCTTGGTCTGATATTTTTTTCTAAAAGTTTCATTACAGCTTTACCACTGTTAATCGCATACTTATGTCTTTCTTTATAAGGAGCAGGTGTTCCTGCTGAATATGGTAGGGCTAATCCAATTGCTTCTGAAACACATGCCATTGTATTTGCAGTAAATTGACCACCACATGCACCTGCACTTGGGCAAGCTTTTAATTCTAATTTTCTGAGAGCATGAGCTGTCATTTTTTTTGATGTATATTTTCCAACACCTTCAAAAACATCAACGACAGTTACATCCTTACCTTCAAATCTGCCCGGAAGTATTGAACCTCCATAAATAAATACACTAGGAATATTTAATCTCACCATAGACATCATTAGACCTGGTAAAGATTTATCACAGCCAGCTAAACCAACTAAAGCATCATAACAATGACCTCTTACAGTTAATTCAGTAGAGTCTGCAATTACATCTCTTGAAATCAGTGAAGATTTCATTCCTTCATGACCCATAGCGATACCATCAGTAACAGTTATTGTACAAAATTCTCTAGGAGTTCCACCTGATGCATTTACACCTTGTTTTACAAATTGAGCTTGTTTCATTAAATTAATGTTGCATGGTGCAGCCTCATTCCACGTTGAAACAACACCAACAAAAGGTTTTGCTACATCTTTTTCCGTTAAATCCATTGCATAATAAAAGGATCTTTGTGGTGCTCTATCAGCACCTACAGTTGTATATCTGCTTGGTAGTTTTTTTTTATTAAATTTCCGCATTATAGACTTTCTAAAGTATAATTTAATTTATTAACATCTTTTTCTAAATTAATAAAGTTAGACTTTTCTTGCTCAACAATATCATTTGGAGCTCTTTCAATAAAACTTTTATTATTTAGCCTTGTATTAATTTTTTCCATTTCTTTTTCAATTTTATTCTTTTTATTTAGCAGTGTTTCTTTAATTTTTGACAAATCTACATCTTCATCAAAGTAAATTTTAAATATTTCACCTTTAATGACCAAGTTTGCTGAAGGTTTTTTAATATCTTCAGTTACAAATTCATTAATTCTGCCAATTTTTTTTAATGTATTAGTGTTATTTTCAATAAATTTCTTAATTTCAGGATTTATTTTGTTCACTAGGATTTTAACAAATGATCCAGGGCTTATTTCTATTTCATTTTTAAAAGACCTTATAGATGAGACAAATTCTATTATTTCATTTACTTCATCAGAGTCTTTATCTTTATTGGAGCTGGCTTCAGACCAGTTTTTTAACATAAGAAAATCATTTCCATCTTTATCCAATTTATTTTTCAACCATATTTCCTCGGTTAAAAATGGAATGAATGGATGCAAAATAACTAGAATTTGAGTAAATATGAAACTAGCTACATTTCTTGTTTCTTCTATATTTTCATTATTCTCTGAATAAAAGACAGTTTTAGATAACTCTAAATACCAATCACAGAACGAATGCCATACAAATTGATATGCAATTCTTGCCGCCTCATCAAATCGATAACTATCTATTGATTTTTTGATCTTTTCATTAGTGTTAGTGAATTCAACAAAAATCCATTTATTAATATTTAGTTTTAAATCATTAGGCGTTTCTATATTTTCAAATTTACAATCATTTTGAATTAGAAAATTGTTAGCGTTCCATATTTTATTTAAAAAATTTCTATAACCTTTAACTCTATCCTCTGATAATTTTACGTCTCGTCCAGGAGATGCCATTGACAAAAGTGTAAATCTTAAAGCATCAGCACTATATTTTTCTATTAATTCTAACGGATCAATTACATTTCCTTTAGACTTTGACATTTTTTGACCTTTTTCATCTCTAACTAATGCATGAACATAAATATTTTTAAAAGGTTCTTTATTTTGAAATTCCATTCCAAACATAATCATTCTTGCAACCCAAAAGAAAATGATATCAAATCCTGTTACCAATACTGAAGTTGGATAAAATTTTTCTAAATATTCATTTTTTTCTGGCCATCCTAATGTTGCAAAAGGCCATAGACCAGATGAAAACCATGTATCAAGAACATCTGGATCTCTAATTAATTCAACATCTTTTTTATAGTGTTCTTTAGCTAATTTATGTGCCCCTTCTTCTGTTTCATCTACAAATATTTCCCCATCAGGACCATACCATGCAGGTATTTGATGTCCCCACCAAAGCTGCCTAGAGATACACCAAGGTTCTATATTATCCATCCATTGAAAATATGTTTTTGTCCAATTAACAGGAAAAAAATTGGTTGTTTTATTATTTACTATTTCTTTTGCTTTTATTGAAAGTTTCTTGGCATCTGCAAACCACTGTTCTGTTAAATAAGGTTCAATTATAGAATTAGATCTATCACCATAAGGAACTTTATTTTTAATTTTTTCTTCTTTAACAAATAAGTTTTTATCAGAAAGTTCTTTTAAAATTCTTTTTCTCGCTTCAAACCTATCAAGTCCAATATAATTATCAGGAGCATTTTCATTAATTTTTCCATCAGGAGTAAAAACATTTATGACTTCTAAATTATTTCTCTCCCCCACTTCATAATCATTGAAATCATGTGCTGGCGTAATTTTAACAGCTCCAGTACCTTGTTCAGGATCTGCATAATCATCTTCAATAATTTTTATTTTTCTATCAACAATTGGAACTATTACATTTTTATTTACTAATGATTTAAATCTTTCATCTGAGGGATTAACTGCAACTGCTGTATCTCCTAGCATGGTTTCTGGTCTAGTAGTTGCAATTGTTATAAATTTATCTGTCCCTTCTATTGGATAATTGATGTGGTATAACTTTGAATTAACCTCTCTTTGGTCTACTTCTAAATCTGATATTGCTGTTTTTAATACAGTGTCCCAATTTACTAATTTTTTTGATTTGTAAATTAATCCATTTTTGTACATTTCAACAAAAACTTTTAATACAGATTTTGATAGATTATCGTCCATGGTAAAGGCATTTCTAGACCAGTCACATGAACATCCTAATTTTTTTAATTGATTAATTATTATGTCACCATATTGATCTTTCCATTCCCAAACTTTTTCGATGAATTTTTCTCTACCTAAATCATTTTTATCTATACCTTCAGATTTAAGTTTTTTTTCCACTAATGCCTGTGTAGCAATACCAGCATGGTCAGTTCCAGGTTGCCATAAAGTCTCAAAATTATTCATTCGATGATAACGAGTTAACAGGTCTTGAATAGAATTATTTAATGCGTGACCCATATGAAGACTACCAGTTACATTTGGTGGCGGGATAACTATAGAAAATTGTTTTTTGTTGGATTTTGGTTTAAATAAATTTTTTTCTTCCCAATAAGAATAAATCTTATTTTCAACATTTTCGTGAATATATTTGTCTGAACTCATGGATAATTATTTTATAAATTAATCATATCAATAAACAACAATGAAATTATCCGTTAAATTTATAGACTAAATTATAAAATTAATTATATATGTCCTCATTGAATATTTAATTCATGGCAACGTGGCGGAATGGTTACGCAGAGGATTGCAAATCCTTGTATCCCGGTTCGATTCCGGGCGTTGCCTCCACAATTTATTTTTGTTGAGATAATATGAAAAAAAAGTAAGTTGTGATTTTACATTCCTCGGTAGCTCAGTTGGTAGAGCAGTTGACTGTTAATCAATTGGTCGCAGGTTCGAGTCCTGCCCGAGGAGCCAATTTAAAATTTGTTATCCTGTTTTTGAAATATTTACCTGGTTGATCTGTATGTTTTTACTAAACTTAATTTTTTGATCTTGAGTAAGTTCAGAATAAACTTTAACTAAAAAATTATAGTTAACATTCATATGACCTTCTTTAGATTTTTCTAAATTTATCAAATATTCTGAAAAATCTTCAAAAAAATAGTTTATTGGTACTTTAAGATAGTTAGATAGTTGTAGTAATCTAATCGAACTTACACCATTTGTTCCTTTTTCATATTTTTGTATTTGTTGAAATGTAACATTTATTGCTTTTGCGACTTTAGTTTGAGTTAAACCTAAAGCCAAACGTCTAAGTTTTAATTTATTACCTAGATGTTTATTGAAATTTTCTTCCATCAAAGACCCCTCTTTAATTAAAAATAATAAGTTGAGTTAATAGAAATCAAAAAGTTATTTCAAGTAAAATAATTTTAAAAAGAATAATAATTTTTAAGATTTTATAAAGCTGTCAAGCGACTTTTTAGCAATTTAGTTATAATTTTTATAATATTTGGCTCAAAAAAAGCTTTGTTCTGTCGCTTTTTGGGTTAGCAAAAAACTCTTTTGTTTCTGCCTGTTCTACAATCATACCTTCATCCATAAAAATAACTTCATCTGCAACTTCTTTTGCAAACCCCATTTCGTGTGTTACAACAATCATAGTCATACCAGCCTTAGCTAAATTAACCATTGCATCTAAAACTTCTTTAATCATTTCTGGATCTAATGCAGATGTTGGCTCATCAAAAAGCATTATTTTTGGCTCCATACATAACGCTCTTGCTATTGCGCATCTTTGTTGTTGACCACCAGAAAGTTGGCCAGGATATTTGTATGCTTGATCAGCAATTTGAACTTTTTCTAAATGTTTTAAAGCTAATGCTTCAGCATCTTTTTTAGGCATTTTTTTTACCCATATAGGAGCAAGAGTACAATTATCTAATATTGATAAATGGGGAAATAAATTAAATTGTTGAAATACCATTCCAACCTCAGCTCTTATTTGTTCTATATTTTTTGTCTCTTCGGTTAATTCAGTGCCATCAACTACAATTGACCCTTCTTGGTGTTCTTCAAGTCTATTAATACATCTAATTAATGTCGATTTACCTGAACCAGAGGGACCACAAACAACAATTTTTTTGTTTTTTTCAACGTCTAAATTAATGTTTTTTAAGACTTGGAAATCTCCAAACCATTTATTCATTTCTTTTATTTGAATTATTTTATCTGACATTATCTCTCAGTTTTATATTTTTGCTCTAAATTATAACTATATTTACTCATTGCATAGCAAATAATAAAAAATACTATTGATGCAAACACATACCCTTCCATTGCAAAACCTAACCATTCAGGATTTGTTTTTGCTAAATTAAGCATTCCTACAATCTCAAGAAGACCTACAACAAATATTAAAGGTGTATCTTTGACAAGAGCTAAAAATGTATTTGCTATACCTGGTATGACTAATTTAAGAGCTTGAGGTAAAATAACAAATATATGCATTTTCCAGTAACCCATTCCTAAGGATTTTGCAGCATCATATTGCCCTCTAGGTAAAGCCTGTAGACCGCCTCTTATTACTTCAGCTACATATGCAGCTTCAAACAAAGATATAGCAATTATAACTCTTACTAGTTTATCAATAAACATGTCCTCTGGTAGAAACATTGGAAACATAACAGACGACATAAATAAAACTGTTATCAAAGGAACACCTCTCCAAAATTCTATAAATCCAATAGAAATGTATTTAATTATTGGTAGATCAGATCTTCTCCCTAAAGATAGGAATAATCCTACTGGAAAACAGAATATTAAACAGAAAAATGAAACTATAAAAGTTAATGATAAACCTCCCCAAGCTCCAGTTTCAACCCATTCGAAAGCTTGTATCTTACCTAATTCAATTAGTTCTTCGTAAAAAAACACATACTTTAATAATATATAAATTGTGATCGGTATTATTAAAAAATAATACATCTTAAATTTCGAAGGGATAAAAAAACCTATTATTATAGAAATCACTGCTGCAATAATTCCATATGAAAAATCAAAAAATATTGGGCCACCTGAAATAAAAAAGAATATAAATAAAAATGCAATTATTGGATAAATAATTACATAATATAATGTTAAATATTTTTTGAATTTTTCTGTCGCAAAAAACCCTACTCCACCAAGAAAAGCAAGGGCAATAAAAGATAAATTTATTCTCCACTGTTCTGCATTTGGATACATTCCATACATAAATCTATTAAACCAAGTTTTTATATAAGCCCAGCATGCTCCAGATCCAGAACATGCATCTTTTGAATCGCCAGCAAAATTTGCATCAATTATGAACCAACTTAACAATGGTGGTAACGATTTGATAACAGCAAATATAATTAATAATGATAAAAGAGCATTAAATTTGTTTGTATTAATATTTTTGTTAATAATGTCTAAAAATTTTATACCTGAATATTCAATTCTAATTAAATGCAAACCAATAAAACCAATTATTAGAGGCAAAAAGTAACTTATTGTTCCTGGTAGAAAGCTAGTCAAATTTAAACTAAAAAAAGAGTTCAAGAATACAATTAAAATACTTATAAAAAATAAACTGATGCCTGAATACAAGTATGCATAAAGATTATTTTTGTCTGGTGATAAAATATTTAATTTATTCATTATTTTTCTTTAATAGCTATTTTTTTATTATACCAATTCATAAAAATTGAGATTGTTATACTTAAAGTTAAATAAGTTAACATTGTAATTGAAACAATCTCTATTGCTCTTCCTGTTTGCATCAAAGCAGTTCCTGCAAAAACAAGGACTAAATCTGGATATGCAATAGCAGCAGCAAGTGAAGAATTTTTTGTTAGATTTAGATATTGGTTTGTTGTAGGTGGAATTATAATCCTCAAAGCTTGAGGCATAACTACTAATTTAAGAACTTGATTAGGTGTTAAACCAATTGAAGCCGCAGCTTCTTTTTGACCTTTGCTTACACCTTGAACTCCAGCTCTTACACATTCGGCTATAAAAGTTGCTGTATATAAAGATAGGGCTAATGCTAGAGAAATTAATTCAGGTGGTAATTTTAGACCACCTTTAAAAGTAAAGGATGTTTTAGATAGTTGTTCTATTACTGGTATTTCAACTGATGCATCTACTCCACCTAGAAAAAAACTCAACAATGGCAAAATAATTAAAAGACCAATAGATATTGATAAAACTGGTGTTTGAATACCTTGATTTTCCTGCTTTTTTTTAGCGTATAATCTTACAAAAACTATTGCGATGATTGCTGCGATTACTGAATAAATAAAAATATCTAGATTATTCCAAACAAAAGCTGGAACAAAAAAACCTTTAATTGTTAAAAAGAAAACTCCAAAAATTGGTTCTGCTTTTTCTGGTAAAGGTAATGCTCTTAAAGCAGCAAAATACCAAAAGAATATTTGTAATAGCAAAGGAATGTTTCTAAAAAATTCCACATATATTGCTGCAGTTCGTTCAATAAGATAATTGCTTGATAATCTGGCTATTCCAACAACAACTCCAATAATTGTAGCAAATATAATTCCAATAACTGACACTAAAATTGTATTTAATAATCCAACGAGATATGCTCTAAAATAAGAGTGTGAGCCATCATATTCTATCAAAGAAAACTGAACATCAAATGAAGATTCTTGAGTTAAAAAACCATAACCAAATGTGATACCTCTATTTTCCATATTAACCTGGGCGTTATATGAAAAAAAACCAAATACTAGGATAACAACAACTAGTGTTAGTAACTGGGGTAATATTTTCTTAAAATTCACTGTTAGTAAGGTTTATAAAAAAAAGGGCTAGAAAAATCTAGCCCTCTTTATATTCTTTTTAAAAGAATTATCTTGCTGGTGGTACGTAAAGTATTCCACCTTTTGTCCATAATTGGTTTGGACCTCTATCAGGTAGAATTCCAGTGTCAGCTATATTTCTTTTATAACTTTCACCGTAGTTACCAACTTGCTTGATTATTCTTAAGCTCCACTCATTATCTAAACCTAGAGCAGCTCCTAATTCACCTTCAGCACCAACTAGTCTTTTTACTGCTGGGTTGTCTGAAGTTTTCATAGAATCGGCATTTGCCGATGTTACGCCATACTCTTCAGCTTCGATCATAGTGTTTAGTGACCATCTTACGATATCTTCCCAAACAGAATCACCTTGTCTAACAACTGGGCCTAATGGCTCTTTTGAAATAGTTTCTGGTAATACCATATGATCATCTGGATTGCTTAATTTAATTCTTTGAGCAGCTAAACCAGATTTATCTGTTGTGTATGTGTCACATCTTCCTGCATCATATGCAGCAACGACTTCGTCGGCTTTTTCAAAAGTGACTGGCTCATATTTAATTCCTTTTGAATTAAAGAAATCTCTCATATTAAGCTCTGTTGTAGTTCCAAGGTTAGTACATGCAGAAACACCAGCCTTGAAATCATTTACTGATGAAATTCCTGAATTTTTTCTAACCATAAAACCTTGACCGTCATAGAAGTTTACTCCAACGAAAGTAAGACCGATATCCGCATCCCTTGAAAGTGTCCAAGTTGTATTTCTAGATAGAATATCTATCTCGTTAGATGTTAATGCAGTAAATCTTTCTTTAGCACTTAGTGGAGTAAATTTAACTTTACTTGCATCACCAAGAACTGCAGCAGCTACTGCTCTACATACATCAACGTCAACACCAGTCCAGTTTCCTGCAGCATCAGCATTAGAAAATCCTGGAAGACCTTGTGAAACACCACATCTCACAAAACCTTTTTTCTGAGTGTTTTTAAGAGTTTTTGACTTTTTCGCAGCCATAGTTTCTGTTGTAAAAGTAAATAGAACAGCAAACATAGCAACAACTGAAGTCAATCGTTTTACTAATTTAAACATTATTTATTCCTCTTGTTTATTTATTTGTTAACAAATAATTCAAATAATTTTTGAATTGTCCAAGTAAAGCAGAAAGAATGAAACTCATCAATATTAAATTAGTCGCAAAATTTATGCTTTATTTGAATTTGGCGCGCTCTGAAGGATTCGAACCTTCGACCTACGGTTTAGAAAACCGTTGCTCTATCCAGCTGAGCTAAGAGCGCTTAAATTTAATTTATAATACTAATTTAGTTTTTGAAAAGAAATTTTTTTAATAAAATAATCACAGATAGTAATTCAATTCTTCCTATTATCATGAAAATAATTAGCGAAATTTTACTAATTATATTAAAATTATAAAAATCAAGGTTAGCTAAATCATACATTTCAGAATTTACAGTATTCATTATTGTTAAAATACCTAATTTAAAAGATGTCTCAAAGTCTAAATCAGAAACTGTTAGCAATAATGAGATTAAAAATAATGAAATTATAAAAATTATGATTGCAAAAAAATATTTATTAATATCACTAATATTTACACTTACTTTATTTAGCGATAATTTATTTGAATAAATTTGGTTCGGTTTTGAATGAGATAATAAATTATTCAATGAGAACTTAACTAAAGTTAAAACTTTTATAACTCTTAAACCTGAACTTGTAGAAAAAAAGGAACCACCAAGTATTACAAGAACAAGGAAAACAAAGAATAGATTTTTTGGTACTTGTTCAAATGAAATTCCAATGTTCGAAACACTGCTTGAAATAGAAACTAGTACATTTAAAAAATTATTATCATAATTAAAAAATATAAATGATAATGAAATTACAATTAAAAGATAAATTAAAATATTAATATCTTCACTTAAAAAATTAATATTTTTTTTCTTAAAAAAAATTAAATTAAAAATAAAAAAAAGACTAAAAAAAGAAAATAGCATTGATATAGACAAAATAATTTTACTTATATCCGTACTAAATATTAAATCAAAATTACTATTTGGCATGAAACCACCAGATGAAATTATTGATAGAGAATAATTATAGGCATCATAAGACCTTAAATTAACTAATTTTAACAAAATAAAAATAAGAATTGTCATAAATAAATAGATTACTATTATTTTAAAAACTTGTTTAAATATTTCAGAGGAATTTAATGAAATATAATTTGTCAAAGATCTTTTTAAATTTTCATCAAATAAATCTATAAGTAATAATATTGAAAATAAAAAATACAAACCACCTATCCATTGTGAACTAGATCTCCATAAAATTAAGGTTTGATCTAATTGATCCAACTCATTAAAAATTGTAAAACCAGTTGAAGTAAAACCTGAAATAGCCTCAAAATAACAATTGATAAAACCTAAATTATCTAAACTAAAAAAGTAAGGAATTGATATAGCTAAAGGTAAAATTACATATCCTGTTAAAACTATTAAAATTCTATCAAATAGAGAAATTTTCTCGTATTTATATTTATTAAATATTATTAAAAATAGACCAATAATTAAAGTAATACCGAATGTAAAAATATAATTATTAAGATTATTTAAAAGATTAAAATAGTAAGAGTAAATTATGTTAAAAAATGAAAAAAAACTAATTATCGAAAAGAAAATACCAAAGTATTTAAATCCAAATTTATTCATTAATTAGATTGAGCTAATTCTAAATAAATTTTCAACCAAAGGTAACAGGTCCCTCTTAGCTAATAATACTACTGTATCATCTTTTTGAAAAATATATTTAGATGAAGGAAGTATAAATTTATTATTTCTTAAGATTGCTCCAACACGAATTTCATCTGGCAAGTCAGCATTTTTTAATTCTTTATTTACTAATTCAGAGGTTTCTAAAATGTCTGCTTCTATAACTTCATATTCACCATTCAATATAGTATAAGCATTCTCGATTGTACCTTTGTGTACATGTTTTAATATACTTGAAACAGTACTCATTCTTGGATCAATTAAATCATCTATCTTTAATGACGATTGTAACAAAGAATAATTGGGTTTATTAACTAGTGCCATTGTTCTTTTATTTTTTGAAAATTTTTCTACAATAATGCTGACCATTAGATTATCTTCATCATCATTTGTTAAAGCCAATACAGTCTCTACTTCCTCTAAATTTGCTTCATTTAAAACATCCTCATCAAGACCATTTCCATTAATTACGATTGTATCGTTTAATAAATTTGCAATAAATTCTGCTCTGTTCTTGTCTTTTTCAATAATTTTAACTCTGGCTTCTTCAAAATTATTTTCTATATTTGAAGCTAGATTAAATCCAATATTGCCTCCACCAATAATTAAAATTTTATTAGCTATTTTTTCATTATGACCAAAAACTTTTAAAGTTTCTTCCATTTGATTTGAATTAACAATTACGTATGCCTTATCATTATGTTGAAGCTTGTCATCTTTCTTTAATATTTTAAAACTTTCTTCTCTAATAACACCTAAAATATAAGCATTAAGCTTTGGAAATTTATTAGTTAGTTCTTTTAATTTTATTTCATGGATAGGGCATTTTTCATCAATTAAAATTTCCAATAATCTAAGTTTATTTTCAGCGAATGGTACATTATCTAAAGCTCCTGGGGCCTCTAGCTTTCTTTGCAAAGATTTTGCAATTTCTAACTCTGGAGAAATGACATAATCTATTGGTAGATTTTCTTTATTAAAAAGCGCAGAGAATTTTGGATCTAAATATTCTTGAGATCGAATTCTTGCAATTTTTTTAGGGACTTTAAATAATGAATATGCAATTTGGCAAATTAGCATATTTATTTCATCATTTCTTGTAACTGCTATCAACATATCAGCTTCTGCTGTATTGGCGCTGTCTAAAATTTCTGGGGATGTAGCTTTTCCCACAATTGCTTTTACATCAAGTGAGTCGTTAATTTTTTGGATATCCTCGCTTGATTGATCAATGACTGTTATTGAGTGATTTTGTTCAGTTAATAATTTAGCTATAGTAAAACCTACTCTTCCAGCACCACAAATGATTATATTCATTAATTTAGATCCTTAACACCTAGCAATTTTAATTTTCTATGAAGAGCAGATCTTTCCATACCTACAAATTTTGCAGTTTTAGAAATATTCCCACCAAATTTTTTAATTTGAGATATTAAATATTCTTTTTCAAAGTTTTCTCTTGCTTCTCTTAACGGTATTGATAAGTTTTCAGCAACAGAAAAGGTTTCATTAGCAGATTTTGACAATGATTCTTTGATAATATTTAATATTTTTTCTTCATCGTTGCCTGGTGATAAAATAGCAATTCTCTCGATCAAATTACGTAACTCTCGAACATTTCCAGGCCAATCATAATTTAAAAGATAATTATCATCTTTAATTATAAATTTTTTATAGTTGTAGGTCCTACAAATATTTTCTATAAAATATTCTACTAATAAAGGTATATCCTCAATTCTCTTGTTTAGTGGCTCTAATTCTATATTAAAAACATTTAATCTATGAAATAAATCCTCACGAAAATTTCCATTTTTTATTTCATTATTAATATTTTTACTTGAAGCACATATAATTCTGACATCAACTTTAATATCGTGGTTACTGTTGATTCTCTTAAATTTTTGATCAATTACAACTCTCAATATCTTCGATTGGGTTTCCAATGGAATTTCAGTTACTTCATCAATTAACAAAACTCCACCAGAAGCTTTTTCTAGAGCTCCATAAACAATTGAACCATCTTTTTTTTCTTCACCAAAAAGTTCTAATTCATATTTTTTTGAATCTAATAGTGCTCCATTAATTATAATAAATGGTCCATTTGATCTTTTAGAATTTTTATAAATTTTTCTTGAAATTAATTCCTTACCAGATCCTGTAGGACCACTTATAAAAACTCTGCTCTCAGATTGTGAAAGTTTTTGTATCTGTTCTTTTATAGAGGTAATATTTGAACTTTTACCAATTATTTCAAAAGAATGAAATAACTTGCTAGATAAAGATTTATTTTCTTTTTTTAAATTAAAATTTTCTACGGCTCTTTTAACAAAATTTAATAATCTTTCTTTGTCAAAAGGTTTTTGTATAAACTCAAAAGCACCTGATCTAAGTGAATTTATTGCCATCTCAATATTTGCATGACCTGAAATTATTATGACTGGTATATCAGTATTTTTTGTTTTGATATGTTCAAGTAATTGAATACCATCATTATCTCCTTTGTCTAATTTTACATCTATGATTGCTACATCAGGTAATTTTTTGTCTATTTCAGATAAACCTTGATTAAAATTAGCCGCTAATCTTGTTTTATATCCAGCATCTTGAATTAATTCGTCAAGTATGTTTCTTATATCAGCATTATCATCAATAATTAAAATTTCTGTTGACATGTATTACTTTGGAAAAATTATTTGAACCTTAGCTCCATTGTTGGTATTTAAAAATTTAATTGATCCATTATGGTCGTTTATTATTTTATCTACTATAGATAGTCCTAAGCCGGTTCCTTCTTTTTTTGTTGTATAATATGGTTTTATAATATCTTTAGTTTTCTTATCTTTAAAACCTTCACCTGTATCAATTAAGTTAATCGTTATATAGTCTCTTCTTTGATTGATTTCTATATCAATATTTTTCAATGATTTACTGGTTTTTTTGACTTTTTCCTTAATGCTCTCAATTGAATTTTTAATCAAATTAAAAAATAATCTATTAAATTGTTCGTTATCAAAATTAAGTATTACATCTTTACCAATTTTATTAATAATTCTGAATTTAATTGTTTCATCAACTTTTTTAAGTAATTCTATATTTTCATTTAGTACCTTAATTAAATCATTTTTTTTGACTAGTGGCTTTGGCATTCGTGCAAAATCTGAAAATTCGTTAACTAGATTTTCTATTTGTTTGATTTGTTTTAAAATTGTTTTAAGATTAGCTTGATATTTTTCTTTTTTTTCTTCAGATAAATTTGGTATATATTTAGAATTTAAATTATCTATAGTGAGTTGTATTGGTGTTAATGGGTTTTTAATTTCATGTGCCATTTTTCTTGCAACAGTTTCCCAAGCCTCATGTCTTTCATTTGATAATAATTTATTTTGTTGATCTTTTAACTTTTCTATCATTGAATTAAAATTTTTATTTAGTAATTCCATTTCCCGATCAGCTTTAAGTTCTGGAACTTTTGCATTAAGATTGCCTTGTCCTATTTTCTCAGATGCAGATATCAAATTATTAATTGATATAAAAAATCTTGAAGAGAATCTGATTGCTATCGTTATTGACAAAAATAAAAGCAAAGTAATTATTGATATATATATTATTGCAAAAGAAATTCTAATACCTAAACTTTGATTCTCAACAGTATAATAAAAATTAATTGCTTCCTCAGATTCTATTAAGTAGTTTGATATTTTTTTATCTAAATTTTTTACTACATATAAATATGTATCTTCAAAATTTTGCAACCTAATTACTGCTGCAGACCTATTTTCTAAAGCATTGATAATTTTAAGAGGTCTATTATCATTTCGAACCATCCTAATTGCTTGATCTTCGATTCTTGAATATTTTGAATTATTTGCAGATAAAATTAAATCGCCATTTGAATTTATTAAAAATAATTGGTCAATATCACGAACTAAATTTTGAGTATTCAAGAAAGATTGAAATCTATTGGGTTCATTTTTGTAAACTTTAAAGTATTTATTCAAATCGAAAGCTATCAAAACTATTTCTGATTGAATTTTATTCCTTTTTTCTTCAACATAATTTTTTGCAATCTCATAAGAATTATTTACTGCTGTTGTAATTTTTTTATCAAAATATTTTTCCAAAGCGAATGAGAAAATAAAAAGAGAAAATATAGCTATAAGTAATGAAGGAATTAAAGTAAATAGTCCAAAGGATATTATATATTTTCTATTTGCTATTGAGCCTCTTACATTAATATTATTTTTGATTGAATTTTTTATATCAATGAATATTAGTACAAAAAATACAAATAAAAAAATAATATTTGAAATTAATACTAATTGCAGATTTCGATCATTTAATTCTATAAAACTTCTATCTATAAATGTTAGAAATGTAATAAAAGATAGTAAAACAGTAAGAAGAAATATAATTATTATAAATAAATTTCTTTTTATAAAAGCTAGCATAAACTATGAATATATATGAAAAATTATAAATAAATACATGAGTGATTGTTTTATATTATTAAGTGCAGGAAAAAGTAAGAGATTTAAATCAAAATTTAATAAGCAATTTATAACCTTTAAAAATAAGCCTTTATTTGAGCATTCATTGAAAACCGCCCTAGACTCAAAATTATTTAAAAAGATTGTAATAGTTACAAACAAAAAAATTAAAAAATTTAATCACAAAAAAATAGAAATTATAAAAGGAGGAACAGAAAGATATATCTCTACTAAAAATGCACTTAATTATTTAAAGAATAAAAAAATTAAAAATGTATTTATTCATGATGCTGCAAGACCAAATTTATCAGTTAAATTATTAAAAAAATTAAAAAATGAATTGAAAAATAATAATGCTGTTGTACCATATATAAAATCAGAAAATTCGGTAAAATATAAAACTAAATTTAAAATAAATAATTTAAATCGAGAAAAAGTTTTACTTACACAAACTCCCCAGTGCTTTGATTTTAAAGAACTTTTTAATTTATATAGGACGAATAGAGAAAAAATTACTGATGAGGCTAGTTTATATTTAATTAATAATAAAAAAATTAAGTTTATTCTTGGAGACAAAAAAAATATTAAAATAACGACAATAGATGACTTTAATTGCTTAAAGTTAGAAAATTATTATGGAATTGGTTTTGATGTTCACAGACTAATTAAAAATAAGAAACTTTTTCTTGGCGGAGTTGAAATACCTTATCATTCGGGTCTAAAAGGACATTCTGATGGAGATGTAATTCTACATGCAATTATTGATGGATTGTTAGGTGCGATGAGAAAAAGTGATATCGGCACTCTATTCCCTAGTAATTCAAATAAATTTAAAAACATCAGGTCTAAGAATATGCTTAAGCCAGTACTTAAATTACTAAATGATAATAATTTTTTAATAAATAACATAGACATAAATTTAATATGTGAAAATCCAAAAGTTTCTAAAATCAGAAATAAAATAATAAAATCATTGTCAAAAATGCTTTCAATAAATAAAAATTTAATAAATTTAAAAGGGAAAACTGTTGAAAAATTAGGTATAATTGGGAAAGAGCAAGCTATTGCATGTGAAGTTATTTGCTCATTATCAAAATGAAAAAGGTCAACATATTAATTTCAACTTTTTTTGGAAATGGTTATATTTCTAAAATACCTGGTACATTTACATCATTAAGTACAACGATAATTCTTTATGTATTTTTTGAAATATTGCAATTTAAAAACCTCAATTATATTTTAATATTATATTCTATAATTTTCTTTTATTCATTTTATGCGGTCATGGATTCTGAAACCGAGTTTGAGAATAAAGATCCTAGACAAATAGTAATTGATGAGGTTTTGGGACAAGCAATGCCACTAATACTTATAGTATATCTATCATCTAAAAATCTAATTAACATTCCAGTCGAAATATATTATTTATTTTCTTTTATCCTTTTTAGATTTTTTGATATCGTTAAACCTTTCCCTGTAAATTATTTTGATAAACAACATAAAAATTTTTTTGGTATAATTATGGATGATATAATGGCTGGATTATACACAATGTTAATAATATATCTTATTTCATTTAAATTTTAATGAGTATTGATAAATTGCATAAAAAATTGATAAAGAAGAAAACAACTATATCTGTAGTAGAATCTTGCACAGGTGGTTTATTATCAAGTAAATTAACTAAATTGAGTGGTTCATCAAAGTATTTTAAAATAGGATTAATTACATACTCAAATAATGCAAAAATTAATATTCTTAATGTTAAAAAAAAAATAATCGATAAATTCGGGGCTGTAAGTCAAGAATGTTGTAAATCAATGGTAGAAAATTTATCAAAATTATCAAAAAGTAAAATCAACGTATCAATTACTGGTGTTGCGGGTCCTAAAGGTGGTACAAAAAATAAACCTATTGGTCTTGTGTTTATTGGCATTAAGAGAGGAAATAAAATTTTTATTATTAAAAATTTATTTGGAAAAAAGAAAAGATCAATAATACAAAATAATACAGTTAAAAAATGTATTAATTTATTGATAAAAATTATTTAGTATAATTACAAACTTTCAGCTCTTTTTTGAAAAGCATCAGCTATTTTATTAAGCCCATATTTAAAAGATTTTGACATTATAATATTAAGAAATTTATTCTTAATTTCGAAATCGACATCAAAATGAACTTCAGTAAAATTATCTTTCTCCACAAACTTCCAATTATTTTCTAAATAATTCAAAGGACCATCAATATTAGTCACATGAATATGATCATTTTTTTTGTCATACCTAACATCACTTTTGTAAGTGTCAGTAAAAGGCTTCTTACCTATGGTTAAATCTGCAATAATTTTTACAGAATCTTCGACTTCTTTTATTTCATAAACCTTTGAATCTATACAAAATGGAATAAATTCAGGATATTTTTCAATATCTAAAACAAAATTAATAAGTGTCTTTTTATCGCGTTCTATTAATCGCGTTACAGATGCTTTAGGCATTAAATTAATTGTGTCTATTTTGTTTTAATTTGGCAAAATCTTCATCAGCATGATATGAAGATCTAGTTAATGGAGATGATGAAACTAATAAAAAACCCTTTGACTTTGCAACTATTTCTAGATCTTTAAATTCATCAGGATGATAATATCTATCTAAAGGATGATGTTTTGCAGATGGTTGGAGGTATTGACCAATCGTTAAAAAATCAACATCTGCAGATCTTAAATCATCCATTACTTGAATTACTTCATCTTTTTCCTCGCCCAAACCGACCATTATACCTGACTTAGTAAAAACTTGTTTATTATCTTTTTTGGCGTTTTTAAGAAGTTCTAAAGATGAAAAATATCTAGCTCCAGGTCTAACCTTTACATATAATCTTGGAACAGTTTCAATATTATGATTAAAAACGTCAGGATTTGCACTTAAAATAATTTTATAAGAGTCTCCTTTTCTAAGAAAATCTGGTGTTAAAACTTCTATTGTAGTGTTTGGATTTTTTTTTCTAGTAATTTCTACAACTTCTTTAAAATGAGTAGATCCACCGTCAGACAAATCATCTCTATCAACAGATGTAATTACAACATGTCTTAAATTTAATTTTTTAACTGCATTTGCAATTTTTATTGGTTCAAATTGATCCAATTTTTCAGGTTTCCCAGTTTTAACATCACAAAACGCACAAGCTCTTGTGCAAGTGTCGCCCATAATCATAAATGTTGCATGTCTTTTACTCCAACATTCGGTGATATTTGGGCAGTTTGCTTCTTGGCAAACAGTGACTAAATTGTTTTGATTAACTACAGTTTTAGTTAAAAAAAATTCCTTACTGTCTGATAGTTTAGATCTAATCCAAGCGGGTTTCTTTTTTATTGGATTAACTGGATTTTTAACTTTTTCAGGGTGTCTTGGTTTAATTTTGTCCATCATAATTAATTATATAAGTAGTCTCACCATCTTTTCCAAATAAAAATTTGTCTCGTATTAAAACTTCAATAAAATCAAGGTCTATATCTTTAGTTAATAAAGAATTTTTGTGATCCAATTCTTGAATTTTAAAATTCAAATCAGCTTGTTTAATCTTTAATTCTTCATAAATTTCTTTTTTTTTAAAATAAGAAATTAGACCCCTATCACCACCCAATAAATTAAAAAAAAAGTAAATAAATAGAAATGTTATAATTAAAATAAAATAATTTTTTTTTATTTTATCAAACATTAATTAACACTATGCATTTTTGATTTTTTTCCAAGTTCTTGTTCAATTCTTAATAATTGGTTATATTTTGAAACTCTCTCTGATCTAGCTAATGAACCAGTTTTAATCTGATTAGAATCAGTTCCTACAGCAAAGTCTGCAATAAATGTATCTTCGCTATCACCAGATCTATGTGAAATTATAGTTTTATAACCAATTAATTTTGCAAATTTTATAACTTCAAGTGTTTCTGTGACAGTGCCAATTTGATTTAATTTAATTAATATTGAATTAGCTGATATATTTAAAAAACCTATTTTCAATCGTTCTAAATTTGTAACAAACAAATCATCCCCAACAATTTGTAATTTATTTTTTGTTTTGTTTAGAAGTTTTGTCCAAGCTGACCAATCATTTTCACTAAATGGATCTTCAATAGACATAATTTTATATTTTTGCACAAGTCTGAGATAATTTTTTATAGATTCATCTACGCTAGTGTAATTTTTAGAGTGAATTGAATATTTTTTATTTTTAATTAACTCATTTGCTGCAACGTCCAGACAAATAACTACGTCTTTTCCATTTTTAAAACCTGATAAATTTATAGCTTTTACTATAAGTTTAAGCGCGCTTTCATTATCATTTATCATTGGAGCGAACCCACCCTCATCTCCTACTGAAGTAGAATGTCCCATTTTCTTGATTAAATCTCTCAATCTATTTATAACAATAAAACACATTCTAACACCTTCAGAAAAAGATTTAGCTTTATCTGGTCTTATCATAAACTCTTGGATTCTGAGGCCATTATTTGCATGTGCGCCTCCATTAATTATATTCATTAAGGGATAAGGTAATTTAAAATTTTTATTTATTAGTAAATTTTTATAAATTGGAATTTTTTTAATTTTAGAAGATAATTTTTTGACAGCTATTGAAACTGAAAGAATTGCATTAGCTCCAACTCTTTTTTTTTGTTTTGTTCCATCAAGCCTAATTAACAAATTATCTATTTTTTCTTGTTGATGAACATTAAAATTTTTTAGCTTATTTGATATTACCTTATTTATAAATTCAACAGGTTTTAAAACACTTTTTCCAAGATATTTTTTATTATTAATATCTCTTTTTTCAAAAGCTTCATAAGTGCCAGTTGATGCTCCAGATGGACAAATTGCTGATGCACTAATATCTTTTACAAATACTTCTGTTTCTATAGTTGGATTTCCTCTACTATCAAAAACTTGTCTTGCAATAACTTTAGAAATTTTAGACATTATTTTTTTTTATTAGATTATCTATTTCTACAATCTGATTAATAAGATTATCTAATTTATTAAGTGGAACCATATTTGGCCCATCAGAAGGAGCGTTATCAGGATCTTGATGTGTTTCTATAAAAATAGCAGCGACACCAACTGCAACAGCTGCTCTAGACAAATGTTCAACAAATTCTCTTTGTCCACCACTTTTATCTCCTTGACCACCTGGTTGTTGAACTGAATGAGTGGCATCAAAAACAATTGGATAACCATTTTTTGCCATTATGGGTATTGATCTCATATCTGTTACTAATGTATTGTATCCAAAACTAGCTCCTCTCTCTGTTACAAGAATATTATTATTTCCAGACTCAGATATTTTTTTTGTTACATTTAACATATCCCATGGAGCTAAAAACTGACCTTTTTTCACATTGATAATTTTTTTTGTTTTTGCAGCAGCAACTAATAAATCTGTTTGTCGACATAAGAATGCAGGAATTTGTAAAACATCAACATGTGGCGCAACAATTGAGCATTGCTCCTCATTGTGAATATCAGTAAGGACAGGGGCTTTTATTTGATTTTTTATTTTGTCAAAAACTGGTAATGATTTTTCTAATCCAGCCCCTCTTTTACCTTTAAGACTTGTTCTATTAGCTTTATCAAATGATGTTTTGTATATAAATCCAATTTTATATTTGTCAGTAATATTTTTAATTTCCCCTGCCATGTCCAAAGCATGTTGCTCAGTTTCTAGTTGGCATGGTCCTGCTATTAAACAAATTTTATTTGAGTTAGAAATATTTAAATCCTGACACTTAACAATTCTATTTTCCATGATAATTTTTTGAAGCTTTAATAAAAGATTTAAATAATGGATGTGGTGATAATGGTCTTGATTTAAACTCTGGATGAAATTGAACACCAATAAACCAGGGATGATTTTTTAATTCAATTATTTCAGGTAACTTATTATCTGGAGACATGCCCGAAAATATTAATCCTTTTTTTTCAAATTTTGATCTTTGGTTATTATTAACTTCATACCTATGTCTATGTCTTTCTTTTATTTCATTTAATTTATATATCTTTTTTATGGCAGAATTATTTTTTAATTTAGCTGTATAAAGACCCAATCTCATTGTACCACCCAAGTTTTTTTCTGTACCCTTAAATAATTTTCCATTTTTATTCCATTCATGGATTAATCCAATAACAGGATAGCATTTTTTATCAAGCTCTGTAGAACCAGCATTTTTTATATTTAATTTGTTTCTGGCAAATTCAATAATTGCCATTTGCATACCAAAACAAATACCAAAAAAGGGTATTTTTTTTTCTCTTGCATATTTAATTGCTGCAATCTTCCCCTCTGTTCCTCTTTTACCAAATCCACCTGGAATTAATATTCCTGAAACACTTCTAAGTTTTTTGCTTATTTCATTTTTTTTTAGTTTATCAGATTCAATTCTTACTAAATTGACTTTTACATTATTTGCTATACCTCCGTGCGTTAATGCTTCATCTAAAGATTTATATGCATCTTTTAAGTTTACATATTTACCTATTATTCCAATGTTAATTACTTTATTATTTTTTAGAACAGTTGAAGTAATATTTTTCCATGGGTTTAAATTGGGTTTCTTTTTTGATTTTATTTTAAAATATTTTAAAACTTGTTTATCTAATTTTTGGTTATAAAAACTAATTGGTGCTTCATAAATTGTTCTAACATCAACTGTCTCAATAACGTTTTGAATATCAACATTACAAAATAAAGATATTTTTTTTCTTTGCTCTAAAGGTATATGTTGTTCTGATCTACATATAACAATATCTGGCTGTATACCGATACTTCTTAATTCTTTCACACTATGTTGTGTAGGTTTGGTTTTTATTTCATCAGAAGATTTCATGAAGGGAACTAGTGTTAAGTGAACAAATAATGTTCTATTCCTTCCATGATCGTTTGAGAACTGTCTTATAGCTTCTAAAAACGGTAAGCTTTCTATATCACCAACAGTTCCACCAATTTCACAAATTACAAAATCTTCATTACTAATGTCTTTGCTAATAAATTTTTTTATTCTATCTGTTATGTGTGGAATGACTTGAACTGTCTTACCTAAATACCCCCCTTGTCTCTCTTTTTTGATTACATCGCTATAAATTTTACCTGTAGTAATATTATCTGATTGTTTTGATGAAATATTTGTAAATCTTTCGTAATGTCCTAAATCTAAGTCAGTTTCTGCACCATCATCAGTAACAAATACCTCTCCATGTTGAAAAGGACTCATTGTTCCTGGATCAACATTTAAATATGGGTCCATTTTACGTATCCTGACTTTATAACCTTGTGACTTTAATAAATATGCAAGTGATGCTGAGGATAATCCTTTTCCAAGAGATGATACCACGCCGCCAGTGACAAAGATATATCGCGCCATGGAAGTATCTTATAGACCTAAAACTTAAAAATTCAAAGTATTAATTATTGCTATCTGGAACCTTTGGAGCATCATCAGTTTCCTCTATTTTATCTAAAACTGATGTTGAGGGAGTTAATTCGCCTCTGGAAAGAATCGTTAAACACAGACTGCATATTATAAATAGAGTTGCAATTATTGCTGTAGCTTTAGTTAAAAAATTTCCTGCAGATCTTGAAAGCATAAAGTTATCTTGAGACACTCCAATACCTAAAGCACCACCCTCAGATTTTTGAATTAAAACTAAGACAACTAGAATAGCTGCAAGAATAATATTAATTATTAAAAGTATATTTTCCACGAGGTTTAATTAGTTGATTTTTTAATTATATCAATAAAATTTTTTGCTCTCAAAGAAGCGCTTCCTATTAAAAATCCTTTTAAATCATTAATTTTTTTTAACTCTAATACATTTTTAGAATTAACAGATCCTCCATAGATAATTTTAGGTTTTTGATTTTTTTTTAATTTGCTAATTATATTATTTATATCTCTAAAGTTTTTTCTTAATTCAGATGATTTTGGTATTTTTCCAGTTCCGATGGACCATCTAGGTTCATATGCAAAAATAATATTATTAATTTTTTTTATATTCTTTAATGCAATGGTTATTTGTCTTTTAAGTACTGAGAGAGTTTTATTATTTTTTTTTTCTTTGTATGTTTCTCCAATACAAAAAATTACTTTTAATTTATCTTTAAGTGCTGAATGAATTTTTTTATTTATTAGTATATCATTTTCCTGATTTCTAATTTCAGAATGACCAACAATTACATACTCACCTCCTGCTGACTTAATTAATTTAGAATTTACAGATCCTGTAAATGCACCATAATCATTTAATTGAGAAAGGTTCTGAGCACCTACTTTAATTTTAGAGTTTTTTACTTTATTTTTAACTAATGAGATTAGGGTAAATGGTGGGCAGTAAATTATTTGATTTTTTTTATTTTTTGATTGTTTTAAAAATTTTATGGTTTTATTAATGCCAGAGATGTGACTTTTTTCTCCATTCATCTTCCAATTAGCTATAAAGATCATATTATTATTTGTCATCTTAGATAATTTAATTTATAGGTTTGTTTTTTATAATCAATATATAAAGAATTACTCATGTTGGGAAAATTAAGAGGTTTTACAAATAGTAAATTGGCGGGTGTCCTCGTTGCTATAATAATTGTTCCTTTTGTTTTTTGGGGAATGGGAAGTGTCTTTAGTGGTGGGAACGCAAATAATATTGCTAAGATAAATAATAATTCAATTTCGACAAAAGACTTCATTGATCATATAAACCGATCAAGAATAAATCCTAATTATATAAAAGAAAATTTAGATAACAATATCCTAGAGAGAATTTTAAGCGACCTTATTTCAAAAGATTTAATGTCAATGGAGTATAAAGATTTAAATGTAAAAGTTTCCGATAGATCATTGAAATTAAATTTACAAAACGACATAAATTTTCTTGATGATGACAAAAATTTTTCAAGATTAAAATATGAAAAATTTCTTTTAGAAAATAATATTATTGCAGCCGAATTTGAAAATAGACTAAAAAATTCTCAGTTAAGAAAAAGATTATTTGATTATATTGGTGGTGGCATTAAATCACCATATTATTTACAAAATAAGATTTACATAAATGAAAACAAAAAAATAAATATTCAATACTATGATCTTGAATATGCTTACGATAAGAATATTTCAGACGTTGAAATTAATAAATATATAAACGAAAATGAGGAAAACCTAAAAGAAGCATACATTGATTTTAGTTATGCTAAAGTTGAACCCTCAAATCTAATTGAAATCAACGAATTTAATGAAGATTTTTACAAAAAAATTGATGAAATCGAAAATGATATATTAAATGAAGTGTCTTTAGAAAATATCGCTAAAAAAAATGAAATAACATTGCAAAAAAGAAACAATTTTAAGTTTGTAAATGAGGATGATGTATTTAAAGAAATTTACGAAAATAAAGATAAAAAGGAAATAGTTTTAAAAGATAAGGATAATTACTTTTTACTGTATCAAATTACAAAAATAAATAATTTACTACCAAATAAAAACGATGCATCTTTCAGAGATAAAGTTAAAAATAGAATTTTATTAAAGAAAAAATTTGATCTTAATAAAAATTTATTTGAAAAAATTCAAAATAAAGATTTCAATGATTCTGACTTTGAAAATCTAGTAAAAAATAAAGAAAATATAAATTCAGGAATAATTAATTCAATTAATGATGATAGTTTATTTGATGAGACATCTTTAAAGCTTATTTATGAATTGCCAAAAAACAGTTTTGTTATGGTTTCAAATAGAGCTAATAATATATTTTTAGCAAAGATTAATCAGATTAATTATGAAAATTTAAAAAGTACAAATGAAAATATCCAAGAATATTTAGCTAAAACAAATATCAATTTGATCGATGATATTTATAGTTCTTATGATAAATCACTTAACACCAAGTATGAAGTTAAAATTTTTAATAACAATATAGATCGAATAAAAGATTATTTTAAATAATGCTTAATATAAGCCTTAAACAATTTAAGATTAATCATAAAAAAAAAATAAACCAAATACTCTATTTATCCTTGGACAGTGATGGTTCTAAAGAAATAATAAATTTAATAAATAATTTTTTTACTGAGAAAAATACTTTTGTATTTGAGTCAGTAGAAAAAGGATTTATTAAAGGTAGATATACAATTTTTGGAAAAAATCCTGATAAAATTTGGGAATTTAATAATAATGTAAGCAAGTTATACTTTAATAACAAAGTTAAAATTTTGAAAGGTAGTGCAAAGAAAAATATAGAAAATGTTATTGAAACTTTCAAATTTAAAATTCCTAGAGAATTACCATCAATTAGCTCCATAATATCAGGATACTTTTCATATGACATTATTAGATATCTAGAAAA
>CABZGR010000001.1 GCA_902525295.1 uncultured Pelagibacteraceae bacterium | reverse complement strand
GTATTAAAGAAAATGATATTATGATCATTTGTGATACAGGTGCATATGGTTATTCATTATCATCTAATTATAATCTTAGATTAAGGCCTGCTGAAATTTTGATCAAAGGAAATAAAATAAAGATTATTAGAAAAAGACAAAAAATAACAAATATAATCTAATTAAAACCTACAATGAGAAATATCCTCTTTAAAAGTATATTTTTTTCTGGATTAATCTTAATATGTATTATTTTTCTTCCATCATTATTACTACCAAAGAAAATAGCTCTTTTTGGAGGTAAACTTTTTGGTTACTGGTCTTCAATCTGTTTAAAAATATTTTACTCAACAAATATAGTTATTAAAGGTAAAGAAAATATAATAAATAATGAAAATTTTTTTATTGCATGTTCTCATCAATCAATGTTTGAAACTTTTTTTTTACAGACATTATTTAATTCACCAATTTTTATTCTTAAAAAAGAACTTTTAAATATTCCAATATTTGGTTGGTATTTGAGAAAAATTGACTCAATTTCTGTGAATAGAAATAAAGTTTCAAAAGAAAACCTTAATTTTACAGAAAAAATTAAACAAGTTATGGAGAAAACAAAAAGACCTGTAATAATTTTTCCTCAAGCTACTCGAGTTTTACCAGATGAAATTATTCCTTTTAAAAAAGGAGTTGGAAGAATTTACGTAGAATTAAACGTAAAATGTCAACCAGTTGCCATTGACTCTGGAAGAGTATGGCCAAAATCTGGAAAGATGGTACCTAACAAAACAATTACTGTGTCTATTTTAAAGCCAATTAAAACTGGCATAACGGAAAGAGAATTTGTAAATTTATTACAAAAAGAAATCTATTCTGAGCTTGGTCTTTCTAACTAACCTTTCATAGGCATTACAACGTAAATACTGTCAAAGTCTGCAGGATCTTTTATTAAAGCTGGAGATCCATTATCTTTTAAATATATTTCTATGTTATCTCCGTTTAATTGGGATGCTATATCAAGCAAATATCTAGAGTTAAAACTTATATCTAAATCAGTCTCAAATTTTACAGATAGGCTTTCTTTACCATCACCACTGTTTGTGTTGTTAACGGATAAATCTAAATTATCTTTAGTCAAATTAAATTTTACACCATCTTTTTTATCTAAAGAAACTGATGCTACTCTATCTACAGAGTTTAAAAAAGATTTTAAATCAATTTCTAATTTTTTTTGATTATCTCTAGGAACAACCTGAATGTAATTTGGAAACTTGCCATCAATTAATTTCGATATCAAAGTACTATTATTAAGTTCAAATTTAATTTTAGATTTAATATTTGAAACTTTAACCTCACCAACATAATCTTCTAAAAGGGAACATAATTGAAATATTGTTTTTTTTGGAAGTATTATTGGTTCAAATTCAATTTTATTTTTTAGTCTTACTTTTGAAATAGACATTCTGTGGCTATCTGTTGCAGCTGCAGTTAAAAAATTCTTATCATCTACTTGGGTTTGATGAAAAAAAATACCGCTAAGATAATGCCTTGTTTCATCATTCGAAATTGAAAATTTACATTTATTTAAAAGTTTTAGTAAATCTTTTGAATCTATAGAAAATTTATTTTCATCAAAATTTTCATCTGTAATTGGAAATTCAGATGCATTAATTGAATTTAAATTGAATAGAGATTTGTTTGATTCTAATTGTAATTTACTTTCTCCAGTGTTTTCGAAATTTATCTGACTACCAGAGGGTATTTTTCTTACAATATCAAACATAATTGATGAAGAAGTGGTTGTTTTGCCTTCATCAAAAATTTTTATATTTGAAATTTCATTTACAAATATTAAATCTAAATCTGTTGCTGTAATTTTTAATTTTGAATTTGCTGCCTCTATCAAAATATTTGAAAGTATAGGTAAAGTGCTTCTTTTTTCTATTACACCCTGACAGTAACCTAAAGATTTTTGCAAATCCTGTTGATTAACACTAAATTTCATTTTCTTGTTTGTATAATATTTTATTCTTTAGGCTATCAATACTTAAATTTAATTCATTATCGTCTTTTCTTAATTTTTCTATTGTTTTAACTGAGTGAATAACAGTTGTGTGATCTCTATTAGCAAACGATCGACCTATCTCTGGTAAAGATTTAGATGTCAGCATTTTTGCTAAATAAATAGCAGTTTGTCTTGGTCTTACAAGATATCTTGACCTTCTTGGTGACAACATTTCGTTTTTACTTATTTTAAAATATTTACAGACTATTGTTTGAATACTATCTATATCAACTTTATTTTCTGTTAAATTTAATAGATCTTTTAATATTACTTTTACCTCAGACATTGAGGGTGTTTTTCCATAAATTCTTGAGAAAGATACTATTCTATTAAATGCACCTACAAGTTCTCTGATACTAGTATTAACTTCAGTGCTAATAAATTTTATGATCTCGTCACTGATTTTAATATTGTTTGGATCATGAATTCCAAGATCTTCATTTTTGGATTTTATTATATTGTATCTTAATTCAAAATCAGCATTTTGAATATCAACCACTAGTCCTCCCGAAAATCTAGATTTAATTCTCTCTTGTATTCTAGTTAATTTGTTTGGTGGTCTATCTGCTGATACTATAATTTGTGATCCTTTCTCTAGCAAAACATTAAATGTGTGGAAAAACTCTTCTTGCATAGCTTCTTTTCCATTCATAAATTGAATATCATCAATCAAAAATATGTCAGTATTTCTAAAATACTCTTTAAACTTTACCATATCATTAGATTTTATCGACTTTACAAATTGATACATAAATCTTTCAGCTGAAATAAACATTACTTTATTTTTTTCTTTCAAACTTAATCCAATTGCATTTAACAAATGTGTCTTACCCATTCCAACTCCACCATAAATATACAGAGGATTATAATGAGCTATTTGTTCTGAGACTTTTTTTGCAGCTTCAAAAGCTAGTTTATTACTTTTCCCTAGCAAGAAATTCTCAAAGTTTTTATTTGGATCAATTCGATTATACTGAAGATATGAATCTTTAATAAATGAAACCTTCTCATTATCAGATGAATTATCTGGTTTTATTTCATCACTATTTTTGTTCTTTATATTCTCGTTAATTACAAATTCTATTCTGGAAATATCTTTTTTATATAATTTAATTATTTGTAATATTTGATCTAAATATCTTGAGGTTATCCAGTCTCTGATAAATCTTGTCGAAACGGATAATAAAACATAATTTTTAAACTCATCAACTAAATCAATTTTTTTTAACCAACTATCATAAATCTCAGAACCAAACTTATTTTTCATTTCATTTTGTAATAATTTCCAATCAATCTTATTAATATTATCTGATTTAATGTTAGTGAGATTATTTTTCATGAGAGTCTGTTAAACTCCTATTCATAATTCAATGCAATAAATTTATTTTTATTCTCAAAAAAAAATAAAATTTACAATTGTATAAATTAATAATTGAATCTCTTTTTAGGGACTTAAAATTAGTAATCTTAAATTTACTTTTTTTATTTTTTTTTATCTTGGGATTGAAAGATTAAAAGATTCTTTTTTTAATTGAAAAAATAATCTCTAGGGTTGTAATTTCTCTAAATAAACTAAAAGTTGTTATAAGGAATTTATTTTTTTTGTTATTCTAGAAATATTTCTTGACGCGTTTTGCTTTTTTATCACCCCTGTCTTTGCTATTTTCATCAATTCAGAGTTTAATTTTGGCAAGAAAGCTAAAGCTTCTTTTTTGTCCTTTTTATCAAGAATTAAATTCATTTTTTTTATTGCAGATCTAAATCTGCTTTTTCTAGACTTATTTACCATTGTTTGACGTGATATACGTCTTATTCGTTTAATAGCTGATTTAGTGTTTGCCATAAGCGCGATTGTATATAACGAGAAATTTATACGGTCAATATAATAATTTTTTATTTTTGACAAATATTACAAAAAAATGTTGATCTATTAGTGATAAATTTTTTTTTTATTGTCCCTTTGCATCCTGGTGAAAGACAACTCTTATTTTCTCTGTTGTATACTTTAAAGTTATCTTGAAAAGATCCATTTTTACCAACTATATTTTTAAAATCTCTAATACTAGACCCTCCTTTTTTTATCGCTAAATTTAAAATTTTTCTTGAATATTTAATAATATTAATACAATCGTTTTCACTTAAAGATTTTGCTTTTTTTTTCGGATTTATTTTAGAGCTGAATAAAATTTCACTCGCATAAATATTTCCCAAACCCGAAACAAACTTTTGATCTAAGAGAAAATTTTTTATATTCTTTTTCTTTTTGTAAAAATATTTTTTTAAGTAGTTGAGATTAAATTTTGAAGAAAAAGGCTCAGGACCATAGTTATTTATAAAATTTTCTAAATTATTCTTATTTTCAAATAATTTGAAATAACCAAATCTTCTGGGATCATTATATATAATTTTTATGTTATCAAATTCCAAAAACACATGGTTATGTTTTTTTGGTAAATAGGGGCTATGATAAAAACTTGCATTTGTTTTTTGATTTAAAATATTTTTTCTTAAGAGATGTATAGTGCCAGACATTCCAAGATGAATTAAGCAAAATTTTTCATCATTTAAAACTAGTATGATATATTTTGAAAACCTATTAACTTTTTTTATTGATTTTGATTGAAGTCTTGTTTCAAAACCTTTTTTTATTTTGTACCTTAAATTCCTATTCTTAATACTTACTTTTTTTATTTTTTTTCCTGTTATTGTTCTACTTAGTGACTCTTTAACAACTTCTACTTCTGGCAATTCTGGCATTTATTATTATATTAATTAATATTATTTATTTTATGCAACAATATCTTCAAAATAAAAAAGGTCTAGTCCAAGGTGTGTTTGATAAAGTTTATGATAAATACGACATCATGAATGATTTAATGTCACTTGGAGTTCATAGAATCTGGAAAAGAAATTTAATAAATTGGATGAACCCAGGTAAAAATAAAATTCTAGCAGATGTTGCATGTGGCACAGGTGATATAGCAAAACTTTTTATCGATAATAGTTCAAATAAAAATATAGAATTATTTTGTATTGATCCGAATGAAGCAATGATGAGAAAGGGGAAAAACAGACTATCAAATTACAAAAATATCAAGTGGATTAAGGGGTCGGCAGAGAAATTGCCTTTAAAATCTAATTCATGTGATTATTACACAATCAGTTTTGGTTTAAGAAATACAAAAAATATTAATAAATCCTTAAGTGAAGCGTACAGAGTTTTAAAGTCAGGAGGAAGATTTTTTTGTTTAGAATTTTCAAAAATTCAAAATTTAAACTTAGATTTAGTCTATAAAAGATACTCTAAATTAATTCCAGAAATAGGAAAATTTGTGGTTGGTGAAAAAGAGCCTTATGAATATCTAATAAAAAGTATCCAAGAATTTGTTAATCAAGAAGAATTAAAGGGTTTAATGGAGAAAAATAATTTTATTAAATGTGAGTATAGAAACTATTCTGGTGGAATAGTAGCTATTCATTCAGGTTGGAAAATATGATTAAAAAATTATACATACTTTTAAAGCTTGGAAGGAAATTAGCAAAATCTGACGCTTTAAGTATATTCACAAAGTTTCATAATCCACCGATTGGAATAAAAATTTTATTCTATTTGTTGTCTTTATCATTTTCAAAAAAAGATAATTCTTTAATAAGTGAAACCGAAGGTGAAAGATTATCAAACTCCTTGCAATCTATGGGTACAACATTCATTAAATTAGGTCAATTTCTAGCAACGAGACCAGATATAATTGGAGAAAAGTTATCTAAGCAACTAGAGAGTTTACAAGATCGTTTGCCTCCCTTTGAATTATCTAAAGCTAAAGAAATAATCAAAAAGGATCTAGGGGAAGATAATTTTAATTCAATTATAAATTTATCTGAACCAGTGGCAGCAGCATCTATAGCTCAGGTTCATAAAGCGCAAATAAATGATAATGGCACAATTAAAGACGTGGCTATAAAAATTTTACGACCAAATATAAAAAAAATATTCAACGAAGAAATTGATGCTTTGATGCTTTTTGCTTTTTTAACTGAGTCAATTAACAAAAAGACAAAAAGACTTAAATTAGTTGAGGTTGTTTATTTGCTAAAAGAAATAACCAATTTAGAAATGGATTTAAGATTTGAAGCCGCTGCAGCTAATGAGTATTCTGAAAACACTAAGAATGACAATGGATTTCAAGTTCCTAGAATTTATTGGAATTTTACAAGTGAAAATGTAATGACTTTAGACTGGGTTGAAGGTGTCTCTATAAGAGAAACAGAAGAGTTAGAAAAAAGAAATATAGACACCAAAAAAATTGCATCAGATGTTATTCAACATTTTCTAAGACATGCTGTAAGAGACGGTTTTTTTCATGCAGATATGCATCAAGGTAACATTTTTATAAACAATAGTGGTCAAATAGTTCCTATCGATTTTGGTATAATGGGAAGGCTCGATGATTTGAGTAAAAAATTTCTTGCTGAGATCTTATATGGATTTATTAAAAGAGATTATAAAAAAGTGGCTGAAGTTCATTTAGCTGCAGGGTTAGTTCCAAAAGAAGTGCCTGTTGATGATCTCGCCCAAGCACTAAGATCAATAGGAGAGCCAATATTTGGTCAGTCAATTAAAGATATATCTGGCGGTAAACTACTCAAACAACTTTTTGATGTGACAGAAAAATTTAATATGCAAACTCAACCACAGTTGCTCATGCTACAGAAAACCATGGTAGTAGTTGAAGGTGTTGCAAGAAGATTAAATCCAGAGACAAACATTTGGGAAACGTCAAGACCTGTTCTTGAAAAATGGCTTAAAGAAACAAAAGATCCTATAACAACATTAAATGAAACTCTAAAAAATTCTGCAGAAGTTATAAAAAGATTGCCAGAAATGCCGCAAATAATGGATAAAGCAAACCAAGCATTAACATTTCTTGCAAGTGGACAAATTCCACAAAATACTAATACGTATAATGATCTAAATACAAAAAAAAATGAAATGGTAGCTTTCAGAAATCAATCAATCATTGGTTTATTATTACTTGTAATTTTAGGATTAGTAGTATTTTAATCTCGACGATGAATTATTTTGAGAATAAAAAAATACTGTTAATTATATGTGGTGGAATTTCTGCTTACAAAAGTCTTGAGTTAATAAGATTATTTAAGAAAAATGGTGCTCGTGTAAAAACTATATTAACAAAAAATGCAAAAGAATTTGTAACTCCACTATCTGTTTCGTCTCTTTCCCAAGAAAAAGTTTATGACGATATATTTAGTGCAGAAAACGAAGCTGAGATGGACCATATATCTTTATCAAGATGGGCTGATGCAGTATTAGTTGCACCAATTACAGCTAATACCATATCTAAAGTAGCCTCAGGAAATGCAGAAGATTTGGCGTCTACTGTTTTATTAGCCTCTAACAAACAAATATTTTTAGCACCGGCAATGAATGTAAGAATGTGGGAGCATCCTTCTACTAAAGAAAATATATTAAAATTAAAAAGCTATGGATACAAAATTGTTGGGCCAGAGATAGGAGATATGGCATGTGGTGAATACGGTGAAGGAAAAATGACAGAACCAAATGAAATAGTCAATACGCTTAAAAATTATTTTTCTAATTTAGATAAAAATAAAAAATTAAAAGCTTTAGTTACTGCAGGACCAACTAATGAATATATTGATCCTGTAAGATTTATTACAAATAAATCCAGTGGCAAACAAGGATATGAAATAGCCAAATGTCTTAGAGACAATGGATTTGATACGACACTTATTTCTGGAAAGACAAGCATTAAACCTTTGGATGGTGTTAATTTTGTAAGTGTTGAAACAGCTGAAGAGATGTTCAAAGAAAGTTTAAATAATCTACCAACAGATGTAGCTATTTTTTCTGCGGCTGTTTCTGATTTTAAAGTGAAAAATTATAAAAGTAAAAAGATTAAAAAGAATGAAGAATTTAACTTAGAGCTAGAAAAAAATATCGATATTTTAAATCATATATCTAATCATAATTCATTAAGACCAAAAATAACAATTGGTTTTGCAGCAGAAACAAACAATGTTTCAATAAATGCAAAGAGAAAGTTGAATGAAAAAAATTGTGACTGGGTAATTGCAAATGATGTCTCAGATCAAACTATAGGATTTGGATCAGATTTTAATAAAATTTCTATATTTTACAAAGATAAACCTGAAGAAAATTTTGAAAAGATGAGTAAATCATTGGTCGCTGAAGAAATAGTCAAAAGAGTAATTCAACAGATTAATTAACTTAATGGTAAAAGTCTTAATTAAAAAATTAGACGAAAAAGTTAAACTGCCTGAATATAAAACAACAGGTTCATCTGGAGTAGATTTGACTGCATTCATTGAAAAGAAAATAGTAATTAAACCAGGCGAAAACGCTTTAGTGCCAACAGGTATATCCATTGCAATACCTGAGGATACCGAAGTTCAGATCAGGCCGCGATCAGGTTTGGCAGCTAAAAATAATATAAGTGTATTAAATACTCCTGGAACAATTGATAGTGACTATAGAGGAGAAATAAAAGTAATTTTATTTAATCATGGAGATAAAGACTTTACAGTAAATAACGATGATAGGATTGCGCAAATGATATTAATGCCAATTCTAAAAGTAGATTTTGAAACTGTAGAAACTTTGCCTGAGACAATTAGAGGTTCGGGTGGATTTGGATCAACAGGTAAGTGAAAAATTCATTATCTAAACGAAAGCTTGAGAGATACTCTAGACAAATAATACTTAAGGATATTGGTATATTAGGACAAAAGAAAATAATTAATTCAAAAGTTTTAATTGTAGGAATTGGTGGATTAGGTAGTCCAGTCGCAGATTTGTTGGCTAGATGCGGTGTAGGGTATATAGGTGCTATTGATCACGATAAAGTAGATATTTCAAATCTTCAAAGACAAATTTTGTATACTTCAAAAGATGTTGGAAAATTTAAGGTTGATATCTTTAAAAGAAGAATAAAATTAATTAATAGAGATGTAAAAGTCAAAATTTTAAAAGAAAAAGCATCAGAAAAAAATTTAAATAAGATTGTAAAAGATTTCGATATAATTGTAGATGGAACAGATAATTTTAAAACTAAATTTTTAATAAATAAATTTTCATTAAAATATAAAAGAAAACTAATAGTTGGTGCTATTAGCAAATTTGATGGACATATTTTTTCATTCGATTTTAATAATAAATCAAGCCCATGTTTAAAATGTTTTTACCAGTCAGAACCTTCTGATGAAGTTTTAAATTGTGAAAGTGAAGGAATATTAGGAACTACATCAAATATAATTGGGAGTATGCAAGCAAATGAAGTTTTAAAAAACATAATTTCGTCAGATAAAAGTCTTCACTCATCAATTCTGATTGTTAATCTGAAAAAACTTGAATTTAGAAAAATAAAATTTACTAAAAAAAAAGGTTGTTTGTGCAATTAATCTTAAAGATTTTAATCATTATATTTTTTACATCTAATGCCATTTCTGAAAATAATGAAAAATTTTTAATGCTTAAAAATGATAAGGTAAACGTAAGATATGGCCCAAGTTTTGATTATCCAATAAAGTATATTTACAAGAAAATAAACTTGCCTGTAAAAGTGATTGATAAAAAAGAAAATTTTAGAAGAATAATTGACAATAAAAAGAATGGTGGGTGGATACACATTTCTCAATTGAAGCAGTCAAAATCCTTTATAACTGTATCAAATAAAATTCTATTCAAAAAACCAACTAAATTTTCTAAACCCTTGGCTAAAATAGAAACAGGAAGATTATTGATAGTTAAAAAATGCGAGAGAAATTGGTGCTTAGTAGAAACTAAAAGTTTTAAAGGGTGGGTTGACGAAGAAAATCTTTGGGGAAAAATCAACTAACCCTCTAAGTTATATATATTAACTAATTATTTTTGTTGGACACAAACGTCTTTGATCACTGGAGCATTTGCACAATCAACACATTTAGTCTTTTGAACTATGCATCCATCATCAAGGACTTCAACATCGACTATTTTATCACACTTGGAACAAGTTGAGGAAATTGTTAATCCACATTTTTTACAATTATAATTTTCTATTTGCATATATTAAAAATTAAATATGAAAAAATTATTTTCAACAAATATCCTTGCGAATAATTATTATTTACGCATTTTTTTTGCGAATAATTATTATTACTACTAATTATCCTTATTAAATTTTTCTCAAATACTTATTGATAATGATTATTATTTACTTTTTGATCTACTTGCCCACCACTTATCTAAAATGAAATACCAAATAGAATTGGCAATTGGTTCTACAATTGCATCGGTCAAAGCTATCATAAAAGATACATCAGCTACTAACATCAAAACAGTTATAGCAATTGCAAAATGACCAACCGTATAAACAATTGTTCTTAAAATAGAGCCTCTGTTATTGGAATAAATCTGACCGGCAGCTTTAAAAATACCGTTGGTAACTTCCATTATTCTTTAAACGGGCTTTCAAGAACACAAGCAACTAAGTGAACTCTAGCCTGTTCTCCTCCATTAAAAAAGTTATGATACTTTGTATTGTTAGTAATCCATACATGTCCATCTGCAGGCAAATGTTTTGCAACATTTTCAATGACCATGGAACAACCTGCATTAGTTACTATCGGAATATGCAATCTACACTCTGGATCTTTGTGCCAGCTTAGCGTTGATCTTGGCTCTTTTAATAAAAGCCTTACTCTTCCTAGTTTAAATTTTTTACTAAGAATTTCATAAACCTCTTTAAAATAAGTTTTCTCGAACTCTGGTATCAACTGAGTATATTTCGATTCATCAATATCAATATCTCTTGAGACTTCTTTGCCTGTCTCATCTGCAATAGTCCAATATCTACCTCTGATATTGTTCCCTTCTATAGAGTCTTTGTTATTTGGAATTTGATTTAGAGGAATTGCACCAAAGTGAGTAACACCTGGCGAATTAAATTTCTTTTTCTCTAAAATTAAATTTAAGTCATTTCGCAATCTATTTATATCAAACTTAATTTCAGGAACTTTATAAAAGTCTTCGAACGATAGTGATGTCATTTTTCCGCTTTCCTTAATACTAGTTTAATCTTAAATCAAATCTATCTGCATTCATCACTTTGACCCATGCAGATACAAAGTCTTTAACAAATTTGTCAGATGAGTCTTTGCAGGCATAGACTTCGGCTAATGCTCTTAATTGAGAATTAGAGCCAAAAATAAGGTCAACTCTTGAACCTTTCCACTTGGTTTTTTTTGACTTTCTATCTTTACCAACAAAATATTGCTCAGATTTATCAGTTTCTTTCCAAGTAGTGCTCATATCGAGAAGATTTACAAAATAATCTGTTGATAGCGTTCCAGGTTTTTTTGTGAAAACTCCATTTTTAGAACTGTCATAGTTTGTATCTAAAACTCTCATTCCTCCGACAAGTACTGTCATCTCTGGTGCCGTTAATCCCATTAATTGTGCCTTATCAATTAATTTTTCCTCAGCTGAAACATGAGATTTGCCTTTTTTCATGTAGTTTCTAAAACCATCCGCTTGCGGCTCAAGTAATCCAAATGAATTTACATCTGTTTGATCTTGTCTTGCATCTCCTCTTCCAGGAGTAAATGGTACCTGAATTTTATGACCAGCTTTTTTTGCTGCCATCTCTATTCCTACATTTCCACCTAATACAATAAGATCCGCCATTGAGACTGATTTTTTATTTGTATCAAATTTTATCTTAATTTTTTGTAATGCTTTAATAACCTTTGAAAGTTTTTTAGGGTTATTGACTTTCCAACTTTTTTGAGGCTCAAGCATAATTCTTGCTCCGTTTGCTCCACCTCTTTTGTCAGAACCTCTGTATGTAGAAGCAGAAGCCCAAGCCGTAGAAACTAAATCAGAAACAGAGATTTTTGATTTTGAAAGCTTTGATTTTAAATCTCTTATATCTTTTGATTTAAGTTTATATTTTGGTTTATCTATAGGATCTTGCCAAATTAATTGTTCTTTTGGTACTTCGCTACCCAAATAACATGCTCTTGGTCCCATGTCTCTATGAGTAAGCTTAAACCAAGCTCTTGCAAATGCATCAGCAAATTCATCTGGATTTTGATAAAAATGTTTTGAAATTGGTCCATAACTTTTATCCATTCTCAAAGATAAATCAGTTGTTTGCATCATTGGAGGATGCATTTTACTTTTATCATGAGCATCAGGAACCATTTTAATTCTCTGACCATTTTTTTTTGGAGTCCATTGAAATGCTCCAGCAGGTCCTTTTATCAATTCCCATTCATGGTTAAATAAACAATCAAAGTAACCCATATCCCATTGTGTTGGTGTTTGTGTCCATGCCCCTTCAATACCACTACTTATTGCGTGTACACCTTTTCCTGATTTGTAATTACTATTCCAACCAGTTGCTTGATCTTGAATTCTTGATGCTTCTGGATCAGGTCCTTTATGTGATTCAGGGGCAGCACCATGAGATTTTCCAAAAGTATGACCACCAGCAACTAGTGCAACTGTTTCATAATCATTCATTGCCATTCGTCCAAATGTTTCTCTAATATCATGAGCTGCTTTCAATGGGTCTGGATTAAAATCTGGACCTTGTGGATTTACATAAATTAATCCCATGTGAGAAGCCCCCAATGGTTGTTCAAGATCTCTTTTTCCGCTGTATCTCTTAACACCTAACATTTCTTTTTCTGAACCCCAGTAAATATCATCTTCTGGTTCCCAGATATCAGTTCTCCCCGCTCCAAAACCGAATGTTTTAAAGCCCATTGACTCTAATGCTACATTTCCAACTAGTATAAATAAGTCTGCCCAAGAAATTCTTTTTCCATATTTCTGTTTTATTGGCCACAAAAGCAATCTAGCTTTATCTAAATTAACATTATCAGGCCAAGCATTTAACGGTGCAAACCTTTGATTACCTGTTCCAGCTCCCCCTCTACCATCACCTGTTCTGTATGTACCTGCTGCGTGCCATGCTAATCTAATAAATAAAGGACCATAATGGCCGTAATCTGCTGGCCACCAATCTTGTGAGTCTGTCATTAATTTGTTTAAATCTTTTTTAAGTGCTTTGTAATTCAGTTTTTTAAATTCTTTAGAATAATTAAATTTTTTCTCCATTGGATTTGATAAATTCGAGTGCTGACTTAAAATTTTCAAATTCAAACTATTTGGCCAAAAATCTCTATTTGTTTGTCCTCTTCCAGCACTAAATTTTGCTGGTGTACCTGCACCTGTAAACGGGCACTTGCTTAATTCTGTTGATTTAAATGTTTTACTCTTATGAAATTCCGCACTCATTATTATTTATCTCCTTTAATATTATAATTATTCTAATTCCTTGTTTATAATTATTCTAAAGAAGATTGTCAATAAGTCAGAGTATTTATGGTGTAATTTTGAAAACCTAGTCTTCTAATTTAACTAAAACTTCAACTGATTTAATTTTTTTTCCAGGTATGGATTTTTGAATTTCTATTGGTCCTACATCCTCATTTTTAAGATCAATAAGCTTTTCTTCTTTAACGTCAAAGAAATGGTGATGATCTGTGACATTTGTATCAAAGTAGGTTTGATTAGAATTTATCGGAATTTCTTTTAGATACCCTTTTTTATGAAATGCATGAACTGTATTGTAAACAGTTGCTAAAGAAACTTTCTCTCCAGTTTTATCTTTGATCAAATTGAATAAGTCGTTTATTGTGAAATGGAAAGTTTTATCTCTATTAAATAAAACCTCACATATATTTATTCTTTGTTTAGTTGGTCTTAAGCTGGAGTTTCTTAGTTTTTCAATAAATTCTTGTTTACTAGTCATTAGCAATTTAAAACTATTCTAAACTATTTGTATATTATAATGTACCTAAATCAAGTAATAAGATTACAAAATTATGAAAAAAAGTTCATTTAATTACGACGAATTAATTGATTGCGCTAATGGTAAGTTATTTGGTCCAGGTAATGCAAAATTACCTTCTCCACCAATGCTAATGTTTGATAGAATTACAGAAATAACTGATGATGAGGGTTTTTATAAAAAGGGATCTATGAAAGCCGAACTTGATATTAAGGATAATTTGTGGTTTTTTGATTGTCATTTTAGAGAAGATCCTGTTATGCCAGGTTGTCTTGGTTTAGATGCTATGTGGCAGCTAGTTGGCTTTTTTCTTGGTTGGCTTGGAAAACCAGGAAGAGGTAGAGCATTGGGTGTAAGCACTGTAAAATTCACTGGGGAAGTTCTTAAAAATGTCAAAATGGCAACATATGAAATAGATATGAAAAGAATTCTTGTTAAAGGAGAAACAACTGTAGGTCTTGCGAATGGAATATTGCTTGCTGATGGTAAAAAGATTTATAGTGCAGAAAATCTTAAGGTAGGATTATTTAAATAATGAAAAGAGTAGTTGTAACAGGACTTGGTGTAGTTTCATGTTTGGGAAACAATCAAGATGAGGTTTATCAATCATTAGTTAATACAAAATCTGGAATAACATTTTCTGAAGAATACAAAGAGCATAATTTAAAAAGCCATGTTCATGGTAAACCTAATATCAAATTGGAAGATTATATAGATAGAAAAGTTATAAGGTTTATGGGTGCAGGATCAGCATATAATTATGTTGCAATGAGTGAAGCAGTTAAAGACTCTGGATTAGAAGAAAATGAGGTTAGTAATATTTCAACAGGTATGGTCATGGGATCTGGGGGACCATCAATTGAAAATGTGATTTTAGCATCAGATAAAACTAGAGAAAAAAATCCAAAAAAAATGGGTCCATTTATAGTTCCAAGAACTATGGCAAGTACTGCTTCTGCCACTCTAGCGGTTCCATTTAAAATCAAAGGCACTAATTACACAATAAGTTCTGCATGTGCAACGAGTGGTCATTGTATAGGTAACGCAATGGAGCTTATTCAATTAGGAAAACAAAATATTATTTTTGCAGGTGGCAGTGATGAGGTTCACTTTGCTATGACTGCAATGTTTGATGCAATGACTGCACTATCCTCGAAATATAACGATACCCCTGAAAAAGCCTCAAGGCCGTATGATAAAACTAGAGATGGTTTTGTTATTTCCGGTGGAGGTGGAGTTCTTGTTTTAGAAGAATACGAACATGCCAAAGCAAGAGGTGCTAAAATATACGCAGAATTAACTGGATATGGAGCGACATCAGATGGTTATGATATGGTTGCGCCATCTGGCGAGGGAGCGGTTAGATGTATGAAAATGGCTCTAGCAACTTCAAAAAATAAAATTGACTATATTAATACTCACGGGACATCAACACCTGTAGGAGATATTACAGAATTAAAAGCAGTTGGTGAAGCTTTCCCAGAATATAAACCTAAGATAAGTTCAACAAAATCTTTGTCAGGTCATTCATTAGGTGCAACTTCAGTTCACGAAGCAATTTACAGTTTGATAATGATGAAAAATAATTTTATTTCAGCATCAGCAAATATTTCAGAAATGGATGATGAAGCTAAGAACTATCCGATTGTTACACAAGTTGAAAAAGACGTAAATTTAAATGCAATTATGTCTAACAGCTTTGGTTTTGGTGGAACTAATGCAACATTAGTGTTTGAGAAAGTTTAGATCTATGAGTTTAATGAAGGGAAAAAAAGGTCTTATCATGGGCGTTGCCAATGAAAGGTCAATTGCATGGGGCATATCTCAAAAACTAGCAGAAGCTGGAGCAGAGTTAGCTTTTACATATTTGGGTGATGCTTTAAAAAAAAGAGTTGTTCCACTTGCGGAAAAACTAAATTCAAATGTAACTTTTAGCTGTGATGTAGAAAAAAAAGAAGAAGTTGTAAAACTTTTTGAAGATATAAAAAGTCAATGGGGAGAAATTGATTTTATCGTTCATGCAATTGCATTTTCAGATAAGTCCGAGTTATCAGGAGTATATTTAAATACAACTAGAGAAAACTTTTTAAGAAGTATGTTGATATCTTGTTTTTCATTTACTGAAGTTGCTAGAGAGGCATCTAAAATAATGAATCAAGGTGGTAGTATGATTACTTTGAGTTATGAAGCAAATAAAGCCATACCGAATTATAATGTAATGGGAGTATGTAAAGCTGCACTAGAGTCTAGTGTTAAATATCTAGCAAGGGATCTGGGGGCAAAGAATATTAGAGTTAATGCAATTAGTGCGGGTCCAATCAAAACACTAGCTGCATCTGCCATTGGCGATGCTAAATTTCTTTACAAGTGGAATGCTGATCATTCGTTCTTAAAAAGAAATGTTGATAATCTTGATGTTGGAAATTCAGCATTATATCTTTTAAGCGATATGGCAGGTGGTGTTACTGGAGAAATTCATTATGTGGATGCTGGTTACAATAAAGTTGGAATGCCAGATCCCAAGAACATTACCTGAAATTTAGTTAAATTTAGTTAAATTATGACGGAACAAATTAGTATTTATCTAACAAGTATTATATTGGGAATTATGCTCTTCTTTTCTTTTGTTGTAGCGCCTGTAACTTTCACTGCATTAGATGAGGAAAATTCTAGAAAATTTATAAGAAAAATATTTCCTTATTACTACACTGTTAATTTAGCTATTAGTATTTTAGTTTTAATTTGCTTTATAATACTAAAAATTTTTTCCTTAGATTTTTATTTAATTTTAAGTATTGCGGTATTATTTGCTGTATCAAATTTTGTACTAATGCCACTGATAAATAAGTTCAGAGATGAAAAGCAGGATAAAAAATTTAAACAATCACATTTTGTTTCTGTAGTGATAAATTTTGTGCAAATGATTTTGTTGTTAATTGTCTTAATTTAAAAAGAATTAGTAATACCTAAGCCAACAGCAACAAAAATACCTAACCAGATTAAACCTTTAATAAAAAAAATGCAAAACTACCAAGTAATAAATATCTTCCATATTTATTTTTCTGTAGTTCTAACTTATAGTTTTTTAAAAGCTTCATTCTATTATAATTTATTACAATTATTTTTTACTTGATCTTTTCCCACTCTTTCATGCCACCAGTGATATTTTTGACATTTTTAACCCCCATATCCTTCATAGTTTTGGTTGCTAATGTTCCTTGTCCACCAACACCACAAAAAACTACATATTCTTTATCAGGATTATTTTTAAACATATCATTTTCAAGAGGACTTCCTTCTGCTAAATAAAATTCTAATAAACCTCTATCTAAGTGAATTGCATTACCGATCGTGCCTTTTGAAAAGCTCTCTTTATCTCTAACATCGATAAATTGAACATTTGGGTCATTTAGCTTTTCTTTTGCATCACTAGCGTTAATATTTTCAATTTCATTACTTACGCTCATTAAATCATCAAATTTTTTCACAATTCTCCTATAAATTTATATTGCGGCTTGTTTAATTGATAACTTAACTTTTCCTCTATCAAAGCCTATTACTTTAACTTTAACTTCATCACCTTCTTTTACTACATCAGTTACTTTGCCGACTCTTTTATCAGCAAGCTCTGATATGTGAACAAGGCCATCTTGTTTTCCTAGGAAATTAACAAACGCACCAAACTCCATAATTTTCATTACTTTTCCATTGTAAATTTTATTGAGTTCAGCTTTAGCAGTTAAGTCTTTAATCATTTGCATAGCTTTGTTTCTTGATTCCTCATCTGGAGCAGCTACTGTAACTTCTCCTTCGTCATTGATGTCAACTTTGGCACCAGATACCTCAACTATTTCTCTTATAGTTGCTCCACCTTTTCCAATGACTGTAGCAATATCTTTCTTATCTACAGTAATTTTCTCCATCTTAGGAGTATGTTTTCCAACATCTTCCCTTGATTTAGATAACGCTTTATTCATTTCACCTAGAATGTGAATTCTTCCATCTTTTGCTTGTTTTAAGGCTTGCTCCATAATTTCAAATGTTATTCCTGTAATTTTAATATCCATTTGAAGAGATGTTATTCCGTCTTTAGTTCCAGCAACTTTAAAGTCCATATCACCTAGGTGATCTTCATCTCCAAGAATATCTGAAAGTACGCTGAAATCATCTCCTTCTTTAATTAATCCCATTGCAATACCGGCAACTGGTTCTTTTATTGGCACGCCTGCATCCATCAAAGCTAAAGATGAACCACAAACAGTCGCCATAGAAGAAGAACCGTTTGACTCAGTTATCTCTGATACAATTCTAAATGTGTAGGGAAAACTCTCTTTAGAAGGCAAAGAAGAATTTATTGCTCTCCAAGCTAATTTTCCATGACCTATTTCTCTTCTTCCGGTACCTATTCTACCAGTTTCTCCAACAGAGAAAGGTGGAAAATTATAATGAAGCATAAACCTTTCTTTTTGTAATCCTTCAAGACTTTCTATTTTTTGCTCATCATCAGATGTACCAAGTGTAGTTGTAACTATTGCTTGAGTTTCTCCTCGAGTAAACAAAGCAGAACCATGAACTCTTGGAAGAATTCCAACTTCACACATAATTGGCCTAACATCTGCAAGACCCCTACCATCAATTCTATTTTTATTTTTTAGAATATCTGTTCTGACAATCCTTTTTTCTAAATTTTTAAGCTCAGAATTTACGTCAAGATCAGTATAATTCTCATCTTCTTCATAAAGCTTTTTTGCTTTATCAGTTATTTCTGAAATTAAATTCGATCTTTCTTGTTTATCTTTTATTGAAAATGCTTTTTTAAGTTCCTCAGTAAATTCGCTTTCCAATTTATTTTTTACTTCTGAAAGATCTTTTTTCTCTACTACCCAATCAGGTTTTTTGCATTCTTTGGCTAGATCCTCGATCATCTCGATTACAGGAACAAACCCTTCATGACCAAACTTAACAGCATTTAACATTTCCTCTTCAGTTAAACCACTTGCTTCGGACTCAACCATTAAAACCGCGTCTTTTGTTCCAGCCACCACAAGATCTAATTTAGAATCTTTAAGTTGTGCTTTGGTAGGGTTAAGAACGTATTCTCCTTTAATAAAGCCAACTCTAGACGCACCTACTGGGCCCAAAAATGGCATTCCTGAAATTGCCAAAGCTGCTGATGAAGCAATTATTGATAAAATATCTGCTTCGTTCTCTTTGTCATAAGATATCACAGTTGGCAGTACCTGAACTTCGTTTTTAAATTCATCTGGGAATAATGGTCTAATAGGTCTATCAATTAATCTTGAAATTAATGTTTCACTATCTGTTGGTCTTGCTTCTCTTTTAAAATATCCACCCGGAATTTTACCAGCTGCGTAATATTTTTCTTGATAATTTACTGACAAAGGAAAGTAATCCATATCTGGATTAACTTTTTTGGCTCCAACTGCTGTTGCTAAAACTACCGTTTCTCCACACTGAGCGATGATTGCACCATCTGCTTGTCTTGCTATTTTACCTGTTTCTAAACTAATTTTTTTTCCTGCTACTTCTATTTCTTTCTTTACAACTTTAAACATTTACTTCCTTAAATTTAATTTTGATATTACTTCTTTATAAGACTCCATTTTATTTTTCTTTAAATAGTCTAATAATTTTTTTCTTCTATTTACTGCTCTTAAAAGTCCAACAGATGAATGTTTATCTTTTTTGAACTTTTTAATATGTTTAGACAAGTTCTCAATTTTGTCTGTCAATTGAGCAACTTGGACTTCTGAAGAACCTGTATCTTTATCATGAATTGAGAGTTCTTTTTCTTTATTTGTCATTTTCTTTCCCTTATTTATTTGTTTGTTTTATTAAATTTTCAATTTTTTCCGCATAATCAAAAGAATCATCTTTTACAAAAAATAGTTTTGGTAAAAATTTCATTACTATCTTTTTTGATAAAACTTTTCTTATTACAAATGAAAATTCTTTTAATTTAGCAACGATCTCTTCAGCATCTTTTCCGCCTAAAGGCATTACAAAAATTTTTGCTGTCTTTAAATCTGGAGACATTCTTACTTCAGTGACTGTTATTTCTTTGGTAGATAAGTTTGGCAATTTTGCTTCATCTCTAATAAATAACATTCCTAGCGCCTGTTTAATCATTTCTCCAACTCTTAGTTGTCTTTGGGTAACTGGTTTCCCTAAACTAGCCATTATATTGTTCTCTCTGTTATTGTTGAATTATAAACCTCAATTACGTCATTTTTCTGGAAATCGACAAAATCTTTTAGTGTTATTCCACATTCTAAACCAGCAGATACTTGTTTAGTTTGGTTTTTTTCTCTAAATATTGAGCCTATTTTTCCGTTGAAAATTATAGCTCCATCTCTAATAACTCTAGCGCTAGAGTCTTGAGTAATTTCTCCATCTGTTACTTTTGAGCCTGCAACCTTGCCAACTTTTGAAACTTTAAATATTTCCAATATCTCTGCAGTTCCAATAATCTTTTCGTCTACTTCTGGTGTTAGTAAACCAGACATTTTATTTTTTATAAAATCTAAAACTTCATAAATAATATTAAAATTAGAAATTGAAATTTTTTCTTGTTCTGCCCTTTTTTTAGCTTCTTTGCTAGGTTTTACATTGAAGGCTATAATTACAGCATTAGACGCTTTTGCTAATGTTACATCCGTTTCTGTAACCATTCCAATATCTGATAAGAGTATTTTTGGCTTTACCTCATCATGTTTAATTTGATTTATAGCATTTTTTATAGCTTCTGAGGAACCATGAACATCTGATTTTATAATAATATTTAATTCCTCAGATGATGTGTCTTTAAAAGCAGAGTCTTGGGTAACAAAGGATGATGGATTTTTACTCTCTTTTGACTCTTGTAATCTGCCATCAGATAAAGATTTTGCTTCTTTTTCAGTTTTTAGAACAATAAAATCATCTCCTGATTTTGCCGCTCCATTAATTCCTAGTATCTCAACTGGTGTTGAAGGTTCAGCTAAATCGATTTGTTTTCCCTGATCATTTATTATGGCTCTAACTTTTCCCCACTTTAAACCGCTAACAAAATAATCACCTTTTCTTAAAGTACCTGCAGTAATAATTACATTTGCTATTGGTCCTCTACCTATATCAATTTTAGACTCCAATACTATACCCTTTGCATCAGTATCAAAATCAGTTTTTAGGTCTAATATCTCTGCTTGCAAAACAACACTTTCTACTAATTTATCTAAATTTTGTTTTGTTTTAGTTGAAATTTCTACCATTAATGTATCTCCAGATAAATCTTCAGCTATAAGTTCATATTCTAAAAGTTGATTTTTAATTTTTTGAGGGTCAGCTTCAGGCAGATCACACTTATTGATTGCAACAACAATTGGTACCTTGGCAGCTTTTGCATGTTTTATTGACTCTATTGTTTGAGGTTTAACTCCATCATCAGCGGCAACTACGAGGATTACTATATCTGTTAACTTTGAACCCCTTGCTCGCATTTCGGTGAAGGCTGCGTGACCGGGAGTGTCGATAAAAGTTATTTTATTTTTTTCATTTGTTATCTGATATGCGCCGATATGTTGTGTAATACCTCCAAATTCGCCAGAAACAACATTAGCTTCTCTTAAAGTATCTAATACAGATGTCTTACCATGATCCACGTGACCCATAACTGTTACTATAGGAGCTCTACTTTTTAGGTTTTGAGTTTTTATTTCTTTAATTTTTTCTATGATCTCTTCTGCTTTTTTCTCTTTAACAGGATTATGTCCAAATTCTTTAACTAAATATTCTGCTGTATCTGCATCAATTGTATGATTAATTGTAACAGTTACACCCATACCCATTAAATGTTTTATTATACTGCTGGACTGTTCTGCCATTCTATTAGCCAATTCCCTTATAGTAATTACTTCAGGTATATTAATATCTCTTTTAACTGGTTTAAAACTCTCTTTTATTTCCTCTTTGTTAAGCGATCTATTTTCTTTTTGTTTTGCTCTTTTTAAAGAGGCAAGACTTCTTGATCTCGTACCAATATCTTCTCCACTTAAGGCTCTTGATATTGTAAGCTTTAATTCTCTTCTTTTGACTCCTGCTTTGGATGACTTATTTTCTTTTTGGGAATTTTCACCTTTTAACCTTCTTGTGGCTCTTTGTTCTGCTAATTTTCTTTTTTCGAAATCAGATGTTATTGGAGATGGAGGTTTAGAAAAATTTGGTTTTTTTGGGATAAATGTACTTTGTAATTTACTTTCAGTTGATTTAGCACCTCTAGAAAAATTTGGTTTGCCACCAAACCTTGGGGATCTTTTTTCAATTACAACTGTATTTTTTGATTGAGATTTTGCTTGTTCAATACTATTGATTGTTTTCTTGGACGCTCCAGAAATTGATAACTTTAGTTTTTTCTTTTCCATTTTTCATCTCTCAATCTTGATACACAATGTCTCTTGCCGACATAATCAAATCATCAGCTTCTTTTTTTGAAAGAGCAAAATCTTCTAAATACCCTTTAATTCTTAATCTTTCTCCTTTGACAACATCGTATCCACCTGTCAATTCATCAGATGCCAAATCTGCAAAATCGTTTAGTGTTAGTATTTTTTGTTCACCAAGTGTTACTAGCATCCCAGGCGTTAGACCTTTGTGATTAATTAAATCATTTTCTAATCCTAAATCTTTAATTCTTTTAGCTATTTCCTCTTGGTCTTTTTGATAAAATTCTTTAGCTCTTTCAATTAATTCTTTAGCAGTCTCTTCTTCTATACCCTCTATTTTCATTAAAGCTTCAGGATTACTATCTTTAATATCATCTATTGAAGAAAATCCTTCTGCTACTAATAACTGCCCCAATGTTTCGTCCAACTCTAAATTTTTTACAAAATTATCTGTCTTCTCTTTGAATTCAATTTGTCTTCTTTCTGAGTCCTCTTGATCAGTCATAATATTTATTTCGTAATTCATTAATTTGGTTGCCAATCTAACATTTTGACCTCTTCTTCCAATCGCTTTACTTAAATTTTCCTCGGTCAAAATAACATCAAGTTTTCTTCCTTGTTCATCTACATTGACTCTTTGGACCTCCGCTGGAGAAAGTGCATTGGCAACTACAACTGCAGGATCTTCTGACCAATTAACTATATCAATTTTTTCACCTTGAAGTTCATTTACAACTGCTTGCACTCTACTTCCTCTCATACCTACACATGCCCCCACTGGATCTAATGATGTATCAATTGCTTTTACACATATTTTAGCTCTGCTACCTGGATCTCTTGAGGATGATTTAATTTCAATAAGACCATCGTATATTTCTGGAACTTCTTGAATAAAAAGTTTCTCCATAAACTTGGGGTGCGCTCGTGAAAGAAATATTTGTTGTCCTCTTGGTTCCCTTCTTACATCTAAGCAATACGCTTTAATTCTATCTCCGGCCTTTATATTTTCTCTTGGAATCATTTCGTTTTTTTGAATTATTGCTTCAGTTCTACCTAAATCAACAATTACATTTCCAAATTCTAATCTTTTGACTATACCACTTAAGATAGTATCAATTTTATCTTTAAAATCGTTAAATTGTCTCTCTCTCTCTGCTTCTCTTACATTAAAACTAATCACTTGTTTAGCAGTTTGAGCAGCTATTCTGCCAAAATCAAAAGATGGCAAAGGTTGAAGAACTTCATCTCCTATCTTTTTTCCTTGGTTATTTTCATTTAGCTTGACCGCTGCATCAATTGTTATTTCTAAATTTGAATTTTCAGGGTTTTCAACAATTATCAATTTTCTGAATATTCCAATTTCTCCACTTTCTCTATCAATTTCAACTTTTATCTCATTTTCAGATCCAAATTTAGATTTAGCTGCTTTAGCAATACCATTTTCCATCGATCCAATTATTAATTCTTTATCAATTGACTTTTCTAAAGCTACTGCTTCTGCTATTCTTATTAATTCTAGTTTATCGGCTCTTCTATTTAACATTTAATTAATCCTAAAAAAAAATGGGCCGAAGCCCATTTTGAAATTTCAATAATGTAAATGAAATATATTTATTTTTTTTTAATATTCAACTTTATTTACTTACTAAATATGTCTGATTTATCTGTCTTTTCCCATGAAAATGAGCCTTGCTTATCTGGAATTCTTCCGAAGTGTCCATATGCTGCTGTTTTTTCATATATTGGTTTATTTAAGCCTAACATCTCTCTTATACCTCTGGGGCTTAAATCAAAATTTTCATGAATAATTTTTTCTACATGTTTATTTTTTTCATCATCATTATCAAATAAATCAACATAAATTGATAAAGGTTTCGATACACCTATAGCATACGCAAGTTGAATTAAACATTTGTCAGCAAATTTAGATGCTACAACATTTTTTGCCAAATATCTGGATGCGTAAGCAGCCGATCTATCAACCTTTGTAGGATCTTTCCCAGAAAATGCTCCTCCACCGTGTGGGGCAGCTCCACCATATGTATCAACAATAATTTTTCTACCTGTCAAACCACTATCTCCGTCCGGACCCCCAATTACAAAATTTCCTGTAGGATTTACATAAATTTCATTTTCATCCAATGAATTTAATAAATCTTTAGGTATTGATCTTTCAATATAAGGTTTGACTAGATCTCTCACTTGAGCTTGATTTACATCAGGTGAGTGTTGAGTTGATATAACTACAGATTTAACTGATGATGGCTTTCCATCCTTATATTCAATTGTTATTTGGCTTTTTGAGTCTGGTTCTATATATTTTAACTTTCCCGATTTTCTATCCTCCGCCATAAGCCTTAATATTTTATGAGAATAATGTATTGGCGCCGGCATAAGAACATCTGTTTCACTGCATGCATAACCAAACATTATACCTTGGTCACCAGCACCTTCATCTTTATTTCCAGAAGAATCTACACCCATAGCAATGTCAGAAGATTGAGCATGTAAATGACTTTCAACTGAAGTTGCCTCTTTCCAAGTAAATCCCTTTTGATCATAACCTATATCTTTAATGCAATATCTTACTTTTTCTATTAAATCTTCTTTTTTAATTTCTGGACCTCTTACTTCACCAGCTAATACAACTTTGTTAGTTGTTGTTAAAGTTTCACAAGCAACTCTTGATTGAGGTTCGGCTGCCAAATATGTATCTACAACCATATCTGAAATTCTATCGCAAACTTTATCTGGATGACCTTCAGACACTGACTCGCTAGTAAATAAGTAATCTTTTTTCATTTATTCTCCCTAATTTTTAAAATCACAATGAAAGTAGTATAAATTAGAACAAAATAAAAGAAGATCTTATTGCCGTGTTTAGCAAAATAAGTTTTATCAACACGTATGATTTTATTTACATCAAAGTATCCTTTCTCACTAATTTGTTTAATAATCTGACCTTTGGGATTAACAAAAGCAGATACTCCATTGTTTGTTGACCTAATAACATTTTTTCCCTCTTCAATTGATCTGAATATCGAATGTGATAAATGTTGGGCGGGTCCAATAGATTTGCCAAACCACCCATCCTCGGAAATATTTAATATAAAATCGTAATATTTTTTATTTGTATTAATTTTTCCTGAATAAATAATTTCATAACAAATAAGTGGGATAAATTTTAATTCATCAATGTCGAAAATTTCCCTTTTATTATCAGCTGAAAATGATTGATATCCTTGGGTTATTTTTTTTAAACCTACACTTTTGAAGAAATTTTCAAAAGGTAAAAATTCCCCAAATGGCACTAGTTTATTTTTGTTATATTTATACAACAATTCAGACTCGTTATTTAATACTACTAAGGAATTGTAAATTTTATTTTGCTTAATAGTATTAATTCCCAATATAACTTTATGATTAATATTTAATTTATTTTTAAAGATATTTTTAAATAATTTTAGATCTTTAAAATAAATACTAGTAATTATTCCTTCAGGAAAAATAAATATTTTTTTTTTATCTTTATTTGGATCACTTAAAGTAATTAATTCATCTATATTTTTTTCTGTGTCTTGGTTTGTTAAAAATCTTTCAATTGGTATATTTGGAGAAATAACTCGAATAATGGAACTTAAATTATCATATTTTTTTTTTTCAAAATTTTTAATAGTCAAATTTCCATATAAAAAATTGATTGCTACTAAAATTAGACCAAGACTAAAAATTAATAACTTAGTTAAGCTTTTATATTTAAAAAAAAATATTACTGGTAATAAAAATATAGTTATTGATAATAAATTTAATGAATAAGTGCCTATATAGGATAAAATTTGTAAAGAAGGTAAATTATTTGAAAGACTAAAAACAACTAAATTCCACGGAAAACCCCCGAAAATAAAACTTCTTAGAAATTCAATTCCACCAAAAATAATTGAAAATATTAAGATTGATGAGATTTTATTTTTTAAATTAAAAAAATTGCATACAAAAGTAACTAACCCATAAAATATTCCCAAAAATAGAGGAATTAATATTAATGCAAATGGAATAATAAATTTAAATTTTACATCAAATGTCAAAGAATTTGTAATCCAATAAATGTTAGAAATAAAATAACCAAATCCAAATATCCAACCAACAAAAAATGAAATGATTTTTTTGTGGGTATAATTTATTAATATATAAAGTAATGTCGGAAGTGTTAAAAGATTAATTAATACAAAATTATATGGCGGTAAACTGAATGATGTTATTATACCTAAAAATAAACATATTAAATATAGACAAGTTTTATTTTGTAAAATAGATTTCAATTTATTTTATTCAATTTTTTAAATATTAAATTTTCTTTTTTTTTCATTAAATAATAATCTTTATTTTTTTTATGATCATGTCCTAAAAGATGTAAATAACCATGTATCCACATTTTATCTAATTCATGATCAAAACTAGATGATTTTGATCTTCTATTAATTATTTCAAAAGAAATTGCTATATCTCCTAAATATAATTTATTTTTTAACTTAACTTTTAAAGGGAAAGAAAGGACGTCTGTTGAAATATTTTTATTTCTAAATTTTGAATTTAAATCTTTCATTTTTTTATTATTAGTAAGCATTACAGTAAATTCATGCTTTTTATTTTTAAAGGAGCTTAATTTAGATAATTTATTTAATTTCTTTTTGAAGTAAATTTCTGGTTTATTTAATTTTTTTTTCCAAATTTTTTTGTCTACAACTATGTTGGCTTTAATCATTAATCTGAATTTTTATCAGAATAAGCCTTGACTATCTTAGAAACTAACGGATGTCTTACAACATCAGTATGATCGAAATCTACGACAGATATCTCCTTTAAATGACCAAGTAATTGTTTTGATCTGTTTAAACCTGACATGGTTTTATTAGGTAAGTCTATTTGGGAAGGGTCACCGTTAATAACTATTTTGGAATTTTCACCAATTCTTGTTAAGAACATTTTTATTTGAGTATCAGTGGCATTTTGTGCTTCATCAAGAATTGCAAAAGAGTTTTTTAAAGTTCTTCCCCTCATAAAAGCAAGTGGTGCAATTTCAATATCTCCAACTTCTATTTTTTTTTGAATTTTTTCAAAATCTAATAGGTCATATAATGAGTCGTAAAGGGGTCTTAAATAAGGATCAACTTTTTCTCTCATATCACCTGGTAAAAAACCTAATCTCTCGCCTGCTTCTACTGCTGGTCTAGATAAAATAATCCGCTCTATTTTTTTATCCAGTAACATTGTTAGAGCGACTGCTACAGCTAAAAAAGTTTTACCAGTTCCCGCTGGACCTGCAGAAATAACAATATCTGCCTCTTTTAATGCTCTTATATAATTTTTTTGTTTCTCTGATCTAGGTATTACAGATTTTTTCGGAGTTTTTATTATGTATTCAATATTTCCACTTTTATTTGTAACTTTTTCATCAATCATAAATTTGTTTACTGATGACTCTATATCCTTTTTTTCTAATGTTCCATTATTTAAAAATTGATCTACAAGAAATTGAATTGCGTTCTTTATTATTTCATTTTTTTCAGGAGTATTTTTTAATAAAATTGAGTTTCCTCTAGAGTAAATGCTAGTATTTGTAATTTTTTCTAATTCTTTTAAGTTATTATTAAATTCTCCTAAAACACCTAAAAGTAATTCATTGCTTTGAAATACAATACTTAAGGTATTATTTTCTGAATATACATATTTTAAATCAGGATTAATTTTTGATTTTGCAAAATTTTTCAAATTATGCTGCTTTCATTTCATCTGTTATTTTGCCAAATAGAGAATTTTGATTACTTTTTTCAATATTAACTTTAATTAATTTGCCAATATGACTTTCATTACCATCAAAAATTACTGAATTTAAAAATTTATTTCTTCCAAAAAACTTATTTTGGTTTTTAAGTTTATTTTCTACAAGTACTTCTAAAGTTTTGCCTTCTAAAGATTTATTCAATTCTATTTGATTGCTAAATAATTTTTTTTGAATAGTTATGAGCCTATTTTTAAGTTTATCTTTATCAGTAATCTCTAATTCTGCAGCCTTTGTCCCTGGTCTTGGACTAAAAATAAATGAGAATGAATTTATAAATTTAATTTTATTAACTAAATTTATGGTTTCTTTAAAATCATTCTCGGTTTCTCCAGGGTATCCAATAATAAAGTCACTAGAAAATTTTATATCAGGATTAATTTTGATTAATTTTTCATAAATATTCAAATAATAATTTACCGTATGCTTTCTGTTCATTATTTTTAATATTCTGTCAGAACCGCTTTGAATTGGTAAATGAACGAAAGGCATTAATTTTTTTGAATTTTTATAACATTCAATAAGATCATCTGTCATATCTCTTGGATGAGATGTGGTGTATCTAATTCTTTTTATTTCGTCGTATTTGCTTATTGTATTAATAAGATCTGACAGCCGGTATTCTCTGGATCCATCTATGTAAGAATATGCATTTACGTTTTGACCAAGAAAAGTTATTTCTCTGGATCCGTTTTTTATCAATCTCTCAGCTTCATCAATAATGTTTTTAAATGGTCTAGAGTACTCCGGACCTCTCGTATAAGGGACAACACAAAAATGACAGAACTTGTCACATCCCTCTTGGATTGTTAAGAAAGATGAAACACTAGTATTGTTATTTTTAATATTATCGAAGTACCTAAACTTGGAAACAGAATCAAATTCAGTTTCTTCAACTTTATTTTCTTCCTCAAAATTCTTTAAAAGATTATTTATTTTTTGATAGGATTGTGGACCTATAACTAAATCTATATATTTTTCTCTATTAAGCATCTCAGTATTTTCAGCTTGCGCAACGCAACCTGCAACAACAATGATTGGTTTTTTTTTATCTTTGTATAATTTTTTAACTCTTCCAATCTCATGATAAACTTTATCCTTAGCCTTATCTCGAATGTGACAAGTGTTTAAAATATAACAGTCAGCATCATCTTGATTTTCTGTTTTATTATATCCTATTGCTTTAACAGCATCGTATATCCTATTAGAGTCGTATTCATTCATTTGACAACCAAATGTCTTTATAAAAATCTTTTTACGCATGAATTATTTTTTTTTGATACCGTACAATTCTAATTTATGATCAACCAGCTTATAACCATATTTGTCAGCAATTTTTTTTTGTAACTCTTCGATCTCTTCGTCAACAAATTCTATAATTTCTCCTGTTTTAATATCAATTAAATGATTATGATCATCATTTAATTCATATCTAGCCTTACCAGACTTAAAATCGTGTTTTGTTAAAATACCTGCTTCTTCAAAAAGTTTAACTGTTCTATATACTGTAGCAATACTAATTTTAGAGTCTATTTGAGAAACTCTGTTATATAACTCATCTACGTCTGGATGGTCAGACTCTCCGTATGTTTTTTTCGATTCGGAGATTACTCTAGCAATTATCCTTCTTTGATCAGTGAGCTTAACTCCATTTTTTTGGCATTTTTCTTCGATAGTTTCTAACATAATATATTTTAACTCGAGTAAAGGGGTTTAATCAAATTAATATTTGTAAAATTTTTCTTATCAATTTTTACTAATTGATCTAAGTTTTTATTGGTCAAATGTTCACTCAAAAATCCATATAAATCAATATTTTTTGCAAAAGCAATACCTTTAGCAATTGCTATTGAATTTCTGATACTTGAGACTTTGCCAGGACCTTGGTTGACAAATATTTCACTTATTTTATCTAAATTTGAATTATGTTCTTTAAGGAAATTTAAAATTAATATCATTATTTTGTCAAAATTTTCCCTACAGTTTATATAAGCGGTGGTATAAGATTCTGTATTAGTTATGAGAGAAAATAAAATTTTATCATCTGCAGCGTTAATAACTAAAGTATTCATTTTTTTTATTATTTTTTTAAACGTTAAAGCTGACGTAGTAAATAAAAAATATTTTAAAGATGAAAAGGGTGTTTTGGCGATTATGTATCACAGATTTGAAGAAAATAAGTATCCATCTACAAATATAAGATTAGGTATATTTAAAAAACATATTAATTTAATAAAAGATAGCAACTATAATTTTTATAATCCTGGTGAATTTTCAAAAAATTTTAAAGAGGTTAAGAAACAAAAAAAAATTTTACTAACTATTGATGATGCATTTACATCATTTTACGAAAATGCTTGGCCAATTTTAAAAGAAGAAAAAATTCCTTTTATTTTATTTGTCTCAACGGAAGCTGTTGGAAATAAAGGATATATGAGTTGGAACCAAATAAAAGAAGTGGAAAAAGAGAACTTTGCTTACATCGGTAATCACTCACACTCACATGATTATTTAACTAAATTTACTTTTCAAAAATTTGTAGATGATATCGAGAAATCAATTAAAATTTTTAATGATAAATTAGGTTATAATCCAAGTTTTTTTTCATATCCCTTTGGTGAATATAATTTAGATCAGAAAAATTATATTTCAAACTATTTTGAATTTGCATTTGGCCAACATTCAGGTGTTATTGATTTAAACAAAGATAGATATGAACTACCAAGATTCCCTATAAACGAAAAATATGGAGAAATAAAAAGATTTAAAGAGGTAATATCTTATTTGCCACTTCAGTATAAAATTGTAAAACCAGAAAACAAATTTATGAATGATATAGAAAACCCACCTAAAATGACGATAGAATTTTTTAAAGATCAAATAAATTTAGAAAACATTAATTGCTTTTCAAATGAAGGTTCAAAATGGAGAAAAACAAAAATTGTCTTAATTGACAATATATTAAATATTAATTTTGCAGAAAAATTTGTCGAAAGAAGAGGGAGAATTAACTGTTCTTTAAAAGACGAAAGTGGGTGGAGATTTTCAGGTTTCCAATTTGTTCAAAATTAAATTAATTTTTTAGTCTTATTACTTGTAGGCATTACATTTACATCATCAAAATCCGTAAGAGAATTTTGCTTTATAATTTGTTTTAATACATCAATGTATTGTTGCCCAGTTTCCGCATATTTATCTAAAAAATTTACCAGCTTTAAACTGTTTAATTTTTCATCGTTGTCTCTTTGAATTGCTCTTTCTTTTCTAAATTCAATATAACTGCTATGAGTATTTAAATTTCGCTGATATGCTCTTACTGATGCTTTGAGAACTGCAAACTTTGCAACTTTGTGTTTTGCATCTTTATCTACACCTGCTGGTCTTATTCCTTCCCCATTCCAAGTCCATTGTCCAAATAATGCATTACCCTCTTGTGCAAATCTGGATGTCCCCCATCCAGTTTCTTTAGCGGCTTGAGCAAGTGCTAATGAGACAGGTATTTCATCCATTCTAACTTTCAGTGAATAAAAATCTCCATCTTTTAAACCATATTGTTTGAATTTTTCTTTTAACCAATTTTTTTCATTTTGCGTGTTGATATTCTTAGCCAATATTCTAAATAATTTTTTTCTATCAAGTCGAATTTTAGCGTTCTCTTCAACAATTAAAGGTAAAACTATTTGAATAAATAGTCTCTTCCTTTTTTTTGAACTCTCAATACTTTTAATCTCTTTTGGAAGATGGTCAATTTTATTGCCTATATTTACTAACTTAGTCTCTCTAACTCTTTCAAGATTATAATTTGTATCTTTAAACAATTGCTCAATAGTTCTTGCATCAAATCTTATTGAATTCTGTCCCTCGTCATCTGTACTGAAAAAATCAATATCGGCAAAAATATTTTTTAGATTTAGTTTATTTGTTTTAGTTTCTTGCCCATCATCAAGGGTTTTTTTTCTTTTTTCTAGTTCTTGATCAAAATTTATTCCAGCGTTTGATATGATAGATTTTTTGAAATTTAAATTTTTATCTAAAAAATTGTTTACAGTTGGTAAAGTAAAAAATGAGAAAATAACTAATAGGCTAATTGCTGAAAATCTAAGTATATTATTTTTCTTTTGCTTAAGTTTGTTGTTTTTAATTTTTGTACGTTTAACCATTAATTTCAATATAATTATTATTGATTATTTATACAGCTAAAACTTCTTTAACTTCGGGAATATAATGACAAAGCAAGTTTTCAACACCTTTTTTTAAAGTAAGAGTTGAAGATGGACAGCCTGAACAACTACCTTTTAACAAAACTTTAACTTTTCCATCCTTGAATTCTTGGAATTTTATATCTCCTCCATCTCTTGCAACAGCGGGCCTGATTTTAGAATCTAAAATACTTATAATTTTTTTTTCAATCTCTGAAAAATTTTTGTTTTGTTCTTCTTCATTTGTTTTATCAATAATGCAAGTATTACCATTTGCATAATACTCATTTACGTAGGATATAACAATATGCTGAATATCTTCCCATTTTTTATTCTCTTCTTTATTTATAGAAAAGAAATCTTCACCCAAAAATACTCCAGTTACTCCGTTTATCTGTAATAAGTTCTTTATCAATAAATTATTTGTATCCTCTTCATTTAAAACCTCTAAAGGACCATTATTAGATACCTTCCTGCCAGGTAAAAACTTTAATGAGTTTGGGTTTGGTGTATTTTCAGTTTGTATAAACATAGTTCCTATATAGTGTTTATTTCAAAATATTAAATAATTAAAAACCAACTATTTCTTTTATTTTTTTTACTTTTTTTGATGAAATATCCTGTGCTTTTTCTGCACCATCAACTAAAATTTGATCTATATATTTTTTATCTGACAACAATTTTTGAATTTCTTTTGATATAGGTGACAGTTTAGTCACAATTATTTCGGAAAGTTTACTTTTTAAATCAGAAAAATTTTTTCCCTCAAATTCATTTAATGTTTGAGTAATATTTTGATTGCTTAGGCTAGAGTAAATACCCATTAAATTTTCTGCTTCAGGTCTACCTTTAAGTCCATCTTCATTTCCAGGTAAAGTATCATTATCTGTCTTTGCTTTTTTTATTTTGTTAATAATTTGATTTTCTGTATCTGTTAAGTTGATCCTACTACCTTCAGCAATGTCTGACTTACTCATTTTTTTTGTGCCATCTTTCAAACTCATTATTCTTGAAAAATGTTTTTGTATGAGAGGCTCAGGAGATCTTAAGAAATCTGGACATTTATATTCGTAATTAAATTTTTGAGCTATATCTCTACAAAGTTCTAAATGTTGTTTTTGATCATCTCCTACTGGCACATGAGTAGCATCATATAAAAGAATATCAGAGGCCATTAAAACTGGATAAATATATAGACCAACACTAGCTTTTTCCTTATCTTTTCCGGCTTTCTCTTTGAATTGTGTCATTCTATTTAGCCAACCCATTCTGGCAACACATCCTAAAATCCAGGAACCCTCGGAATGTGCGGGAACTAAAGATTGATTAAATATTATACTATTTTTAGGATCAATACCGCTTGCGATAAATGCTGCCGCTGTCTCTCTAATATTATTTTTTAACTCTATTGGATCTTGCATTACTGTAATGGCATGAAGATCAACAACACAAAAAATACAGTTGTTATCTTTGTTTTTTTGTAAATCAACAAAATTCTTTATTGCTCCTATATAATTCCCTAAATGTAAATTTCCCGTTGGTTGAACTCCTGAAAAAATTTTTTTAGACATAATTTAATAGTTTAATTTAATATCAGATATTTTAAAGGCCTTAATGAGTATTGAAATTAACAAATAAAAAGCAAAAGTTAAAAGAACTAATAATATAATTGCTAAAAATTTATAACTATTTGTAAATATAAAATAATTACTAAAATAATTTATTAATATTTTAAATAATCCCAAACAAATTAAATTTACAATAAATATTTTAAATAGCTGTATAAAAAACGATTTGTTGAAATTAAAGTAATTTTTGTTTAGGACAAATACCATAAGTAAGAATCCATTCAACCAAGAAGAAATACTTGTTGCTATAGGAATTATTATAAACCCTATTTTACTGAATAAAGATACACTAATAACAATATTTAAAATTACAGAAACCAATGAAAAGTAAAAAGGAGTTTTAGTATCATTTCTTGCAAATATAAAACTTGAAAATATTTTTATCATTGAGAATGCAGGTAGACCCAATGCGAAATAAAATAATGCAAGAGCTGAATTTTTAACACTTTCTTCATTAAAAGATCCATACCCAAAAAGCGCAGAAACAATTTCTTCAGAAGCAAAAATTAATGCAAGTGTAGCAGGAAGACTTAAAAATAAACTTAGCTCTAAAGACTTATTTTGTAAAATTTCTAATTTTAATTTATTTTTGCTCTTAACATATCTAGTTAGGTTGGGTAAAATGATTATACCGATTGCAATTCCTGCTATTGCTAAGTTTATCTGATATATTCTGTCTGCATAATACAAATATGAAACTGCACTTGCTTGGAAAGAAGCAATTATTGTTCCAACTAATATATTAATTTGAGTAACCCCAGATGAAAAAATGCTTGGCAAAAGCTTCTTAAAAAAGAATTTTATTTTATTATTTATTTGGAAATTAAGGTTTAAACTTGGATAAAAATATTTTCTAGTAAAAATAATTAAAAATATAAATTGTATAATCCCAGCAAATGTTACTGCATAACTTAAATGGTAAACTAAATTTGTATCATTTTTAATAATAAAGAAACATATAATTAATATAATATTTAAAAAGAGTGGGGCAGCGGCAGCAGCGGCAAATTTATTATGAGAATTTAAAATTGCAGAAAAAAAAGAAGCTATGCTAATAAAAAATAAAAATGGAAAAGTAATTCTTGTTAAATCAACTGCTAATTTGAACTTTTCATTTATATCTGAGAAACCTGGTGCAATCAATTTTACAAAACTTGGCATAAAAACCTCGACTGCTATTATTAAAATTAAAAGTGCTAAGACTAATAAATTAAATATCGAGTTTGCAAACTTTTGCGCTTTTCTTTTACTAGACAAAAGTTCTGATGTGTAAGATGGAACAAATGCTGCATTAAAAGTACCTTCTGCAAATAATCTTCTAAAGGTGTTAGGTATTCTAAATGCTACAAAGAATGCATCAGCAATTGGTCCTGAACCAAGATAAATGGCTATGAAAAAGTCTCTAATGTATCCTAAAATTCTGCTTAGTATAACAAACAGACTAAATGTGCCTGTTGACTTAATTAAATTCATAAATCATATTACTAGCTTAATCCTTTTGTATATCTAAACAAATAATGAAAAAAAACAAAATTGAACATTATTCTGATAAAGAAGCATTAGATTTTCATACTAATGATAAATCTGGCAAAATAGAGATAGTTTCGTCTAAACCTGTAACTACAAAAAGAGACTTAGCCTTAGCTTACTCTCCTGGTGTTGCGGCACCAGTAAAAGCAATAGCAGATAATCCTGAATTAGCATATGAATACACTACAAAAGGAAACCTAGTTGCAGTAATTAGTAATGGATCAGCAATATTAGGGCTAGGAAACTTGGGTGCGATAGCATCAAAACCAGTGATGGAAGGAAAAGCTGTTCTCTTTAAAAGATTTGCAGATATAGACTCTATAGATTTAGAAATAGACACAGAAGATACTAAAGAAATAATTAATTCCATAAAGCATATAGCAAAAAGTTTTGGAGGTATAAATCTTGAAGATATTGCAGCTCCAAACTGTTTTATAATTGAAGAAGAATTAAAAAAAATTCTAGATATTCCTGTATTTCATGACGATCAACATGGCACGGCAATCATAACAACAGCTGCATTAATTAACGCTGTAGATATTGCAAAAAAGAACTTAAAAAAAATTAAAATAGTTATTAATGGTGCAGGCGCTGCTGCTATGGCATGTGCAAAATTGTTTAGAAGCACAGGTATACCAAAAAATAATATCAAAATGTTGGATACAAAAGGTGTAATAAATAAAAACAGAAAAGATATTAATTCTTGGAAGAAAGAATTTGCAGTAGAAACAAATGATAGAAGTTTAGATGATGCGATGAAAAATGCAGATGTATTTTTAGGTTTGTCTGCCGCAGGTGTTGTTAAAAAGAGTATGGTTAAAAAAATGGCAAAAAATCCAATTATATTTGCTTGCGCTAATCCAGATCCTGAGATTAAACCAGAAGATATAGAGGAAGTGAGAAATGATGCAATTATAGCAACGGGTAGATCCGATTATCCAAATCAAGTAAATAATTTAATTGGATTTCCATACATATTTAGGGGTGCATTAGATGTTAGAGCAAAAACAATTAATGAAGAAATGAAAGTTGCTGCAGCTAATGCTATAGCTTCGCTTGCAAGAGAATTTGTGCCTGACGAAGTTGCAGCTGCAATGGGTGGTGAAAGACCTAATTATGGAAAAGAATATATTATTCCATCAACTTTTGACCCTCGACTAATAAGTGTAATACCAGTAGCAGTAGCAAAAGCAGCCATTAAATCTGGCGTTGCTAGAAAAAAAATAGAAAATTTTGATGAATATTCAGAACAGCTAAAACAAAGACTTGATCCATCTGTAACGATTATGCAGGGAATAAATAACCAAATAAAAAAAACAAATAAAAAAGTTGTATTTGCTGATGGTGAAGATGAAAATACTTTAAAAGCTGCAATAGCATTTAAAAATAGTGGATTGGGCACGCCTATTTTGGTTGCTAAAGAAAAAGTTGTTAAAGAAAAACTGAAAGAGATTGGTTACGGAGAAAACTTTGATATTCAAATTGTGAACTCTACTTTGAGAGACAAAAGAGAAAAATATGTGAATTACTTATTTAAAAAACTTCAAAGAACAGAGGGATTGCTTGAAAGAGATTGTGATAAAATGGTTAGAAATGACAGAGTTATATGGGGTTCTTGCATGGTTGCATGTGGAGATGCTGATGCAATGGTAACTGGAAATTCAAGAAGATATGGACAATCTCTTGATAAAGTAAAAAAAGTCATAGATGCTAGACCTGGAGAAATTATGTTTGGATTGAACATGATTGTAAATAAGGGCAAAACAGTGTTTATTGCAGATACAAGTGTTCACGAATATCCAACATCTGAACAACTTTCTGAAATAGCTATTTCTGCATCTAGAGTAGCAAAATTATTCGGTTTTGAACCAAAAGTTGCTTTTCTTTCACACTCAACCTTTGGCCAACCAATTACAGCTAGAACTAAACATATAAGAGATGCGGTAGAAATTTTAAAAAATAAAAAAGTAAACTTTAAGTTTGATGGGGATATGCAGCCTGATGTAGCCTTAAGTGATGAATATAAAGACCTTTATCCATTCTCTGAAATTGTTGGTAATGCAAATATATTGATTATGCCTGGACAACATAGTGCTGCAATAACTTACAAAACAATGAAAACTTTAGGTGGAGCAAAAGTAATTGGACCACTATTAATTGGTTTGGGCCAAGCAATTGAAATTGCGCCGTTAAGATCGTCTACATCTGACATATTAAATTTAGCATCTGTAGCAGCATATTCGGCAGGAGTAATTAATTACAAAAAACCAAGTTAGTTTTTTAATACTCTAAGATCTTCTACTAAAAAAATACTCGTAACAACATCTTCCACATCTAGAACTTTCTTAGCTTCATTTATAACTTCGGCTCTTTCGTCTTCATTTTGTGAAATTCCATAAACATAAATTATTTTCTTATATGTATCTATATCATAGTTTGCAGACTTAATTTTTTTATTTGTTATAAGAGCAGTTCTTAATTGGGAAGTTATCAGTAAATCTTTTGCGGTTTGTTTAAAGTTAAACTCTTCCTTAATTTTCAAATCATTTTTAACTGATCTTGCTCCTTTTATTTCCCAACCTAATTTCGTAATTTTTAATTTTTCTTCTACTGTGTCCACTTTACCTGTTATAAATATTCTACCATCTAAAACTTTAGTTTTTACTTTTAATAAATAACCACTATCCATTAAGATTAATTTTGCCCTCAAATTTTTTTGCATTAAAGAGTCATCTATTTGTGTTCCAATAGTTCTTGGGTCCATTGCAACTGAAACTCCTGTACCTAAAACTCCAGTTGATGAATATCCAACACATCCTGAAATTAAAATAAAAGTTATAATTAATATTAAATTTCTAAATTTCATTTTTTTTCTTTAAGCAATACTCATAAACAATTTTTTTTGATATATTATTCTCCTTATTAATTTTTGATGTAACATCTTTAATCGACATTTTTTTTAAAAGTTTAATAATTTTTTTTTTAACTGATTCTTCAATTACTTGTAACCTATTTTGTGAATTTGAATTTTCTGATATAACTACAGTAATCTCACCTTTTTCTATAATATTAATATCATTAAGATTTTTAACCTTATCTCTAATATATTCCTCATGCAATTTTGTCATTTCTCTAGTAATTAAAATATCTCTATCATTAAAATATTTTTGAATTTGAACTGTTATTTTTTTTATTTTTTTTGGTGAAATAAAAAAAACAATTGAGTAATTTAAATTAGAAATCTTTTGAAAAAGTTGATCAATTTGTGACTTTTTATCGGGTAAAAAACCACAAAATAAGAAATTGTTTGAAAAGCCGCTTATAGAGACAGCTGCTGTTGCAGCAGAAGATCCTGGAACTGGAAAAATGTTGATTTTATTCTTGATGCATTCATTTATCAAAATTCCACCTGGATCTGAAATTGTTGGAGTACCTGCATCTGAAATGATAGAAATTATCTTATTTTCTTTTAGTAAATTTAATACATCTTTGATATTTTTTTTTTCACTAAACTTATGATTAGCTAATAATTTTGTATTTATATTGAACCTAGATAATAGTTTACTTGAAACCCTCGTATCTTCTGACAAAATCAAATCTGATTTATTAAGTATGTATATAGCTCTAAAAGTAATATCTCCTAAATTTCCTATCGGCGTTGAAACACAATATAGCCCAGGTTTTAAATTATCATTTAATTCAAAATTATACATTTAGTGACGATGAGAAAATTATATATCATAGTTTTAAAAGTTTTTCTTATAATCGTTTTCTCACATCTTAAGGCAATATCAGATGAAAAAATTAAGATAGGTTTAATTGTACCTTTATCAGGCGAATATTCATATATTGGTAATTCAATTCTCAAATCTACAAGAATGGCGTTAAATAAAATTAATGATAATAGAATAACAGTAATACCTAAAGATACCAAAGCAAACCCGATAGATACATTGAAAGTATCAAAAGAACTTTACAATAATGGTGTAAAAACAATTATTGGACCGGTATTCAATGAGAGTAATAAGTATTTAGATGAATTAAATGAGGTAACATTCTTATCCTTTACAAACAAAATTAGAAGTAATCCAAAAAATGTAATTTCTGCAGGGGTAAATGCAATATCACAAATAAATACAATTAAAAAATATTTAAGTGAAAATAATTTAAAGAATACAATATTTTTAATCCCTGAAACAGAATATAAAAGAGAAATTGAAGAAGCTATTGAAAAATCTAATTTAATGTTAAAAGAAAAATTTATATATAGCAAAGATCCAACATTGCTAACAAAGCAAATAGAAGATTTAACAAGATATCAACAAAGAAAGCAAAATTTAGAAAACGAAATTAAAAGAATAGAAAGTTCAAATACATTAAATAAAAAGAAAAAAATAGATGAATTAAAAAAAAAAGATACTTTAGGTTTTATTAATTTTGACTCTGTAATAATTGCAGATTTTAGTGAAAGTCTAAAAAGTGTTGCAACATCTTTATTATATACAGATGTCTCTTCAGAAAGAATAAAATACATCACATTGAATCAATGGTTTGATGAAAGTCTTTTAAAGGAGACTTCATTGCATCCGATATATTTCCCATCGATAAATAAAGATAATTTTGAAATATTTCAAAAAGAATACATTCAAAATTTCAAAACAACACCAAATCAAATTTCATTTTTAAGTTATGATCTAATAGGTCTGGTATATTACTTGTTAATAAATAATGATTTTGAGACTAATGAAAATTTATTCATTAAGAAAAATAAATTTAAAGGAAAAATAGGTATCTTTGAAATAAATAGAAAAACAATCACTCATCAATTAAACTTTTATGAAACAAAAGAGGAAAATTTTAAAAAAATTTTTTAATTTTTTTAAAAGCTTGAGCTCGATGATCATTTTTAAATTTTAATTTTTGACTCATTTGACCAAATGTTAATCTTTTATTTTCAGGAATGAAAATTGGATCATAGCCAAAACCCTTATTTCCAATTTTTTTTTTTGAAATTCTACCATTAATGACTCCTAAAGATTGAATAGGGTTTTTTTTTAATCCATAAATAGTTAATGCACAAATAAATCTTGCTTTGATCTTTTTTGACTTCCAGTTTTTATCTACCTTCGATAATTTTTGAAATACTTTTGATATAGCCAAATTAAAATCACCCTTTTTTCCACCCCATCTTGCGGAATAAATACCTGGTTGATTATTTAGCAAGTCAATTTCAAGCCCAGAGTCATCTGCGATACAAATTTTTTTTGTTTTTTTCGAAAAATATTTCGCTTTAATTAAAGAATTTTTTAGAAAAGTATTTCCATTCTCTTTGGGGCTTTTAAAGCCATAGTCTTTTGGAGAAGTAATAATGAGGTGTTTGGGCAGTAAATCTTTAATTTCTTTTATTTTTCCATCATTATTTGACCCTACTACGATTTCTTTATTTTTTTTTTTTAACATCTAGAATTTTATGAATTTCTTACCATATAGACCTCTATGGAAAAAGAAGAATCACAAAATAAAAAAGGTCAAAAGTTAGAAAATGAAAATTCGGAGCAAAACACGGACGGACATACTCTAGAAGAAAATGAAAATTCGAAGCAAAACACGGACGAACAAATCCTAGAAGAAACTGAAAAAAAAAAGGAAGAAGATCAGCTTACACCTGAAGATGAAATCTCAAATCTTAAAGATAAAGTTGCTAGAACATTTGCTGAAATGGAAAATCAGAGAAGAAGATTTGAAAAAGAGAAAGAAGAAGCTTTTGAATATGGTGGTTTCTCATTTGCAAGGGAAGCCCTTAATCTTCTAGATAATTTAGAGAGATCAAAACAAACTCTGGAAAGTGACGAAACTATAAAAGATAGAGATACGCTAAAAAAATTGTTAGAGCATATTGATATTATTAATAAGGATATGATTTCAATTTTCAAAAAAAATAATATTGAGCCAATTAAAGCAATTAACGAAAAATTAGATCCAAATTTGCACCAGGCTATGATGGAAGTAGAAGATGATACCAAGGATCAAGGGACAATAGTACAAGAAATTCAAAAAGGTTTTATGATGAAAGACAGGTTGTTGAGACCTTCATTAGTAGCTGTATCTAAAAAAAAAGTTGAAGAAAAACAGGATAACCAAAAAAACCAAGAAAATGAGGAAAAAGAGGTTAAAAATTAATTATTTATTATGGTTGTAGTTGTAAAATTAGCACTTATATGAGCATCAAATAGGATAAATTATGAGTAAAGTTATAGGAATAGATTTAGGTACAACAAATTCTTGTGTAGCCGTCATGGAGGGAACACAAGCAAAGGTTTTAGAAAATGCAGAGGGAGCAAGAACAACACCTTCTGTTGTTGCATTTACAGATGAAGGTGAAAAATTAATAGGCCAACCAGCAAAAAGACAGGCTGTTACAAATCCTGAAAATACAATATTTGCAGTTAAAAGATTAATTGGAAGAAATTTTGATGATCCAACAGTTAAAAAAGATGTAGAGACTGCACCTTTTAAAATAGTTAATTCTGATAAAGGTGACGCGTGGATTGAGGCAAAAGGCCAAAAATATTCACCATCACAAATATCAGCTTTCACACTTCAAAAAATGAAAGAGACAGCAGAAAAATATTTAGGTTCTGAGGTGAAGCAAGCAGTTATCACTGTTCCAGCATATTTTAATGATGCTCAGAGACAAGCTACTAAAGATGCAGGTAAAATAGCTGGTCTTGAAGTTTTAAGAATTATAAATGAGCCAACAGCAGCATCTCTAGCTTATGGTTTAGATAAAAAAGCAAATAAGAAAATTGCAGTCTACGATTTAGGTGGAGGAACATTTGATGTTTCAATTCTAGAGCTGGGTGATGGTGTATTCGAGGTAAAATCAACCAATGGTGACACATTTTTAGGTGGAGAGGATTTTGATAATGCTATTGTGGATTATTTGCTTTCAGAATTTAAAAAAGAAAACGGTATTGATCTAAAATCTGACAAATTAGCTTTGCAGAGATTAAAAGAAGCAGCAGAAAAAGCAAAAATTGAATTATCATCTGCAACACAAACTGAGATTAATCTTCCATTTATTACTGCTGATAAAACTGGACCAAAACATATTAACTTGAAAATGACTAGAGCTAAATTAGAAGCATTAGTTGAAGATCTGATTTCAAGAACAATTCCACCATGTAAAACTGCTTTAAAAGATGCAGGTTTATCTGCAAGCGAAGTAGATGAAATAGTACTAGTTGGTGGTATGACTAGAATGCCAAAAGTTATTGAAGAAGTAAAAAATTTCTTTGGAAAAGATCCAAATAAATCTGTAAATCCTGATGAGGTTGTTGCTATGGGTGCTGCAATTCAAGCAGGTGTTTTACAAGGTGATGTAAAGGACGTATTACTTTTAGATGTAACTCCTTTATCTCTAGGAATAGAGACTTTAGGAGGCGTATCTACAAAATTAATAGATAAAAATACAACAATACCAACCAAAAAAAGCCAAGTATTTTCAACTGCAGAAGATAATCAACCAGCAGTATCAATTAGAGTTCTTCAGGGTGAAAGAGAGATGGCTTCAGATAATAAAGTATTAGGAAACTTTGAATTAGTTGGAATAGCTCCTGCACCAAGAGGAGTTCCACAGATTGAAGTGACATTTGATATAGATGCAAATGGTATAGTTAATGTATCAGCCAAAGACAAAGGAACTGGTAAAGAACAAAAAATTCAAATTCAAGCATCTGGAGGGTTAAGCGATGAAGAAATTAATCAAATGGTCAAAGATGCAGAATCTAATAAAGAGGAAGATAAAAAGAAAAGAGAAGCTGTTGATGCAAGAAATCAAGCAGATACATTAATACACTCAACTGAAAAAAATTTAAAAGAGCACGGAAGTAAAGTCTCAGATGCAGATAAAAAAGCAATTGAAGATGCATCTGCAAATCTGAGAAATGTTCTTAAAGGAACTGATGTTGAAGAAATTAAGAAAAAAACACAAGATTTAGTTCAGGTATCTATGAAATTAGGTGAAGCAATATATAAATCACAACAAGGTGCTAAACCTGAAGATGCTCCAAAAGACGCAAAGAAAGAAGAAACAAAAGACGATAACGTTGTTGATGCAGATTTTGAAGAAGTAAAAGACGAGAATAAAGAAAAAAGCGCCTAACAAAACAACTGTTTGTCTATAACATGTTATGGCAAAAAGAGATTATTACGAAGTTTTAGGTGTAAATAAAAGTGCTTCTCCAGAGCAAATAAAATCAGCTTACAGAAAACTCGCAGTTAAACATCATCCAGATAAAAATAAAGGTGATAAAGGTGCTGAAGAAAAATTTAAGGAAGCATCTGAAGCTTATCACGTACTTTCTAATTCTGAGAGAAAACAAAATTATGATAATTTTGGTCATGCAGCTTTCGAAAATGGAGGTGGTGGAAGAGGTGGATTTGGAAATTTTGACTTTTCAAATCATTTCTCTGATATTTTTGAAGATTTTTTTGGAGAGGGTTTTGGTGGAGGCCGTAGATCAAGAAGGTCAAATAATAGAGGGTCGGATTTAAGATATGATTTGTCTATATCATTGGAAGAAGCCTTTTCTGGAAAGAAACAAGACATAAAATTCTCTACATCTGAAAAATGCGATACTTGTAGTGGATCAGGTTCAAAACCTGGTCATCAGGCTGGAGCTTGCTCAATGTGTGGTGGTCATGGTCAAGTAAGATCGAGCCAAGGTTTCTTTACAGTCCAACAAACATGTCCTCAATGTGCTGGAACGGGAGAGGAAATTACTCATCCTTGCTCTAATTGTAATGGACAGGGTAAAAAACAGGCTTCAAAAAGATTATCAGTTACTATTCCAAAAGGTGTGGATGATGGGACAAGAATAAGGCTTTCAGGGAAGGGTGAAGCTGGATCGAGAGGTGGAAGTAATGGTGATTTATATTTATTTATTAATGTTCATTCTCATGAATTATTTAAGAGATCAGATGAAAACTTATTTTTTGAATGTCCAGTTTCAATTGCTGATGCTGCTCTAGGTACATCGATTGAAATTCCAACAATTGACGGTGGTAAAGCTAAAATTAAAATTCCAGCAGGAACACAAAGTGGAAAACAATTTAGATTAAGAGGAAAAGGTATGCCACACATGAGAGGGAATGATTTTGGAGACCTTTATGTACAAGTAAATACTGAAGTTCCAATATCACTAAATAAAGAACAAAAAGAACTATTAGAAAAATTTAGAGAAATTGAAAATGAAAAGTCTAACCCAAGTATTAAAAAATTCTTTCAAAAAGCTAAAAGTTTCTGGAAAAACTAATCAATAGTGCTAATCTAACCCATTATAATGGGTAAAATTAATCTAGCCATAACAGGATGTATGGGAAGAATGGGTCAACAGCTCATTAAATCTGCTATAAAAGATAAGTCTACTAAGTTGGTTGCTCTTACAGAAAATAGATTCATAAGTAAAAAAATTAATGGGATTAAACCAGAATTAAATACTGAAAAAGCTCTTGGTAAAGCAAACGTGATAATAGATTTCACTATACCAAAATGTACGTTTGAAGTTTTAAAAATAGCTACAAAACTTAAAAAAAAAGTAGTGATTGGAACAACAGGTTTTACTAAAAAAGAGGAGGATTTAATAAAAAAGTTTTCTAAAAAAATTCCAATTTTAAAAGCAGGGAATATGAGCCTTGGGATAAATTTACTCATGTACCTAACTGAGATCACATCAGCATCGCTAGGTAATAATTATCTAAGTAAGGTTTTTGAAATACATCACAGACATAAAAAAGATCACCCATCTGGAACAGCTTTGATGCTTGGAAAGGGAATTGCTGTAGGAAAAAATAAAAACTTTTATAAAATGATCGGAAAAAAATATTTAAATAAAAAAAAATTTCCTTACGGAAAAAAAATTAATTTCAATTCAATCAGAAAAGGTGAAATTATAGGTGAACACGAAGTTACCTTTTCAAGTGGAAAGGAAATTATAACACTAAACCATGAAGCTTTTGATAGAGCTTTATATTCTGAAGGAGCAATAACTGCTGCAAAATGGCTAATAAATAAAAAACCAGGCCTTTATTCAATGAGAAATCTTCTGAATTTTAAATAATGAATGAAGTTCAAAGGGCTAAAATAGTTTTAAAAATACTTAATAAAACCTATCCAACAACACCAATACCATTAAAGCATAGAAATATATTTACACTTTTAATATCTGTATTACTTTCTGCTCAATGTACAGATGTTAATGTAAATAATGTCACAAAAAATATTTATCCAAAATACAATAAACCTCAGCATTTTGTTAGGCTAGGAAGAAAGAAAATAGAAAAATTGATAAGAAGTATTGGGATTTTTAGAATTAAAGCGAAGAGCGTTTATAATCTTTCAAAAACTTTAGTAGAAAAATATAATGGTAGAGTTCCAAAGACTTTTGAGGAGTTAGAGGAGCTACCTGGCGTAGGACACAAAACAGCAAGTGTAGTTAT